>JAWVZH010000077.1:0-14408 GCA_033722295.1 Saprospiraceae bacterium
TACACCCTCCAAGGGTCCCTACACCCTCCAAGGGTCCCTACACCCTCCAAGGGTCCCTACACCCTCCAAGGGTCCCTACACCCTCCAAGGGTCCCTACACCCTCCAAGGGTCCCTACTTCAATTAAATGTTTTCCAATGCTTCGTGAGTAGCGCTAAGAAGTTCGCGAACAGCCTCTTTCCCTGGACCCTGGGAATATACTCTGAGGACGGGTTCTGTTCCCGACGGACGGATCATGACCCAAAGATCATCTGCTACATAATATTTGAATCCATCTATTCTTTCTGTTCGGATCACCGGTCTTCCCCCTATTTCGTTGATCTGGCCATCAGCACAAGCTTCGATAATTCTCTCCTTGGCGTCTTCGGAAATATGCAAGTCGTCACGGTCAAATGAGAAGTATCCTACTTTGTCGTAGATCGTCTCTACCAACTCTGTCAGGGATTTACCGGTTTTAGCCATCAATTCCATAATGACCAGGCCTATCCAGATCCCATCACGCTCTGGAATGTGCCCTTTTACAGCTATACCCCCGGACTCTTCTCCACCGACGATGATATCTTCCTCAACCATCTTTTCAGCGATATATTTAAAACCGATCTTGGTCACTTCATACTCCAAACCATATATCTCAGCCAGTTTGATTATTTGATCGGTTACTGAGAACGTTACGACGACCTTACCCTTTTCCTTTTTGAACTCCGCGAGGTAATATAGGAGCAAGAGCAATATGTGATGGCTGTCTACAAAACTTCCTTTTTCATCGAACATTCCGATCCGGTCAGCATCACCGTCATTGGCAAGCCCTACTTTCAATCCCGGGGTTTTTGCGATCAATCCTGAAAGTTCTTCAAGATTTCGCATGATCGGCTCCGGTGCCTGTCCGTTGAATCCAGGATTATAGTCGCAATGAAGGCAGGTAGCATCAGGAAGGAGCTTTTGTAATACATTTTGCCCCGCTCCGTACATGGCGTCGTAGGCCAATGCCGAAGCCGTGGATCGAATGGCATCCATATCAAAATTGGCCTCCACATGTTCGATGTAAATCTCTTCTAGGTTCAGATAGGAGATCCTGCCGTTAGCAAGGTAAGTGGCGAGCTGATCGGGCTCATCATTATAATTTTCAGGTATGAGATCTTCGACCTCCGAGATATGTTTGGGTATGGTCGGCCCCCCGTATCGCGATTTTAATTTAAACCCATTGTATGCCGGTGGGTTGTGACTTGCAGTGATGACAATTCCCAGGTCTGCACTTTTCTTGACCACTCCGAGAGAAACCATGGGAGTACTTACGAATCCCTGAGCCAGGTATACCTGATGTCCTTCAGAAGCGAGCAAGCGTGCCGCTGTCTCTGCAAACATCTCACCTCCGAATCGACAATCATGACCTATTACTACCTTTGACATATTATTTTGTCTGAGCCATTCTGAGGTGGCAAAGGTGACTCTCTTGAGATTTTGTATGGTATAGGTATCGGCGATGATCGCTCGCCATCCATCGGTTCCGAATTTTATTTGATCAGCCATCTAAATAATTTACAGGCAAAAATACACATTAAAGATATTTCTATACATTAGTGCACGATTTGAAAGACACATACCGACATAAGGGACTCAGAAAGCAACTCGTGGATGGCTTGAAATCCAAGGGTATCGACGATGAAGCCGTTCTCCAGGCCATTGGTAAGGTACCCAGACATTGTTTTCTTAATTCGGCATTTGATGAATGGGCGTACCGGGATGTCGCTTTTCCCATCGAAAGTGGTCAAACCATCTCCCAACCTCTAACCGTCGCCATTCAAACCTCTCTTTTGAATGTCAAAAAGGGTGATAAGGTACTGGAAATAGGAACGGGTAGCGGGTACCAAGCTTCTGTTCTTGTGGAATTAGGTGCCAAGGTCTTTACCTTGGAAAGAGATGAACACCTTTACAAGACCACGTCGGAACTGCTCAATAAATTGGGTTATACAGGTATCAGAACTTATCTGCGGGATGGGTTCGACGGTCTGCCACGCCATGCGCCCTACGACAAGATACTGGTTACTGCGGCGGCTCCTGAGATTCCCGATAAGCTCCTGGAACAACTAACTATTGGCGGATGCATGGTGATCCCCGTCGGAAAAGGGGATATCCAAAACATGATACGCATCACCAGGGTTGACGAGGACAAGTATGATAAAGAGGATTTCGGAAAATTCAGATTTGTACCGTTTGTCAAAGGGATCAAAAAGGAGAAAGACTCTAATTGACAGTTCTTCCCCGGGCTTTCCTTGATTCTACTACTGATTTTCTTGCACGTTCCAGATCGATCATTAGGGAGGCAAAAGCACTTTCAGATGACGTATTGTATGTTTTGCCATCATAAGTGATCTGGCCTTTTCGTCGATCCCAGTCCCTTGCGAGTAAAACGTATCGATCGTTGTATTTGGGATTTGGACCGAACATGAGATAGCGATTATCTCCACCCCGCTCAAAGGAGATCGCCACATCCTTTCCATCCGGTGAGAATTCAAAAACACCTGGTGTGCCCTTTTCAAAAATGATCTCCTCAATCTTTCGACCATTGACCAATTTGACCTTACCCTCACGAATCGAAGCATCACCACTGCGCACTTCTCTCCTGAGCACTATATCATCAGATAGATAGAACTGTATCCGCCGAAACTCATCTTCTCCCCAACGCATATCTTTTACAATACTATTGGTCATCGGGGTAAGATTTGGACTGCAGGAGAATAAGATGGGTAATCCGATAAGCCACACAAAGAATAATCTCATGATCCGTTTTTATTCAATATAGCCCATAATCGATCATCTGTCCACCTTCTTTTGAATTGTTTAACCACCTTTAACGAAAGTTTAGAATTTTTTGCAAACACCCTCCAAGGGTCCCTACACCCTCCAAGGGTCCCTGCACCCTCCAAGGGTCCCTACACCCTCATTCCACCCTGAGTTTCTCAAAAAACCGCTTGACGATTTCGCTGCATTCTGCTTCGAGAACACCGTATTCGAGTTTGGTTTTTGGGTGAAGCAGTTGTTTACCGTAACGCATGAATCCTCTCTTGTCATCAGCAGCGCCATATACGACCCTGGACAATTGTGCCCATCGTAAAGCTCCTGCACACATGACACATGGTTCCATCGTCACATAAAGCGTACACTCATCGAGATACTTGGACTGCAAAAAACTGCTGGCAGATGTGATCGCAAGTATCTCGGCATGAGCGGTAACATCCGTAAGTAGTTCGGTCTGATTGTGGGCTCTGGCTATGATGCGTCCGTGACTTACGACAACAGCACCTACTGGAATGTCGCCTTGATCTTCAGCTTTCCTGGCCTCTTTTAAGGCCTCTTTCATAAAATGATCGTCGCTTAGTATTGTGAACATAAAGTGAAATTACGTATAGTATTTTATCATGAAATTCCTTTTTACATATATTTGCAGATGGAAATAAATCACACCTCCACCGACAAGTTCCTCACTGAAGCCTTGACATTCGACGATGTCCTTTTAGTCCCTGGGCATTCGAAGGTTCTGCCTCGTGAGGTCGACATTTCAACACAATTAACCACTGATATTACCCTGAAAGCACCTATCGTCTCTGCGGCGATGGATACAGTTACAGAGTATGGTTTGGCTATAGCCATTGCTCAACAAGGTGGCGTAGGCTTTATCCATAAAAATATGAATATCGAGGATCAGGCCGATCAGGTGCGGTTGGTAAAACGATCAGAAAGTGGTATGATCATCGATCCGGTGACGCTTGACAATACGGCCAAAGTGGGCGATGCATTAAATTTGATGAAAACCTATAAGATCGGTGGTATTCCCATCATTGATAAGGAGAATAACCTCACAGGTATCCTTACCAACAGAGACCTGAGATTTGAAACCAACCTGAATCGACCGATCACCGAATTGATGACAAGAGTTAACCTCATCACGGCACCTGTAGGGACTACTCTTGAACAGGCGAAAGCGACATTACAGAAGCACCGTATTGAAAAACTACCTGTCGTTAATGATGACGGCAAACTCGTTGGCCTTATTACTTTCAAGGATATTGTAAAGGTTGAGGACTTTCCTAATTCCTGTAAGGACACCTATGGCAGGTTATCGGTAGGTGCTGCAGTTGGGATAGGATCTGACACGCACGACAGGATCGACGCACTCATTGAGGTGGGCGTGGACGTGATCTGCCTTGATACGGCACATGGTCACTCGCAAGGTGTGTTGGACATGGTCGGTGAGGTGAGAAAACGCTATCCCGATCTACAGCTTATTGCCGGAAATGTAGCCACGGGTGACGGCGCGAAGGCTCTTGTAGATAAAGGCGTAAATGGAGTAAAAGTGGGTGTTGGTCCCGGAAGTATTTGCACAACAAGAGTAGTAGCTGGAGTTGGGGTGCCTCAATTGTCTGCCATAATGATGGCTTATGAGGGGATCAAAGATTCGGGTGTGCCTATCATCGGTGATGGAGGCATCAGATATACAGGAGATATAGCCAAGGCCCTTGCTGCTGGTGCAGACTGTGTGATGGCAGGTGGTTTGTTTGCCGGTACCGAAGAGGCCCCGGGAGAAACAATCATCTATGAAGGAAGAAAATTCAAGACTTATCGCGGCATGGGATCCCTGGGTGCCATGCAGCAGGGAAGTAAGGACAGATATTTTCAGGATGTTGAGGATGACATCAAAAAACTAGTCCCTGAAGGAATCGAAGGCCGCGTGCCATTCAAAGGTACATTGGCTGAAGTCATGGTCCAGTACATAGGAGGTCTGCGAGCCAGCATGGGATATTGTGGAGCTGGCACTACAAGAGACCTCAAAAAAGCACAGTTCGTACGCATCACGAATGCCGGTGTGATGGAGAACCATCCTCATCACATCACGATCACAAAAGAAGCACCTAATTATTCTCGTAAATGATCTATGGGGCTTATTCGCCAGTTCGATCAATATATCGATGCAGAGGGTAAGAGACTGGATCGTGAGGAGTTTACAGGATATGATATTCTCCGGATATGTCGGTCGCTTCTGGGTAAAGTTATCGTTTCCCGTCAGGAAGAAATACCTACTTCAGGTGTAATTGTGGAGTTGGAGGCTTACAAGGCTCCGGAAGATAAGGCCAGCCATGCCTATAATGATCGCAAAACTGAGCGCACAGAAGTTATGTTCATGAAGGGTGGACACGCCTACGTATACCTCTGCTACGGCATACATCATATGTTCAATATTGTGACAGGTCCCCAAAATACAGCGCACGCAATTTTGGTAAGAGCGATCGAACCGTTGGAAGGAATGAGCGCTATGATGAGCCGAAGAGGCCTGAGCTCACCAGAGTATCGCCTGACCTCAGGTCCCGGTAGTCTTGCAAGAGCAATGGGCATACATACAAGACAAACCGGAACAGACCTGATCACGTCCAATAAACTATTCGTTGAGGACAGGGGGATCGAGCTCAGCGATGGCGATATTCTCACTTCGGAAAGGATAGGTATCGACTACGCCGGGGAATGGGCAAAGAAGCCCTGGCGGTTTACTTTAAAAGGGTCCCCGTGGGTAAGCAGGTAGTTTCTCTACTATACAATACCATCGTGATGACAAGCAGCCGCATGCACAAGTACTTTATGGATCCCGGTGTTTAGTCAATATTCCCTAATTTTGTGGGCTTTCAATAGCATATATATGTACCGTGAGTATAAAGGGCTCAATCTGCCTGAAATAGATAAGGAGATCCGACAATTCTGGGAGAAGAATGACATATTCAAAAAGAGTATGGATCAACGTCCGGTAGACAACTCTTTTGTTTTCTACGAAGGCCCCCCTTCTGCCAACGGAAAGCCCGGCATTCATCACGTGATGTCAAGAACTGTAAAAGATCTGTTTTGCCGTTTTCATACCATGTTGGGCCAAAGAGTGGAACGAAAAGGTGGATGGGATACCCACGGATTGCCGATCGAGTTGGCCGTCGAAAAGGAATTGGGTATCACCAAGGATGACATCGGCACCAAAATTTCGGTGGAAGAATATAACACGAAGTGCCGGGAAACTGTCATGCGATATAAAGACCTGTGGGATAAGGTCACTGTCGAAATGGGTTACTGGGTAGACCTGGATGATCCTTATATCACTTTCAATAATGATTATATCGAGAGTGTGTGGTATCTACTCAAGCAACTGTCGGATAAGGATATGCTGTATAAAGGCTACACCATACAGCCTTACTCCCCGGCGGCCGGTACGGGCCTGAGTACGCACGAATTGAACCTGCCGGGTGCATATCAGGAAGTCACGGATACTACAGTAGTGGCTATGTTCGAAGTGATCCGTAATGATGATTCTGAATTTCTGTTCGAAAGTAAGGAAGAAGATGTCAGATTACTGGCCTGGACGACAACGCCATGGACCTTGCCCTCCAACACGGCTTTGACGGTAGGTCCCAAGATCGATTATGTCAAGATAAAAACCATCAATACTTATACCGATGAGCCTGTTTCAGTGGTCTTGGCCGAGGATCTTGTGGACAACTGGTTTGGCGATAAGAATCAACCGGAGATCATCTCCAAGGAGCACATCGGGAAAGGAAAGGATCTCAAGGACATTCGATATGAACAGCTTATCCCGGTGGGGCCACCAGAAACTGGAGACGCCTTCAAGGTGGTAACTGGAGATTTTGTGACTACGGAGGATGGTACAGGTATTGTTCATACGGCGCCTTCATTTGGCGCAGATGATATGAAGGTGGCCCGCGAAAATGGTATTGGCGCACTGACCATGGTGGATAAAAAGGGCAAATTCGTAGAAGAGGCGGGTCCTCTGGCGGGGCGATACGTCAAGAACTATACCGATGATCCTGACTACGTTAATGTCGATATAGATATCGCAGTAATGCTGAAGAAGGAGAACAAGGCTTTCAATGTCGCCAAATACAAGCATAATTATCCGCATTGTTGGCGAACAGACAAGCCCGTTCTTTACTATCCTCTTGATAGTTGGTTCATCAAAGCCTCTGCTATGAAGGAACGTATGGTGGAGCTTAATAACACGATCAACTGGAAACCAGCGCATACAGGAACTGGTCGCTTTGGTGTCTGGTTGGAGAATCTCCAGGACTGGAACCTCTCAAGGTCTCGATTCTGGGGTATACCGCTGCCGATCTGGAGGACGGCTGATGGCATGAAGTCAGTTTGTATCGGTTCTGTGGCACAATTGAGTTCCGAAATAGAAAAGGCCAATGAAAAACTTGGTCTTGATCAGAACGTTCCGGATGATCTGCACAAGCCGTATATCGACAGGATAGTCCTTGTATCAGACGAAGGCCAGGAAATGCACAGGGAGTCCGACCTTATAGATGTATGGTTTGACTCCGGGTCCATGCCATATGCACAATGGCATTATCCCTTTGAAAATGAAGAAAAGTTCAGGGCCAACTTCCCTGCGGATTTTATCGCTGAAGGTGTGGACCAGACCAGGGGATGGTTTTACACGCTTCACGCCATTGCATCCATGGTTTTTGACAGCGTGGCCTACAAGAATGTGGTTTCCAATGGACTGGTATTGGATAAGAACGGACAGAAAATGTCCAAGTCAAAAGGTAATGCCGTTGACCCGTTCGATACTCTGGAAACCCATGGCGCGGACGCCACGAGATGGTACATGATCACGAATTCCAATCCCTGGGATAATTTGAAATTCGATGAGGCCGGTATTGAGGAGGTAAAGCGTAAGTTCTTTGGAACGCTGTATAACACATATTCCTTTTTTGCCCTTTACGCCAACATTGATGGTTTCAAATATGAAGAGGAGGATGTTGAACTTTCCGAGAGGCCTGAGATCGATCAGTGGATCCTTTCAGCCCTCAATACTTTGATAGGTGAAGTTCGTCAGGACTTTTCAGATTATGAGCCGACCAAAGCGGGAAGGAAGATGCAGGCCTTCGTAGAGGACCTCTTAAGTAATTGGTACGTCCGCCTGTGCCGTCGCAGATTTTGGAAAGGTGATTATACAAGGGATAAAATTTCAGCGTACCAGACACTGTACACCTGTCTGGAAACATTATCGAAATTGATGGCTCCGCTTTCACCATTCTTTTCGGATTGGTTATTCAGAAACCTGAACAACGTAAGTAATAAATCATCACATGAATCGATTCATCTGGCCTTTTTTCCAGAGAAGAATGAAGCGATGATCAATGACGATCTGGAACAGCGTATGGATTATGCTCGCCGCATTTCTTCCATGGTGCTGTCATTAAGGAAAAAAGAAAGGATCCGTGTGAGACAACCTCTGAAAAGAGTCTTGTTGCCAGTTATTGATGACAAATTTAAAAAGGCAGTGGAGGCCGTCGAAGATCTGATCAAAGCAGAGGTTAATGTGAAGGAAATAGAGTATGTCGATGATACATCCGGTGTGGTAAATAAAAAAGCCAAACCCAATTTCAAAACTTTGGGTCGCAGGCTAGGTAAGCACATGAAGACTGCCAATGCCCTGATCTCCCAAATGGACCAGGAAGAGATCCAGCGCTTTGAGGAAACCGGTGAGCATGTGTTGGTGATCGAAGGTGAAGAATATAAACTGTCCGAGGAAGATATCGAGATCATTTCAGAGGATATCCCCGGATGGCTGGTAACCAATGAAGGCAAACTGATCGTGGCGCTGGATACGAATCTGGATGAGTCCTTGATCCAGGAGGGAACGGCGAGAGAGCTGGTCAACAGGATACAGAATCTGAGAAAGAGTAAGGATTTTAATGTGACAGACAGAATAAAAGTGACCATTTCTCCTGAAGAGCGTATCGCCTCATCTTTGAAGGGATTCGAGGATTATATTAAAAGCGAAGTGCTGGCAGATGAGCTAAATCTGGAGGAAAATACAGGAGAGGAGTTTGAAATATATGACGACCTTTCCGTTGCGATCGAAGTTGAAAAAGTCTAAACCTAAAGTATGTTGAAATCGAAAATATTCTTTCTGGCTCTGACAGGAGCTTTTCTGATCCTTCAATCCTGTTCTAAAGAGGATGCAGATGAATTCCCTCGTGTATATGAGTTTGATAGCCTCTACGCCAAGGAGCAGTTGGTGGCAGCTGTTACAGGCAATGGTTATAAGGAGCTTCAACGAGATGAGTATAGTGGATATCTGGAAATGATATTCGGTGATATAGACGGTTACTTAAAATTGTACAATGACTCTAGTTTTATTGAATTTATCTTTCCAAAAATCGAACTGCGATCCGACAATGAATTAAAGATCTACATAAGAGAAAATGGACAACTGATGGACACTACAGTTAATTATGAAGTTTCACCCAACGGTGATATTTTGATCGGAGGAGAAAAATTAAATGGTATAACCTACATCGACGGTGAACTGGATGGATCGCTTTTGTTCCAAGCCTATGTTTCGTATGCACGACCGGGATATCCAACAGGAGGAGTTTATCTGGACTCATATGAGGGCCAAACATTGTCACAAACGATCGAAGATTTCATGATTGAGAAAAACCTTATTGAATCGGACACGCTGGGAGCCGCCATATTAGGGGTCAATTATATTCCTCAGTAAATGGGCGAAACTGTTTCAGAACGCATTGATCGAGTCTTTATCACCGGCGGTACGGGGTTGCTGGGCGCTCATATTATTGACCGGTTGCTGGCTTCTACCGATTTTCATATCCTCGCTCTCCATCGTAAGGACAGTGACCTTCAACTTGTACCGAAAGATGAAAGAATCACCTGGATCGAAGGCGATATTTTGGATACCTTGAAGCTGATAGATGCCATGGCATCATGCACCTACAGCATCCATGCGGCCGGCCAGCACTCAGGAGTCACCTCCAGAGCCGTGGATTTAAAGAAAACCAATGGAGAGGGTACGGCATCAGTTGTCAATGCTGCTCTCGAATCCGGGATAAGGCGTATGGTCCACATCAGTTCAGTTTCCTCACTGGGCCGGACTGAAGAACGTCTTATCGATGAGAGCTTTGATTATTCAGACTATAAGAGCCATTCTGATTATTCACTAAGCAAACACCTTGGTGACCTGGAAGTCTACAGGGGAAGGGCTGAGGGGCTGAATGCTAATATTCTCAGGCCGTCGGCGATACTTGGAAGCGGACATTGGAGCAATGGTTCCGACGCTTTGTTCAAAAAAGTATATGAGGGCGTTAGTTTTTATCCAGTCGGTGGCACCGGTGTTGTTGATGCCCGCGATGCGGCATCGTTGACCCTGCAATTGTTGACTTCTTCCGATGGCGATCTCGAGGTCATCGCAAGCGGTCATAACATCAGCATCCGTGATCTGCAGATCAGGATAGCACGCTTCTTCAACAGGCGTATTCCTTCCCGTGAACTGAAGAACTGGATGATCGACCTGTATGCTCTGAAGGAGTACCTTTCTGGACTATTCAGGAAAAGACGAAGTGTGGTCAACAAGAACACTCTATTGCGCGCTCAACGCACCTTCTTCTACGACAATCACAGAAGTCTTGAAAAAATGGGTTTTCGTTACAGGTCATTATCCGAAACAATTGAGGATTGTTGTCTGGCCTATCTGAAGTTTATCAAAACCGGAGAAAAGTCAGTTTTACCTATCTGATCTATAGGTTTTCTTCAACTCTTATTGCCGTCATGAACACCTTAGCTTTTTTTGTAATGCAAAATCGTGCAATTATGAAAGCTTTATATATCGTGAAAAAATCGATTGAAAAATTGGCGTTTTGCGCAATATTATTTTGATATTTTTCCCTTTGTAGACCATTTGTATTTGTCTATTTTGACCGTCCTCTTTATTCAAAACGGAAAAATTGTTGCTGTATGACCTTCAAAACTGAAAACATAAGAAATGTCGCATTGCTTGGACACTCGGGATGCGGCAAGACCAGCCTTGCCGAAACCATGTTATTTGAAGCTGGAGAAATAAAAAGAATAGGCACCGTTGAGAATAAGAACACAATATCAGACTTCACCAATATAGAACAGGAAAGAGCCACTTCATTATTTACGACGCTCATGCACGCCTCCTGGAAGGACAGCAAGATCAATATTCTGGATACACCTGGCTCTGATGATTTTGTAGGCGAGATCGTCTCAGGCTTGAAGGTGGCGGATACGGGATTGATGGTCATCAATTCTGCACATGGCGTGGAAGTGGGTACCGAGATCATTTGGGAGCATGTCCAGGCTAATCAGACACCCGTGATATTTGCGATCAATCAGATGGACCACGAAAAGTCTGATTATGATAAATCACTCGAGCAGATCAAAGCTCGATTCGGGAGGAATGTCATCCCTGTTCAATATCCGTTGGAACAGGGCCCTGATTTCAACACTATTGTTGACACTCTGAGGATGACGATGTATGAATTTGGTCCGGATGGAGGTAAGCCCAAGAAGGTGCCTATACCGGACTCCGAGATCGAGAAGGCGCAAAGCATGCATAACGAACTGGTAGAAGCAGCAGCAGAGAACGATGAAGCTTTGATGGAAAAGTTTTTTGATGAGGGCTCTCTTACCGAGGAGGAATTGGCGAGGGGCCTGACCATAGCCCTGGCTCAGCAGGAGATCTTTCCTGTATTTTGTTGTTCGGCCACATCCAATATGGGAAGCGGAAGGATTATGGGTTTTATCAATGATATCGCACCATCACCGGCAGATCGCCCCCCGGCTAATTTGAAAGATGGCGAGACCTTACCAGCAGATTCTTCGGGACCGGCTGTTCTTTTTGTGTACAAGACGATGTCGGAGCCCCAGGTGGGCAGAGTGAGCTATTTCAAGGTATACTCTGGAGCGATAAAGGAAGGTGACGAACTCGTCAACAATGCCAATCGGACGGCGGAGCGTTTCAATCAATTATTCGTTTCGAATGGAAAAGTAAGGACGAAGGCAGACGAACTCCTGGCGGGTGATCTTGGAGTGACCGTCAAAATGAAGGATGCACATACCAACAATACGATGACGCCGAAAGGTAATTCAATGGAGATTAAGCCTATCGATTTTCCGCCACCGCGGATTAGAGCAGCCGTGGAACCGGAAAATAAGAACGATATGGAAAAACTCTTCAAAGCCCTTCAGCAGTTATCGGAAGAGGACCCTACCCTGATCATAGAGCAATCGGCCTCATTAAAACAGACGATATTGCATGGACAGGGCCAACTGCATTTGGACCTGGCTAAATACAGGGTCGAGAAGGTCCATGGCGTTAAATACAATTATATCAAGCCGAGGATCCCTTATCGCGAAACGATCACGACCCAAAAGGATGATTCTTACAGACACAAGAAACAGTCGGGGGGTGCCGGTCAGTTTGCTGAAGTCCATATGCGTATCGAACCTTTTTACGAGGGAATGTCGGATCCTTCGGACCTAACTGTGCGAAACAAAGATGTAGAAGAACTGGAATGGGGTGGTAAACTGGCTTTTTACTGGTGTATAGTTGGAGGTTCGATCGACTCCAAATATTCCAATGCCATTAAAAAAGGTGTTATGCAAAAAATGGAGGAGGGCCCTCTGACAGGAAGTAATTGCCAGGATGTACGGGTATGTGTATTCGATGGGAAGATGCATCCCGTTGACTCGAATGATATGGCATTTATGCTGGCCGCTTCGAAAGTCTTCGAATCCGCATTCACCGCTGCCAGGCCTCAGATCCTCGAACCGATATATGACGTGGAAATACTGTGTAATGATGATGTCATGGGCGATGTCATGGGTGACCTTCAGACTCGGCGGGCGATCATCCAAGGTATGGAAGCTGATGGCCACTATCAAAAGATCCGGGCCAAGGTACCTCTGGCAGAGATGTATCAATATTCCAACGCACTGAGGTCTTTGACCCAGGGACGAGCAAAATTCAGCAGGACCTTTGCCGAATACAGTGCTGTGACACCTGACATACAGCAAAAACTTATTAATGAGTACGCCGCACAACGTGAGGAGGATTAGCATCTGCCAACGGCAGATGAGGATTTTTCGAACCGCCAATTTCGGTGATGAAGATTAATTCTATAATCCCAATAGCGCATGCGATCTTTTATTTTGATCGCGTGCGCTTATTTTTGTGCTCATGAAGATCGGATTTGACGCTAAACGCTTTTACCATAATTATTCCGGGTTGGGTCAGTACAGCAGGTACATTGTACATCAACTGGCTCGTCTTTATCCATCCAATGAATACTTTCTGATCGCTGCCGAAAGCGCCAGAGACTACGATGGGCCATTGCAAGATAATTATGTTCCGTTGCAGGGGCCGGGGTTTTACAGAAGATCGATAGACATGAGGGAGCTATGGAAGCAACTCGAACTTGACGTCTATCACGGATTGAGTAACGAGATACCTCAAAGGATATCATCAAATACCAAAACCGTGGTGACCATACACGATATGCTCTACGAGGACTTCCCGGAGGATTATTCATGGATCGATCGGCGCATATATCGTTGGAAAACAGGAAGATCTGTGAAGAAGGCAGATCACATCGTGACCATCAGTCACAAGGTGAAGAGAGAACTAAAAGAAAGATATAAGATTGAAGATGATCGTATTACAGTGGTCTATCAGTCGTGCAGGGAGGAATTTAAGAAAGCCCCTGAAGCTGATGTGATCAAAACCCTTAGGGAAGATCTTAACCTTTTAAGGCCGTATCTCATATGCGTGTCCTCATTTTCACATCGAAAGAATCAGTACACCCTCATTGAAGCCTTCTATCATTCCGGACTTTGGAAGGACATCGATCTGGTACTCGTGGGCAAAGAGAACAAATATCAAAAGAAGTTGAAAGGATTGGTCGCTTCGCTTGATATTCAGCAAGCGGTGAGGTTTCTGTCGCCCAGGACGGATATGGATATCGTCACTTTATACCACGGCGCGAAAGCAGTTATATATCCGAGCCGAAAAGAAGGCTTTGGCATTCCGGTACTCGAGGGTATGGCGAGTGGGAGACCTGTTATTGTAAAGGAAGACACATCCTGTCAGGAGATCGGTGGTGATGCTGTCCTGACATTCAACGGGTCTATAGCGGATCTGGCCGAAAAAATGCTTGAGATCATCAATGACACGGAATTGGCTGAAGAATTGGTAGAGAAGGGTAGAGAGCGGATCAAGGAATTTGCACCCGAGAAAGAGATCCCAAAATTGATGAAGGTGTATGAGGGATTGGTGGGCTGAAGACTCTGAGGATTAGTATCTGCAATGGTAAATGTTAAAATGACCCCCGGGGTCATAAATTGAAGAAACGTCTTTTAATTGACACTTGCAGGTGTAAATGATTGTCCGACAATACATTAGGTATGATACATGTAAGAGGCAATCTGATCGAGAAAAGATGTAAATGTTAAAATGACCCCCGGGGTCACTTTAACAAATAAAAAACCCTGTCAACCGATTTACCAGCTAACAGGGTCGTTTCTTCGAAA
>JAWVZH010000078.1:0-14318 GCA_033722295.1 Saprospiraceae bacterium
CGTCAAAAAGTGGTTGATAATAAGTTGTGGAAGCGATGACGATCGGAGAAAAATCGAAATGAACACTGGCATAGGTGTTGAGCCTGCTGTCGTGATGCACTTCATTGGTTTTGGATATCTCATCGTACTCCCACATGTAGCTCAGGCCAAGATTGATCGCATGTTTTTGTCCGATATTAATTGAAAAGCGCGGCCCCGAACCGGCCAGTCCTCGCATTCTTATTCTTAATTGCTCGTTGTATTGTATTTGACCGAAGACCTCCCAGGCTAAGTAATCCTTGACCTGATAGTTGTATCTGAGGTGTTGCAGTCCCGTATTGACAAAGTTTTCATTTCCCGCTTTTAGGAAAGAGAACTTGGAGATGGAGATAAAAAGTCTCTTTTGCTGAAGGAACTCGATCTGGAAGTCTGCATTTATCGTAAATATTTCCTCGTCATTCTTAACAAAGTTGACACCGAGATCAAGTCTTTCGAACATGCCCAAAGTATCGTCGAAGCTGGCCCGCCTATCTTCGATATTGACGATTTGCGCTGCCCCCTTCTGATGCAGCACACCTATAATTACATATATTACCAGAAAACCAACTCTCATAACACTGATCAATTACAACACGCATCTGCAATAGGTACAAAAACCGAGCCTATTCAAAATTTCGTGTGCCACGAGCCAGGCAGCACTGGTTTTACACCCTTGACGCCTACATTTTTCCCGCGGATGATCGCTGACCATTGCGCTGATCTCCGCAGATGAATATTTATGTGGATTAAGCTTTATCTGCGTGAATCCGCGAATAAATTTTAGCGTGGATCTGCGGGCATAAATGGACCAACAAAGAGTACTTCCTGAGTATATGGATTGGGAAGACAAATTATCCGTTGATCATGACGGAAGAACTAAGGCGAAAGCATGAGAAGCACCCCGTATTTGCCACAAGTGGATGTCTATCCTTAAGCCATTGCCGAACTATTTATTCCATATCATAGTTTACATACCTTTGCAGTATGTTTCCAGAATATGATGTCATAGTAGTTGGTGCCGGTCATGCCGGCTGTGAAGCGGCAGCAGCGGCTTCCAGGCTGGGAGCCAAGGTGATGCTGGCGACCATGAATATGCAGACCATTGCACAGATGTCATGCAATCCTGCGATGGGAGGTGTGGCGAAAGGCCAGATCGTTCGTGAGATCGACGCCCTTGGCGGTAATTCCGGGATCGTGACAGACGAAACCATGATCCAGTTCCGTCTGCTCAATAAAAGCAAGGGGCCGGCCATGTGGAGTCCGCGTGCCCAGAGCGACAGGATGGAATTTGCCGCATTATGGAGACAGTTACTCGAAAATGATCACAATATTGATTTTTGGCAAGAGATGATCACGGGCCTCATTGTCAAGGATGGACAGGTCAAAGGTGTCCGCACTGGCATAGGCCTGGAAATACCAGGTAAAACAGTGGTGCTGACCAACGGAACATTTCTCAATGGACTTATCCATATAGGAGAAAAACAATTTGGAGGAGGGCGTGCCGGTGAAAGAGCAGCAAAAGGTATCACCGAACAGTTGGTGGAACTCGGATTTGAAGCCGGAAGGATGAAAACGGGCACGCCACCACGAGTGGACGGCCGAACTGTGGACTGGTCCAAAATGGAAGTTCAGCATGGCGATGATCCTCCTGGCCGGTTCTCGTTTACTGAAACAAGCCCTCTGACAGAGCCCATACCCTGTCACATCACCTATACCAATCCACAGGTGCATGAATCCCTAAAAGAAGGATTCGACCGGTCTCCCATGTTCAACGGTCGTATCAAAGCCCTCGGCCCTAGATATTGCCCGAGTATAGAAGACAAGATCGACCGGTTTGCTGACCGCGACAGACATCAACTCTTCGTTGAACCGGAAGGTCGCCAAACCCATGAGATCTATCTCAATGGATTTTCTTCTTCCCTTCCTGAAGATGTACAATTCAAGGCACTGAGAAAGATACCTGGACTGGAGAACGCCAAGATGTTCCGCCCGGGGTACGCCATAGAATATGATTTCTTCCAACCGATACAATTGAAGCCAAGCCTCGAAACCAAGTTGGTCCGGGGCCTTTTCTTCGCAGGGCAGATCAATGGAACCACCGGATATGAAGAAGCCGCCTGCCAGGGATTGATGGCCGGATTGAACGCCCAGAAACTTGTTCATGATGAAGAGCCCGTAGTCCTCAAAAGGTCTGAGGCTTATATAGGTGTACTTATCGACGACCTGATCAACAAGGGGACGAATGAGCCATACCGGATGTTTACTTCCAGGGCGGAATTCCGCATACTCCTTCGTCAGGACAATGCAGATCTCAGATTAACGCCGTTGGCGGCTTCCTGGGGAGTTAAAGGCCTTGATCAGCGAATGCAACGGGTAGAGGAGAAAAAGAAAGGAATTCGCGAGGTAGAGAAATTCGTAGAAAGCCTCAGTATCTCACCAGACCAAATGAACGGCTATTTGCAGTCCAGAGATTCAGCCCCTATCGACCAGAAGATGAAATTACACAGTATTCTCCTTCGCCCGAATATTGATCTCAACGGACTTCGAACGGTGGTATCTCAGCTTGATACATTTCTGTCTGACTATGATCAGGAGATCGTAGAAAGTGCCGAGATCAAGATGAAGTATGCCGGTTATATCCGTCGTGAGCAGGAACAGGTTGACCGTCTCAACAGACTTGAATCTGTGAGGATTTACAATGATCTTGATTATCACTCACTGTCAGCGCTTTCCGCAGAGGCCCGTGAAAAGCTGACCAGGATACGTCCAGAGACCATAGGTCAGGCCAGTCGTATTAGTGGAGTCTCGCCTTCCGATGTTTCAGTTCTTTTAGTACATATGGGAAGATGATCTTTCAGTGGGCAGTGGTCAGGAACAGAGATCAATTCAATTTCGGAATTGTATAATTGATATTTTTGGTAACTGGTAACTGGTAACTGGTAACTGGTAACTGGTAACTGGTAACTGGTAACTGGCTTATCCGGGCACCATCTCTTCAAGATAGGCGAGTATGGCATTAAGATCTGGCATGACCGTGATATTGCCCTGGCTTTTCAGTCCTTGTTGATAAACCCAAAATCCGGAAAAGATAAGATCGGCAGAAGGTAGTTTTTCGGGTAACCGGACGTGGTAATCTTTCCATTCGCTTTCTTGCATTTCAAGATTAAAGAGCCCGATGACGTGGTCAACATTATGTAGGTTATAGGCGTCGATCACATCAGAGAATCCCGTGGTATTTCCTATGTTGAGTGGATAACTACCAGCCTCCAGAAGGTAATAGTTGAGTATCAATGCGCTGATCTCTTCAAGGGAACCGTAAGGTTGGAAAATGATGTAGTCCGGATCTTTTTTATCTGATGTGCTTCTCAGTCGATCGATCTCCACCATCAGTTTTCCTTCAAGGACATTGTTGAGAAAGCCTTCATGAACAGGCTTTATAGTGCCTGTCAGATACATCTCATTGACCTTGTCAAAAAGCGGAAAGATCAGATTTTCTAAAACATCAGAAAATCCTGACTGCTCGGTATTCAGGTTTATTATATGATCGATAGAGTGCTGATCCAGATTGATGAGGGACAGCGTCAGGGCATCCAGACCGGTACTATGGCTCTTGTGAACCTCTGTCAGTTGAAGGACTCTTTCGCGGATCTCCTGATTGGTCATTTTGGCGATCTTAGAGATCTTCATCCCATGATTGTAGAGCACGGAGATGTTCATGATGTTCTTCAGGTCTTCCTCGAGGTAGTACCGCACATTGGTGGGTGTACGATGGGCAAAGTCCATATCATAGCGCTTCTCCCAGATGCGTAGAGTATGCGCTTTGATGCCGGTGAGTTGCTCAATATCGTTAATAGAATAAACGGCCATGCCAAAAAAGGTAACCAAATTTAAGGTAGTTTGTTGTAATCTTTAATTCAGGCGGTTAAAAGTGCCGTATTACCCAACATTGATAAGTGAAATATGAAAATTGGCATTGTTTGTTATCCTACTTTTGGAGGTAGTGGCGTAGTGGCTACAGAACTGGGTATCTCTATGGCTCGTCGAGGCCATGATATACATTTCATAACTTATAAGCAGCCGGCCCGATTACAAACCTATGATGCCCATATCTATTTTCATGAAGTCAGCAACTTCGATTATCCCTTATTCGAGCACTCTACATATGATCTTGCTCTGGCGAGCACTCTGGTCAACATTGTGAAGTATGAAGAGCTGGATCTTTTGCATGTGCATTATGCAATACCTCATGCGGCGGTAGCTTATCTGGCAAAAATGATCCTCAGGGATCAGGGTATCGATATTCCCTTTATTACTACTCTGCATGGAACGGACATAACTCTGGTGGGGCAGGACAGGTCGTTTGCGCCCGTAGTAGAGTTCAGCATAAATCATTCAGACGGCGTCACGGCGGTGTCACAATTCCTCAAGGAGGAAACACTTTCCATTTTTAATATTAAAAATGACATAAAGGTCATCCATAACTTCATAGATCCAAAGAAATTCTCAAAGGTCGACAAGGAGCATTTCAAAAAAGCGATTGCCCCGGATGGTGAGCGTATCCTGATGCATATCTCTAATTTCAGGAAGGTCAAACGGGTTCAGGATGTGATCAAGGTCTTCAAAAAGGTCAATGACGTCATGCCGTCAAAATTGATACTTATAGGTGATGGCCCGGAGCGATTGCCGATGGAATCCTTATCGAGAGAATTGGATATTGGTAATGACGTTCGATTTCTCGGAAAACAGGAAGCTGTTGAGGAGATCCTGGCAGTCGCAGATCTTTTCCTCCTTCCATCAGCGCATGAGAGCTTTGGACTGGCCGCCCTGGAGGCGATGGCTTGTGAGGTACCTGTTATTTCCAGCAATACCGGTGGACTTCCCGAACTCAATAAGCATGGCTTCAGTGGCTTCATGGCAGACGTGGGTAATATCGACGCGATGACCAAATACGCTCTGACTATTCTGGAATCCGATGAGGCTCTTGAAACATTTCGTAGACAAGCCTATAAACAAGCTATGAAGTTCAATATAGAGAAGATCGTGAAGGAATATGAGGAATATTACGAGAGCCTTCTAGTTCATAATTAGCACCTTTGTGACAAGGCCTTCAGGAGTATCAAAGCTTCCTGAATCACTGGTGGTGAATACAAGATATACTCCTGATTTTGCCTTTACACCATTATAATCCCTGCCGTCCCAGATCGCCTGTCCTCCCAGAGCTGTGGTCTCATAGATCAATGTTCCCGAAACATCGGTGATCTTGACGTCTGCGTCCCTGGGGAGTCCCTTGATCGCTATGGGACCTTCGTATCCTGGTCTGACCGGATTGGGATAGGCATAGACTTCCCTGGCATGAACTGCACCACCGAGCGTGGCTTCAGTGCGATAAACACACAATCCTTTGTCCGTGCCTATATACACGATACCTTCCCGACGATCAATGGCAATGTCATTGATCACATTGCTCAGCAATGGACTGTTGTCCGTATTGAAGGCTAAAACCTGTTCTTCTCCGGAAGGAGATTGCACGAAAACACCATTATTGGTTCCAAACCATTTTCTGTTGGCACCATCCACTGCGATACTTCGAACTTCTTCTGTTTCTAACAACAGAGCCAGGATGGTATCCTGTAACACCTTGGGCCTGTTACCCCTACACTCCCCTTCGAAGAGATTCTCACCACAGGCAAAAACGACAGCACCCTCATTGGTGCCGACCCAGACATCACCATCCAGGTCTACCGTAACGCAAATGGCCATATTGGATGGCAATTCACTGTTGTTCTGTGTGATGAGTTGGTAGCGGTCATCAAGATCGTCATCCATGTCTCCTTCGTCAAAGACGTAAACGCCTCGCGACGCATCTCCCGTCATGGTGATCCACTTATACCCATTGGAATCTACTGCCACCTCATTGGGGCCTGATCCAAAATTCGGTGGATCAAATCCTTTCCAGGTACCGTCATTTCTCAGTACGGCAAGATCGTGTTCTGGAGCAAGAAATGTAGCAACCCACAGATTGGCTTCCTGATCGAATTCCATGCCAATGACACGCTCGCGGGGATCCATGTCATCTTTCTTTCGAAGTGCAGAGTTCTCTTCCGTATAAAAAGTATAAGTTCCGTCCTGATGATAGACAACAATGCCGTTCCAGTAGGTCCCATGATATTGATCACCGGTGATCGGATGGATCTTGACTCTGTGGAAATTTTTAAGATCCCGTTCTTTCAGAGTGTCAACATTGAATAAGTTGCGTGCGGACCACCTACCATCTTCATTCAGTATAAAAAAGCCATCATTTCTGAATGAGTAGAAAAAACCGTTAACTGTACCACCAGAAGCGATCACGACCTCATCACGGCCGACTGCAATTTCATTGATATTACTGGAGAAAGGTGAATTGGGATTATGAATGACACACGCATTCCCGTTGCCATGAGAAAGTCGGTATCCATTGAATTGGTCAGCATAATAAACCCATCCATCACCATCCTGAATGGTTTCTAGAGTACGACTGGTGCATTCGGGCTGACTGGATGTAGTGTCACTGTCTCCACTGAAGCCAATGACCTGTGCATTGCACTGATCCGGACAGTAATATGTAGCCAGCAAGTTCCAGGATTCACTACTCAGATGAACCAAATCAAAGTCCTCCAATTTGAAGATTTCTTCGAACTGAAAAACACTGTCTTCCAAATAAATGCTGTCATTAAGCATATAAAGGGATTCTCCTGCACCTACGTAGAGTCTGTTCTCCCATCTGGTTGCTGCACCGAAGCTCACCCCCTCAGGTAAACCATGTGTCGCACCAAGTTTCTCCCAAGCCTGAAAATTTTCGGTCTGGCCTTCGATGGGTATGCTGTACAGGCCGTCATCCGTCGCCGCAAAATATATATTATAGACCCTTGAAAGAGCATGAACCGCATTGCCGAGGGTGAAGGTGGTCCAAAGAACTTTCTGATTTTCAACATCTATTCTGGACATACCAAAATTACCGGACAGTATCACCGCATCAAAATCATCATATATATGATTTGGCGTCTTGTCAATGGGGAAATTATCGAAATTGCTGATGTCGGTCATGGTGGTCACACCCGACGAAGTCAAAAGATCTATAATCCCTGTTTCATAGGCCACCACCAGTGTACGCGAGGAGGGGTGGTATTTAATGACACTTCTTTCCGCCTGGCTCAAGCCGTCTATCGTTGTGATGAACTCGGTAGTCTGTCGATCTTCCTTGCTCAACCGCATTAGCCCGAGGTCAGTAGAGTAGTAAACATAATTCGGACTTTGCGTCACACTCAGACCAAATTTATAAGGGATATGAACTTCCCATTCTCCTATGGCCAGATTGGTTTGCCCAATTGTGACACAAGCAAAAAGACCAAGTATGACTGTAAATATCGTTTTCATATTATAGCGTGAATAACATCGGACAGACATATGAACGGTCTGCAGCCTATTCTATTTGATTTTTATACAAGTATGAACTCATAATATAATCCCAGACATCGTGAGTGAGCAGATATCTTACGGAAAGGTCTTCACGAATACATTTTCGTATATAACTCGCAGATACGTGAATCTGAGGTGATTCGGATATCCGGACATTAGGGTGATCAGCATATTCTCCGAGATCATAATCAGGACGATCATACACATAGATCTCATAATCTCTTAAAATGATCTCAAAGTTCTTCCACTTATGAAGGGTCCCCAGATTATCCCCACCCATGATCAGCACCAACTCCTTATCAGGATGTTTTTCCTTCAGATAGGTAAGAGTATCGATCGTATAGGATGGTCTGGGCAGACCGAATTCAATGTTGGAGGCCCGTAGTTTTGGGTTGTCACCAATAGCCAGGTTGACCAGGTGCAAGCGATCATAATCCCGGGCCAGAGAGGATTGCTTTTTTAAGGGGTTTTGAGGAGATACCACGAACCAAACCTCGTCCAGATCGGTTTGTGCGACCATGTGCTCGGCAATGATCATATGACCGACATGAACAGGATTGAACGATCCGAAAAAGAGACCTGTTTTCATCTCTAATTAATTGCCCATCATCACCGGCATGACCAACATGAGAAGCGATTCGTTTTCTTTGGCCTCGGCCGGAGTAAGTATTCCTGCTCGATTAGGAGTACTCAATTCCATGATCACCTCTTTGCTGTCCAGTACATTGAGCATCTCTACAAGGAATTTGCCATTGAATCCGATGGTCATGGCCTCACCTTCGTACTCACACGTCATCTGCTCTGTGGCTTCATTACTAAAGTCAAGATCCTGAGCCGAGATGGTCAGGCTGCCGTCCTGGATATTGAGCGCCACCTGGTTGGTGGTCTTATTGGCATAGATCGAAATACGCTTCAGGGAGTTTAAAAAATCCTTCCTTGATAACGTCATCTTATTGGGATTACCCTCGGGAATGACAGCGTTGTAGTCAGGATATTTTGCATCTATTAATCGGCAGATCAAAGTAGTATCGTCAAATTTGAAGAACGCATTGGTCGTATTATAGCTCACCCGAACCTCTGCCTCCTCTGGAAGGATAGCTTTAAGCAGGTTCAAGGCCTTTTTCGGCAAAATGAATGAAGTCGTTACATCGCTCTTCAACTCCGAGAAGGTGTATTTCACCAACTTATGTGCATCGGTCGCCACGAATGTGACATCATTGAAGTCTATCTCGGTGAGAACGCCGTTCATCGCCAGTCTCAACTCGTCATTGCTTGTTGCAAACAAGGTATTATTGACCGCCGACTGAAGCATGTCTGAATTGAGGGTGATGTGATCCGTATTTTCTTCCAGGGGTAATTTGGGAAAATCCTCAGGACTGTCGCCTGACATCCTGTATTTTCCATATGCTGAGGTGATCTCGATGGCGAGACTTTCCTCATCCACTTCGATGGTCACGGGTTGCTCTGGGAGAGCTTTGAGCGTGTCGAGTAAAATTTTTGCCGGGATAGCTACAGCACCGTCCTCACCGGAATTGACCTCGATCTTTGTAGTGATCGATATTTCGAGATTGGAGGCTGTAATACTTAGTATATTGTTCTCAAGATCACAGAGGAAATCTTCAAGGACGGGTAAAACCGGATTTGATCCAATGGCTCCGGAAACTGTTTGAAGTCCGGAAAGCAGTTCTCCTGAAGAGACGTTAAACTTCATATTTCAGGTATCGTTTAAACCGCTAAAATAGGCCTTAGAATTAACAATAGGAAGCACCAAGTGGCCGTAATGTAAATGATTCATGAATACTGAGCACTCGAAGATCATGAAACTTGCCCTTGATTGGTTTGACCGTCTTGGCTGGTCCCCGCTACCATATCAAGAACAAGCCTGGGAAGCATACCTTTCGGGATATAATGGACTTGTCAATGCACCGACTGGCAGTGGAAAGACATACAGCCTCCTGCTGCCTGCTATTCTGGATAACTATGGCAAGGTGAGGAAGGGGAAGGGTCCGGTCATTCTATGGATAACGCCTATCCGCGCCCTGGCCAAAGAGATTGGCCAGGCAGCTCGCCGCTCTGTACAGGGGATGAATCTCGATTGGAGTGTAGGCATCAGAACAGGAGACACCACCACAGCTGAAAGAAAAAAGCAATGGCAGAGCGCCCCCGAAATACTGATCACCACACCGGAGAGTATCCATGTAATGCTGGCCACAAGAGGGTATGCTGATTTTTTCAGCTCAACCGCCACGGTGATCATTGACGAATGGCACGAATTGGTGGGTTCGAAAAGAGGAGTTCAGGTACAATTAGGCTTGAGTCGCCTAAAGAGCATCTGCGGGGATCTCAGTATCTGGGGTATTTCAGCTACCATCGGTAACCTTGAAGAAAGCCTCGATATCCTGATCGGAAACACGTCACATGCTCAAAAAATGAAGATCATAAGGAGCAGACTGAGAAAGCGAATTGAGGTGGAATCCATATATCCCGAAACGGTGGAAAAATTTCCCTGGTCTGGACACCTTGGGCTGAAACTGTTGCACGAGATCATACCGATCATCAGGAAGAGCCGTTCGACCCTCGTTTTCACCAATACGAGGGGCCAGTGCGAGATATGGTACCAAAAGATTCTGAACGCCTATCCGGAGTTCGCGGGCCTGATGGCCATGCATCATGGTTCCATCAGCAGAGAGTTAAGGGATTGGGTGGAGGATGCCCTGTATGAAGGACGTCTCAAGGCGGTTATCTGCACATCAAGCCTGGACCTGGGTGTTGATTTCAGGCCTGTAGAGACCATCATTCAGATCGGTGGTCCCAAAGGTGCTGCCAGGTTCGTTCAACGGGCAGGAAGAAGTGGTCATCAGCCAACAGCCTTGAGCAAAATCTATTTTGTACCGACCCATGCGATGGAGTTCATCGAAGCGGCAGCCTTGCGTTCGAGTATCGATCACATGATCGTGGAATCAAGGATGCCATATATCAGATCTTACGACGTACTTATACAATACCTCATGACCCTGGCATGCTCTGAAGGATTTGAAGAATCACAAACTTATGAGGAGGTCATCAGTACACATTGCTATGCCTCTTTAAGCAGGGCAGAATGGAGAATGGTCCTTGATTTTATGCAGTACGGCGGTTCCTCGCTTAAAGCCTACGATGAATACCGGCGAATAGGATTGGCTGAGGGTAAGTACAGGGTGGTCAACCAAAAGATGGCTCAACGTCATAAAATGTCCATCGGAACGATAGTCAGTGACGTCATGATGACCATTAAATTCACTTCTGGAAAAAGGATAGGCAAGGTAGAGGAATGGTTTATCGCTCAGTTCAAACCTGGCGATCATTTCTGGTTTGCCGGGAGGAGCCTTGAGATGGTGCGGATCAGGGATATGACGGTTTACGTCAAGAAAAGCAATAAGACCTCTGGATCTATACCCTCATGGCTTGGTGGACGAATGTCGCTTTCCAGTGAGATGTCGGTCCTATTACGAAGACAGATCCATGATTTCCAGAGAGGGAAGACCATGGCTCCAGAGATGTCCTTTATCGCTCCTCTGTTGGATTTTCAGAATGAAAGATCCTACCTGCCTGCAGCCGAAGAATTACTCATTGAGTATTTTGAAACCAGGGAAGGGTATCATCTGGTCATTTATCCATTCGAAGGCCGGTTTGTACATGAAGCAATTGGTGCGTTGATCGGTTACCGGCTTTCTAAAAAGTTGCCTATTTCATTCAGTATTGCCATGAATGATTATGGCGTGGAATTGTTATCGGATCAGTCAATGGATGTGGATGATGTGATCGATCATGATCTTTTTGAAACGCGATCATTGTACGAGGATATCCAGAATACCGTTAATGTTGTCGAAATGAGCAGACGGCGATTTCGTGATATTGCGAGGATATCAGGTATGATCTTCGAAGGATTTCCGGGGCAAAAGAAAAAGGAGCGGCATTTACAGAACAGTGCTCAACTTCTTTTCGATGTGTTCCGGGAATATGAACCGGACAATTTGCTTTATCAGCAGGCTATTGACGAGACCATGACCTTTCAGTTTGAAGAGGCAAGATTGAGAAGAGCACTTGAAAGGATACGCGGTCAAAGGCTGATAATCAAAAAACCTGATAAAGCCACACCTTTTGCCTTTCCGATCATGGTGGACCGATTACGCGAACATGTGACCTCGGAGAAGCTTGAGGACCGCGTAAGGAAGATGACTCTGGAATTTGAATAGATCTTATCTCGGCAGTATCACGATTTTGTCACTCGCAACGTGACTTTCATTAACTGTGAGTTCCAACATATAGGTACCCTGAAGTTCAGACGAAGTTAGGGAAAGATGATGGTCGTGAGACAAGTTTGAGGATGAGGATTTTGTCAGGACAAGTCTGCCAAGGAGATCGTAGATCCTGACAGAAACAGATGCAGGGTGTGCTGTGGTAAGGTCAAGGTTGACAATGTCATACGCAGGGTTGGGGTAGATCCTGTAGGACACAACATCAGATCTGTCGGGAGAGTATGCTATGGAATCGATATTCTCATCCATCCAGTCCAGTCGTCGATCTATCCAGTCCGTCAGATAATCCACCTCTTCCTGATAAGATCGACCAACAAAATGATTGGGCCAGACCTTTTTACCGAGGATCTTCCACTTGTCAAAGTTTCTTTTCTGCGGTTCTTCAAGGATCTCATAAAAGCTGCTTATGAGCTCTTCGATCTCTTCATCTTCCCATTCCTCATCTCTGAGATGTTTGTATGTTTTTGCCAATTCTTCTGTGAATACAGGATCCTGTAGAAATCGACGCCACCAGAAATGGACAAGGTGTGAGTCATCCGGACAGCGTTTGTTGAAATCCCAGGCCCAGCCTTCCACATTCTGTCCTCCACAGTAATCCGCATTTCCCAAAGCGATATTGTAGTCCCAAACAGGGCCGGCCACCAGATTTTCACCTTGTGAAGCAGGTGTTTTGTAAAAATAGGTACTGATCCTGTAGCCATCTACATTCCTGGTCAGCTCGGTCAGTAGCATGTATCTGACAAAACTTTTGATATCTATCCAATTGTGATATTCTGGTGTGCCATACAGATCGTCGTGGGTGAAAAGGTCTTCGAATTGGAAGAGATAGGATCTTATATACTGGGTCTGGGCTTTTGAAATGTTGTCCGCTTTTGGATCATGGAAAAGGATCTTTGAACGAACCGGCGAATTGACCACCGGAGAATGTGATGAGACAAAAGCCACTTCATTGTCTTCACCCTTGTCGAATTTGAGCAGATATCCGCCATCTATCAGTTGCGGTGTAGCAGATTGGATATCCACATGATTCTTACCCAGACGCAGACTTTCCGTCAAAACAGTGACACCATAGTACTCGCCATTAAGAACAAGTTCACAGAATCTCGTCCTGGGGGCATAATCGAAAAGATCGGACGCCATTTCATATATCAGCGCATTTCTCATCAGCGTTTTATCGCCATATGGACTATGTATGACCCAGTCTGAGGCGGCTGGCATGTTGAGAACTTCTACGGCCTTCTCCTGATCCTCTGCATCTCTGAACTCAAAGCCAAACCCCTTCTTGGGGTAAAGCCTTTGTGAGGTCTGCCCACGATATTCTATGCCGATCTTGTGGATCAAACATGGTGTATGCGTCAGTTTGTTGTATCCCGAAGGGTGACCATCATAAATGAGAAGGGAGCCACTAACCTTGGGCTCGTCCTTGATCTGTGAATATGTCTGTATTACAATTATTGGCAACCGGGAACTGTCGACCTGTCCTAAAGACGGGTAAAATAATCCCGTCATCAGGAAGATGATAGGCAATATCATTTGATTGGACTTGGTCATGCGCAGCTTCTTCCAAAGGTAAACAGAATTTGTATTCTCTTGGTTTCGGCCTGTTATCATGAGATCAATTTAACTCAAAAGACGTTTTATATTTCATGTGGCGGTATATTACATTGATAATCATCATGACCTGGTCGTGCCGGGCTACCGACCCGAACGATATAGGAGATTTCATTGTCGAGGTACAATGTTATCATCACGCCGATCCCGTTGGCCTTATCGATGTTCATCTGATGGAGTACGCCGAGGACTTTCCCGGTGATGACCTATCTGAGTATCATTTTAAAGTCACCGCTGACTCTACCGGCAAAGCGCTATTTTCTAAAATCCTGGCGGGCCATCACTGGATCTATGGTTATGGTACGGATGAGGCAGATACGGTAAAGGGCAACAAACCTATTTTTATCGATCCCCAGGATGAAGATGGGAAGATCAGGATAATTCTGCAGGTGAGCGAGAAACATTGAAAGGAGAAAAGGCCCTTGGAGGGTGTAGACACCCTTGGAGGGTCCCGGTCTTAAGCCAAAATCCAAAATTCATGGTTTTCATGGATAAATAATCCGATCTTATTGCAGAGATTTACATCGAACGAACATCCGTTGATAGCTCATTACTCCATAATGAAGACCAAATGTGACGTCGATATACAGGGCATGAAAGAATCCGATCTGGATACAGCCATCTTGATGCTCAAGGAAACTGTCAGGAAAGTTAATCGGTCTGATTACTCCCAGGGTGAGATCGCGTTGTGGCTACACAGGGTGAACAAGGACAAATGGCTTCACAGGATCAATCATGATTTTTTTATAAAAGCCGTGGATGCTAACCGGATGGTCGGATTTGCTTCATTGAAAGGAGGCAATTACATCGATCTTCTTTATGTTGATGCGGACTATCAAAGACAGGGTATTGCTTCTCAATTGCTCCATTCCATGATCAAAAAGGGTGTTCATGATGGCAAGAAAGTGTTTCAAACCCACGCGAGCAAGACCGCGA
>JAWVZH010000079.1:0-14086 GCA_033722295.1 Saprospiraceae bacterium
ACAATCCGAAAATCAGCCTTATCCCGGAAATGTTCCTTTACTGCATCCAGTTCAGGGGAGATGCCATAACACCAGGAACACATGGGGTCTCCAAAATAAAGGATCGTTGGTTTTTCCTGTGAGGATAGATAGATCGCCAGGGCAAGAAAAATGGCCATATCAAAGGGCTTTTTTTACTATAAAAGGTATAAGAAAGTCCTGCGTTCACAATCAATCCGCCGGACAGCTCGTGTTATCTTCTCTTTTTTCTCTTCGCGAAGTATGCACGTTTGTTCTCCTGCTTTTTCTTATTCCAATTCTTCTTTTCATTTACGGTCATCGGGCGATCTGTTTGTGGATATGGGTGATCGGAAACAACATTGATCTTCTGCTCGATCAAGTTCTCAATATCCTTCAAGTAACTGATCTCTTCAGGTTCGCACAGTGATATGGCCACTCCTTCTTCCCCGGCTCGGCCGGATCGACCGATACGATGTACGTACGTTTCGGCTTCATTGGGCAGATCGTAATTGATAACGTATTGCAACTTGTCAATATCAATACCTCTGGCAGCGATGTCTGTGGCCACGAGCATGTCGATCTGGCCATTTTTGAATTTGTCCAGGGCTCTCTGCCTTTGATTCTGAGATTTATTTCCGTGGATAGCTGCTGATTTGATCTTCTTCTTTTTCAAGTCCCTCGTTATCCTGTCCGCGCCATGTTTGGTTCTCGAGAACAACAGAGCCTGGTGCACGGGGCGGTTTTCCAGAATATGTATGAGGAGCTTGTTCTTGAGATTCTTGTTGGTAAAATAGATCTCCTGGTGCAAAGTTTCAGCTGTTGTAGCTTCCGGATTGATGCGGATCACTTCCGGCGATCTCAGCAACTGTTTCGACAGTTTTTTGATCTCAGAAGGTATAGTAGCTGAAAAAAGCAAGGTCTGTTTCTTCTCGGGAACAAGGCTCAATATTTTCCTTATATCCCGGATAAAGCCCATATCCAGCATCCTGTCTGCTTCATCAAGAACGAGAAGTTTGATCGTGCTCAGATCGATAAATCCCTGGTTGATCAGATCCAACAGGCGGCCCGGTGTGGCGATCAGTACATGCACACCGTTTTTCATAGCAGCCACCTGGGCGCCTTGTTTGACACCGCCGTAAACCACTGTACTCCTCACATTGGTATGACTCCCGTATTTCTTGAAACTCTCATCCACCTGGATGGCAAGTTCTCGTGTCGGAGCCAGTATAAGGGATCGCAAGACCGGCCGCTGGCTCATGTCCTCTATTTTCTCGATCAATTGAAGGATGGGCATGGCAAATGCAGCGGTCTTTCCCGTTCCGGTTTGAGCACTTGCCAGTATATCTTTTCTGGCCAAAATAGATGGTATCGCTTTGAGCTGAATGGGTGTAGGTTCGGTATAATTACTCTCTTCAACCGCACGCAATATGGGTTGTATTAACTTAAGGTCTTTAAATGTCATGTTATCTTAATGAAATGTATATAAAAGTTCGTGTAAATGAAATTGGGGCGGGAAATGAAAGGTTAAAGATACATCTTTAATTCAGCATCCTCATTTGTTCTATTTTCCTGTCAATCCCTCTTTCGAGAGATCTCATCAATAACGTCCTGCAGCTCAGAAGGTTGTTGAGTGCCTATCAATAGTTGTTTACCATTCCTGAAAACCAGTTGCAATCCCTGTTTACCTGAAATGTTATAAGCCTTGCCCTTCGGTCCTATCCTGATACCCCATCCTCCATATTCCCAGAGAGGACGGTATTTTCTGACCTCAGCAGATCGTATTTCGGACCAGGGAAAAAACCTTGGCTTCCTGTGGATAGGGTAAAATTGAACCTCTATACCCGTTTCGTCTAAATGGGTTGTCATACGTATCATGTTCATAAAAATTATAACAAGCGGAATGATGATCAGGCTAAACCATATTAAAGGGTCCCATTGTGAGACCATAAAGCCATTCAATGCCCTGAAAGCCATAAGTATAAAAATAGGGGCGGTCAGAATAAGGATAACGAGAATCCAGGTTCTTGGGAATCGCTGTGTTTCTTTGAATGCGGTCATTATTGTTCTAAATATCTGATTTTGAATATGGCTCGGAGCAAATATGGCGTCTAGTCATGTTTATGATCTGAGTTCATCAGTCTGCGTAGAGCTGAATCGTAGCCCATGAGCCTTCGCCATTCAGCCAACTGGCCGATGTGCCATCCATGATGAAGAAAGCATTGAAAATACATGACCTGGCCAACGGTGGGCATGTAGTGGTCAAGTTTCCATTCATATGGCTCTTCGAAGTAGGCATCTTCAGCTTCATTTATCAAGTCTATCAATTCTGTTGATTTCGTCTTGATCTCTTCAATGAGTGCCTCTTTCGCAGGATACCTGGAGGCATCCTTCTCTGGCAGCGTGGGATCACCGGGACCTCTCCTTCTGAAAAGCTCATCCCATCCCGTAGGAACCACATATTTCTTACCCATGACTTTTTGTGATAAAGCCGTAGCCGTCACCAGGTGTCCAAGTGTGAAAGCGGGATGATTCGTAAAACCATTGGGCTGAGCCGTCATTTCATTTTCTTTGACATCTTCCACGAGTTGCATGGTATAGTCAAGGTTGAGTCTGAAGCCATTGACCAGAGTAACTCTGTCCATAATCAGAATTTGATAATCCGTCCAAAAGGTACAGAATTCCCTCTAAGTCCATTTTTCAATATTGATGGCGGAAATAAAAAAGAGCTCCGATGACTAATCGAAGCTCTTTTTTAAAAGTATCGTTCTTATCGTTCAAAAGAACTATAAGAGATCTGTATTTACCAGGATCTTCTGAACGATCTGTTTTCTCTTCTTCTTGGTTCTGCTTTCTTAACTACGATACTTCGACCGTCAACCTGCGAGGCATTGAGTTCCTCGATAGCAGCTAACGCTTCTTCATCGTTCGGCATTTCAACAAATCCATAACCCTTTGAAGAACCAGTATCGCGATCAAAAATGATCTTCACAGATTCTACTTCACCAAAATTCTCAAACAAGTTCTGAAGGGTTTCTTCATTCGTTGAGTACGAAAGTTTAGCAACAAAAATATTCATAAAATAAAAAATTTGGAGAGATTCTCCTTGCCTGGCAACATCGCTAGAACGTGATCATAAAAATGGAAAACGGGCTAAAACTGATAGTGCTGGATCAAATGATATCTCTGAATTATTAAAAAGTCGGCATAAAGATAACGGTTTCGCTTCTAATTCGATGACGTCATCTTTGAAACCCACTGATTCTCTAAACTGTACAACTGAGTTTTACTTACTATTAGTTCAATCGAGGTGGATAAATTAATGGGAACGTAGGTACTTCAGCATCAAAAAACTCATCTGAGATGCGGTCATGCATCTTATATGTCCCGCTCATTGTTCCAAGACTCGTATTGAGTGGGCACCAGGAAACATATTGATGAGACTCTCCCGGGGATAGCACTGGCTTTTGCCCTACAACACCTTCACCTTTGACCTCCCTGGTCGTTCCATCACTATCTTTGATCTTCCAGTGGCGTGAGAGGAGTTGTACCTCAGTATTTCTTTCGTTCATTATGGTGATCCTGTAGGCATAGCAAAATCGGCCTTTTTCGGGATTGGACTCCCCGATAAGGAATTTGGTTTCCACTGAGATCTTTATGCCGTTGGTGGTTTTAGTTTCCATTCACATCTAAATCTAAGAAGTCTTTTACTAATACTTCTGCTTCCTTTAATGCTACATCGAGCAAATCGTTGACCAACACAGTATCAAATCGACCTTCATAAGCCATTTCTTCGCGTGCACGGATCACTCTTTTTCTAAAACTTTCAGGAGTTTCCGTTCGCCGGGCCTTCAATCGGTCGATCAGGGTCTGAAGGCTTGGCGGCTTGATGAATACAGTATAACAATCTTCACCATAGAGGGTTTTTAAGCTGCTCGCACCCTTAACGTCAATATCGAAAACAACGACCTTATTATTATCCCAAATGCGCTGAATTTCTGACTTTAATGTTCCATACAGTTGCCCGGCATACACCTCCTCGAACTCAGCAAAAGCATCTTCCCTTATTTTTTCTCTGAATTCATCCTCCGACAGGAAGTGATAATGTACGCCCTCTTTTTCATGTGACCTGCGAGGTCGGGTCGTTGCTGAAACAGAGAAATCCAGGAAGTCAAAAGTCTCGAGTAAATGACGAACAATGGTCGTTTTACCCGCTCCAGACGGCGCCGTAAAGGCGATCAACTTCTGGTCATATGATCTGGATCGACTCATACTGTATTTGCCAGCATTTCTTTGATCTTCTCCAACTCGTCCTTCATTTCAACCACACATCGCTGTATATCCGACGACTGTGCTTTAGCGCCCAGGGTGTTGATCTCACGACCCATCTCCTGTGAGATGAAAGCCAATTTTTTGCCTTTGACATCTTCCTGAGTATTGAGCACATCTGAGAAATACTTACAGTGCTGTGATAACCTGACCTTTTCTTCAGTAATATCGAGCTTTTCCAGATAAAAGAGGACCTCCTGTTCGTAGCGGTTTTCATCGATATGTTCTCCGCTCAGATGCTCCTGGAGTCCCCTTTGCAGTCGTTGACGGACCGTAGCCACCCGTGCTTCCTCAAAGGGCTCTATTTCTTTCAATTTGGTTTCAATGACATCGATGTGACCTTTTATTGATCTTTCCATTGCTGCGCCTTCGCGGAGTCTGAACTGATGCAATTGATCCAAAGCTTCCTGAAGACATCGCTTCAATGACTCCCATTCATCACTTGTGATCTCGGTGTCCTGTGACTGGATGACATTCGGAAAACGCATTACAGCACTGATCAGGTCACCGCCCTCAATGGATTCAGAGGCCTTCAGGCCCTTGAGCTCGGTCAGGTATCTTCTGAAAAGGTCCTTATCTAGGTCGAATTCTTCCTCCAGGGACTGACCATCCATGCTGAAGGCCACATCCATCTTGCCTCTTTTCGCTCCCTCCATGATCAGTTTCCTGATATCAAGTTCTTTTTCACGATAGCGACCGGGCATTTTCATGCGTACATCCGGTATCTTTCCATTGAGCGATTTGATCTCGATCTTCATCTTTCTTCCCTCTAAGGAAGCTGTACCCTTCCCATACCCCGTCATGGATAGCAACATAGTTGATTCAAATTTTCACAAATATAAATGGATTTGGCAGGTTGCCCGTTCGTGATACCGTTCAATTACAGAAACCTGTGACTGCATCACAAGATGAATGGCACCTTCGCGGGACAGGATGACGAGTCAGAATAAATAACAGGAGAATAAAAAAGAGCAAAAATTTTTTCAAATCAATAAAATTGCGAAATTTGCACCTCCTCGAAAATAGGCATAACTAACTGAAAATGAGAAAGGCAGACTTAGTTTCATCAATCTCCGAAAAGACCGGTGTTCCCAAGGTAGACGTACTCGTAGCTTTGGAAACTTTCTTTACTGAAGTAAAAAGTTCACTGGCCGAAGGTGAGAATGTCTATATACGTGGATTTGGTTCTTTCGTAGTTAAGAAGAGGGCCAAGAAGATCGGAAGGCATATCAAAAAGAATGTAGCCATAGAGATTCCTGAGCACTACATTCCATCATTCAAACCTGCCAAGATCTTTGTAGAACAAGTGAAGGACAATGTAAAAAGTCTTTCTGACGACGATGACAAGAAGTAGCGGCAGGATGTTGGCCAATGGGCCATTGATAGCGGTACTTGTATCCATTGTGGCCGTCATGTTCATATACTTCGGCCTTCCGATGAAGGACGATGACCAAAGGCAAATCGAAAAGTCGAGAGCCCTTAATTTTGAAAAGGTCAATGTCTCGTTGATGCTTCGCGAAGCCAAAGCAGAACTTGATGAAGAAACGCGTGTCTATCTGGCAGAACTTGAAGGTACTGCCCGCGATGATGATGAATTGACAGAGAATTTGAAGACGTTGAGCCGAGAGTGGTTCAATCGCGGCGAATGGATACTTGCAGGCTATTATGCGGAAATGGTGGCAGATGTAGACAGCAGTGCCAGCAGCTATGCCATGGCTGGCAATACCTATACAATAGGAATGCAGCGCTATCAGGACGAAGATTTGGCTGAACATGCCAAAAGAAGAGCGATAAGGAACTATGAAAAGGCGATAAGCGTTGATTCCGAAGAGTTGGAGTATCGCATCAACCTGGCGGTTACCTACGCTGAAAGACCTGACAAGAATAACCCGATGAAAGGTGTGATGATGCTTTTAGACCTGGAAAAGAACTTTCCCGGGGATAATCGTGTTCAGAACACACTGGCTTACTACGGCCTTCAAACAGGGCAGATAGAAAAGGCACGCCAGAGATTGACAGAGGTTCTCCAACGGGATCCGGATGACCAGCGAGCCAATTGCCTTATGGCAAGGCTGATGAAGCAAAATGGTGAAGCAGGTTATGAGGAGTATGAAAAGAAATGTAATAAGAATTAAGAATTTAAACCAAGATATATGCCAAGCGGTAAGAAGAGAAAGAGACATAAAATAGCCACGCATAAGCGTAAAAAGAGGCTAAGAAAAAACAGACATAAGAAGAAAAGATAATAACTAGGAGCTGCAGAGTGGGGGCGAAAAACGCCAGTAAACCATGGTGGATTAAGATCATGCTTTACACCGCAAATAAAAAGTACACTCCTATTATTAGCTTTCTCCTGGCGAGTTGATCTCGCCTCTGCATAGCGGTTCTTGAAAAGAAAGTAGCCGTGAAAAAAGAGCTGATCATTAATTCCACACCAAGTGAGGTGGAAATTGCGATGCTCGAGGGCGGTAAGCTGGTGGAATTACACCGGCAAAAGACAGATACTAAATTCAGTGTCGGGGATGTTTTTTTAGGTACTATTAAGAAGACCATGCCCGGACTGAATGCTGCATTCGTAGATATCGGTCATAGGAAAGACGCCTTCCTGCATTACACGGATTTGGGACCTACCTTGAGGTCGCTTCTCAAATTTACAGAGCTGTCCATGAAAGGAAAGCTCTCCACATCCCGACTCGATAACTTCAAACGGGAACCGGAAATCATAAAGACAGGCAAGATCAATCAGGTCCTCAGCAAGAGACAAAATGTTCTCGTCCAGGTCCTCAAAGAACCGATCTCTACGAAAGGGCCCCGGTTGAGTTGCGAATTGACCATACCTGGAAGATATATGGTGATGACACCATTCAGTGACATCATCGCCATCTCCAAAAAGATATCCAATAAAGAAGAACGCAAAAGGCTTCAGCTTCTCGTGGAAAGCATCAGGCCCAAGGGTTTCGGACTGATCGTCAGAACAGCTGCAGAAGGAAAGAAGGTAGCAGACCTACATGAGGAACTGAGGAATCTACTGGACAAGTGGAACAAGATCCATCTTCAATTAAAAGAAGCACGTCCACCCGTAAAGTTGTTGAGCGAAGCAGACAAGGCCTCTACTTTGCTGAGAGATGTGGTCAATGACTCTTTCAACAACATTGTGGTCAATGACAAGGAATTGTACTCCAATGTAAAAGACTACCTTGAAAACGTTGCACCGGACAAGATCAAGATCGCCAGTCTGCACAAATCAAAAAGACCTGTTTTCGACAGTTACTCCGTCAACAGACAGATAAAATCTTCCTTCGGGAAGACCGCTACCATGTCGAGTGGGGCTTACCTGGTGATCGAACATACTGAAGCCATGCACGTCATCGATGTGAACAGTGGCCCCAAACATCACCGCAATGACCAGGAAGAGGCAGCGATAACGGTCAATCTCGAAGCAGCAGAAGAAATTGCCCGCCAGTTGCGCCTGAGAGACATCGGAGGGCTGATCATTATCGACTTCATCGATATGCGATCTTCCAAAAACCGTAAAAAACTGCTTACCTCCATGAGAAACTTCATGAAGGCGGACAGAGCACAACATACGATCCTGCCTCTGAGCAAGTTCGGCCTCATGCAGATCACACGGCAACGTACGCGTCCCGAGGTTAAGATCGATACATCTGAAAAATGTCCAACATGCGGGGGAACAGGAAAGACAAATGCTTCCGTACTGATCCTGGACGATATAGAGAGAGATCTGGAATACATCGTTACTTCCAGGCCTGACGCCACCATTTCCCTGAAAGCTCACCCTTTCGTCAATGCTTATCTTTCCAAAGGATGGTTAGGCAAGCGATGGGAATGGTACAGGCGGTTCAATAAGTGGATCCGTATCTCTGAAGATCCCGATTATGGACTTCTGGAATACCGGTTTTTCGATCATAATGACGATGAGATAAGATTAAATTAATTTCCAGCTTGGTCCAACTTAGGGATCATATGGGTATAATAGCCTTATTTTCCTTTTGATATGTCGGAACAGCACTCAGATGTAGTCGTGGTTTGTATACTCAACTGGGGTCTGGGACATGCTACTCGCTGCATACCGGTCATCAATCGATTGAGGGAAAAGGGTAAGAAGGTGATACTCGCCTCTGATGGCCGTGCTTCTCAACTTCTTAAAAAAGAATTTTCAGATGTAGACCTGATAGAGTTGCAAAGCTACAGTGTTAACTATCCGTTCCGAAGTATGATACTCAATCTGATGTATCAATGGCCGGGAATAGTTTATGCCATGATCAGAGAGCACTTTCAGGTGCGCAGGATCGTCAGAGAGCATGCCCCGAGTCTGATCATTTCGGACAACAGGTACGGGTGCTTTCATTCGTCCGCCTACAATGTCTGCATCACACATCAGATCAATCCGCCGACAAGAACCATATTATTTGATTTCCTTGGCCGGTTGATCAGTCGATTACTATTGAAAAATTTCCAACGCGTCTGGATCCCTGATGATCCCGCTTTTGGCCCGCTGAACGGCAAGATGGTCTCATCACCCCCTTCACATTCAAGATTCATAGGTTTCATCTCGCGGTTTCAAAATTTGTATCAAAAACAGAGTCCCGTTGCAGACATCCTGGCCGTATTATCAGGTCCCGAACCGGCAAGAACAAGGTTTGAAAAAAAAATAATCCGGCAACTCGAGGATTCAGGCTTGACCTACAAACTTGTCAGGGGCAAAACCGAAGGCCAATCGGTTTGGAAGGACATAGGAAAAAACGGGAGAGCCACCGACTATTTAACCAGCGATCAACTCCTCCGGGAACTGCTGAGTGTGAGAATGGTGGTCAGTCGCAGTGGATTCAGCTCACTGATGGATTATTTGAGACTCGGCGTCGGCGCACTCGTTATTCCTACACCCGGTCAATATGAACAGGAATATCTCATTGAAAGACTCCCTGAGGATGGATATTTAATGGGCCAGTCAGAAAAAGATATGGATGTACTTTCTGCTTATGACCAGTTGAAAGCAGTACGAGCCATTATGCCATATCGCAGCGATCTGCTGTCTAAAGAGTTGGCAATTACGCTTTCCGGCTCTGAGCGCCCTATCCTGGCTTCAGAATAATTATCCATCTCTGACCAAAAATTTTTAGTTGTATATGCAACTATATAGTACTTATCCTGTTGCACAAATATGTCCTCGAAAGAACCTCAACAATTCGAGTTGGTCAAGACCATTGGGAAAACATTCAAGATGTTGACCATGACCTTACGTGATGAAATGAAAGCGAAGGGGTTGAACATTACCAGACAGCAAGGCATGTTGCTCAGAAGACTGAATATACAGAGCGGCATCATCCAAAATGAACTGGCCTGGATCACAGAGAGGGATAAAACCAGTCTGGCCAGGCTGATCACCAAAATGGAGAAGAACGGTCTGGTATATCGCAAGGTGGATGAGAAGGATAAGCGCGCAAAACGTGTGTTCATCACGGAGAAGGGGCGGATCCTGACCGAAAAGATCAATAAGATCCTGTCCGACCTGTTCCTGAAATTTCAACGCGGACTGAAGGAGAACGAAATCGATATCACCATGAATACTCTGCAAACCATTCAGAATAACCTCGACAACGATTTTGAAATATGAGACAGATCATCTTGACAATACTTGGGATCGGCATAATGGTAGCCGCTTTTTTTATTACAAGAAATCTGATGAATTCAGCCGATGAGAAAATTCCGGCCATAAAGGCTAAAACCACAAAGGTCTATACCATGCCTGTGGAGAACGAACCCGTTGAAATTTCAGTGGAAGTCAACGGCAGACTGGAAGCGATCCAGAAGATCGACATATTCTCGGAAGTGCAGGGCGTATTTTCATCAGGTAGATTATTCAGGCCCGGCACCTATTACAACAAAGGAGACCTTCTTATCTCAGTGGACAGACAGGAAGAACTGGCAGGGCTAAAAGCACAGCGAGCCTCGCTTCTCAATCAGATCGTTCAATTCCTTCCGGATATTAAATTCGACTACCCTGAAGAATATGAGAAATGGGCCGGTTATGTGGCTGACTTTGATCTTGAAGCTCCCGTCCAGGAACTCCCACAGGCCAATTCCGAAAGGGAAAAGTTCTTCATTGCCGGCAAGAACATAGCTTCAGTTTATTACAACATAAAAAATCTAGAAGCACGGTTGTCAAAATTCAGGGTCTACGCACCATTTTCAGGCGTTTTAACGGAAGCTCTGGTCCAGCCAGGTGCTCTGATCCGGCCGGGACAAAAGATCGGCGAACTGACCAATCAGTATAACTTTGAATTGGAACTGCCCATCAGGGAGGAATACGCTGACATGGTGGAAATAGGGACAAAGATCAAATTGATGTCAAAGGATGAAAACGAGGCGGTGATAGAAGGAACCGTTGTCCGGATAAACCCTGTGGTAGATCCCGGCAGTCAGTCGATCAATACATATGTGAGGGTGACAGGTAAAAAACTCAAGGAGGGTATGTACTTCACTGCCCAATTACCTCTGGAACCGGTGGAAGATGCCATGGAAATTGACAGAAAACTATTGGTTCAAAATCAATTTGTTTTCGGGGTCGAAGATTCGACCCTTGTAACTTATGAGGTCATACCGAGACATTACAAACAGGAAACGGTCATAGTTACAGGACTGGAGCAAGGCAGCCGCATCCTCGCGCGCATGATACCTGCTGCAAGAGAGGGTATGAAAGTTGAAATTGTAAGCGAATAGGCCATGAAGAAGATCATTAGCTATTTCATAAAGTATCCTGTTTCCGTCAATGTCATGTTGCTCGCTTTTGTGATATTCGGAACCTTCGGAGCTCTCAATCTAAAATCATCATTCTTTCCACTTGCTCCGCCCAATCAGATCTTCGTGGAGATCACATACCCGGGAGCTTCACCTTACGAGATAGAAGAGGGCGTGGTCTTGAAAATTGAAGAAAATCTTCGCGGACTGGTGGGCGTAGAGCGCATTACATCGGTTTCCCGGGAAAATTCGGCCACGATAACAGTTGAAACCTACAGGGATTATGATATCGACGTCATACTTCAGGATGTAAAGAATGCTGTGGACCGCGTTCCCTCATTTCCAGTCGGCATGGAACCTCCTGTGGTCTACAAGGCAGAGAGTATCCAGGAGGCCATTTCAATGACATTGAGCGGTGAAAATGTCAATCTGAAAACATTGAAAGAAAAGGCTCGTGAGGTTGAGGACGACCTGCGCAAGATAGAGGGGATCACTCAAATAGCACTCTCGGGTTTCCCGGAGGAAGAGATCGAAATTGCTGTCAGGGAAAATACGCTGAGAGAATATGACCTTACCTTCGAAGATATCCGACGGGCGGTGGCTCAGGCCAATATTCTTACCACAGGAGGTAATATCAGGACCAGTACGGAAGATTATCTGATAAGGGCGTCTAACAAGGTATATTACGCGGATGAGATGGATATGATCCCTGTCAAGACCGATCCTTCGGGCCGCATCATACGATTAATAGACATTGCCAAGGTCCGCGACAGATGGTCTGAAACTCCTGAAAAGACCTATTTCGATGGTAAGGAGGCGGTAAGGATAGAAGTAAGCAGTACGAATAACGAAGATCTTATTGCTGCCGCCCAGGCCGTCAATGAGTATATCGACAGATTCAATCAGGAAAACCCAGGACTTTCACTTGACGTCACCCGGGACGCCTCAATCGTCCTGATACAACGGACACAACTTCTGGCTGAGAACGGTCTTATAGGGATATGTCTTGTGCTGTTATTACTCTCGATTTTCCTACGTCCCAGGCTGGCGCTTTGGGTGGCTATCGGATTGCCCATTTCATTTTTCGGAATGTTCATTTTTGCCGGTTCTCTGGGAGTCACCATCAATGTATTATCACTTTTTGCGATGATCGTAGTTATCGGTATCCTGGTCGATGATGGCATAGTAATATCAGAGAATATCTACCATCACTATGAGAAAGGCAAGTCACCAATCCAGGCCGCGATAGATGGCACAATGGAAGTTTTGCCACCTATCGTTTCAGCCATATTGACGACCATCGTGGCCTTTGGTACCTTCTTCTTTCTTGATGGCCGGGTCGGCACTTTCTTCGGAGAAGTTTCTACTGTAGTGACATTGACGCTTTCTATTTCGCTTATAGAGGCGTTGATCATCCTGCCCTCTCACCTGGCGCATTCAAAAGCACTTACGCCAGGCGTAAAAAAATTCAAGATCAACGACATGGCAGATGACCTTCTGGTTTGGGTGAGGGACAATATCTACGTTCCACTTCTGCGATTCTCTCTTAAATACAAAGTCTTGGCCATTGCGGTACCAACAGCGATTTTTGCATTGACCATCGGAAGTATCGGCGGAGGAATAATTAAAACAACTTTCTTCCCGGCTATCTCCAGTGACAGGGTTCAGATCACCTTACGTATGCCACAAGGCACCGATGAAACGATAACCGACTCACTTTTACAGATTATTGAAAAAAGCGCTATAACTGTTGGTGATTCATTCAATCAGATACAAACCGGCAATAAAGATGTTATTGAAAGTATCATAAGAGAAATAGGCCCCGGTAGTTCATCAGGAAGTCTGCGGGTCAATCTCCTTCCCGGAGAAGAAAGGGATTTCGGGGCGGCTCAGATTGCCAATGCGATACAGGAAGAGGTCGGCCCCATATACGGGGTAGAAAGCCTTGAATATTCATCAGGGACCAATTTCGGAGGAAAGCCTGTGGCTGTCTCACTGAGCGGCGAGAATATAGAGGAACTTAAAGCCGCGAAAAAGGAATTGCGTGAGGCGCTTATCGACGATCCGAAGCTAAAAGATATTACCGATAATGATCCTCAGGGAATCAAGGAGATCAGATTAAAACTTCGCAATGAGGCTTATCTCCTGGGGCTGACCTATGACAATGTGGCGTCACAGGTAAGAGCGGGGTTTTTCGGCGCTCAGGTCCAGCGGCTGCAAAGAGGCCGTGACGAGGTCAAGGTGTGGGTAAGATATGACGAGACCAACAGGAGCAGTCTGAGGGACCTTGAGGACATGTATCTCCAGACTCCAGGCGGTGAAAAAGTCCCGCTCAGTGAGGTTGCTACCTATGACATACAGCGTGGAGAGGTGGCGATCAACCACCTTGACGGTGAAAGACAGATCACAGTATCTGCAGACCTTAAGGATCCCAAGGAAAGCGCCACGGATATGATCGATAATGTACGTGAAAATGTCATGCCGGATATCCTTGCCAAATATCCAACGGTAAAACCTCTTTACGAAGGTCAGAACCGAGAGGCCTCCAAAGTTTCCAATTCCGCAAGAAAGGTGATCCCTGTGGTCCTATTCCTGATATATGGGATCATCGCCTTCACCTTCAGGTCTTACAGCCAACCGATTTTATTGATCATGATGGTACCACTAAGCCTGATCGGTGTGGCCTGGGGGCATTGGCTTCATGATTTTGCGATCAACATATTATCATGGCTGGGCATCATCGCCCTGATAGGTATTATGGTCAATGATGGACTCGTCCTGATCGGCAAGTTCAATGGGTTCTTAAGGGACGATCTTTCATTCCGTGATGCACTGGTGGAAGCTGGAAGATCCAGATTCCGGGCAATCTTCCTGACCTCAATCACGACCATCGCAGGACTGGCGCCCCTCATGTTCGAGACCAGTCGGCAGGCTCAATTCCTGATACCGATGGCCATTTCAATATCCTATGGCATATTCATCGCTACATTCCTCACCCTGT
>JAWVZH010000080.1:0-14009 GCA_033722295.1 Saprospiraceae bacterium
ATTTTCTTTGAAGGGACCATCACACCCATGTCGATGATATCGTAATTGTTACAACCGAGCACGACACCCACTATATTCTTTCCAATATCGTGCACATCACCTTTTACTGTAGCCAGAAGGATCTTGCCCTTGCTGCTCACACTGTCCTTGCTTTTTAATGCCTCGATAAAGGGCGTCAAATGTGCAACAGACGCCTTCATGACCCGGGCACTCTTCACCACCTGTGGGAGAAACATCTTCCCTGAACCGAAAAGTTCTCCCACGATATTCATACCATCCATCAGCGGTCCTTCTATGACCTCCAGAGGTTGATCGTACTTCTGACGGGCTTCTTCGGTATCCTCTATAATGAACTCCGTAATACCTTTAAGCAGAGCGTGCTCGAGACGTTTTTCGACACTCTCTTCACGCCATGACAGATCTCTTTCGATCTTTTTTCCGTTGCCCTTGACTTGTTCAGCGTAAGTCATGAGGCGCTCGGTGGCATCCTCACGACGATTGAAGAGGACGTCTTCAACACGCTCCAGCAAGGGTTTGGGTATGTCTTCATAAACTTCCAGCATACCGGCATTGACAATTCCCATGTCCATACCCGCCTGAATGGCATGGTAGAGAAAAGCGGAATGCATGGCCTCTCTAATAGGATTGTTGCCACGAAAGGAAAATGAAATGTTACTCACACCTCCGCTGATCTTTACGCCTTTACAAGAATCCTTGATCTTTCTCGTGGCTTCGATAAAGTTGATACCATACTCATTGTGCTCTTCGATACCCGTGCCTATGGCAAAAATATTGGGATCGAAAATAATATCGGATGGATCGAAGTCCATCTCCCTGGTGAGTATCCGGTACGCACGTTGACAGATCTCAACCTTCCGTTCGATTGAATCGGCCTGACCTTTTTCATCGAAGGCCATAACTACTACCGCTGCACCATATTTCTTGACAATATTGGCCTGACGCCTGAATTCCTCCTCTCCTTCCTTCAATGAAATCGAGTTCACCACGCACTTGCCCTGGATACATTTCAATCCAGCCTCGATTACTTCAAATTTTGATGAGTCGATCATGATAGGGAGACGTGCAATGTCCGGTTCACTGGCCATCAACAATAAGAATTCCTCCATAACGGCCCTGGAATCCAAAAGACCCTCATCCATATTGACATCAAGAATTTGTGCGCCTCCTTCTACCTGCTGACGCGCTACATCCAGTGCCGTCTCGTAATCCTCATTTTTGATCAGCCTGGCAAAGCGACGGGACCCTGTGACATTTGTTCGTTCTCCGACATTGACAAAATTGATCTCCGGGTGGATGACCAGAGGTTCCAGGCCGCTCAGCGCAGTTTCTTTTTTGACACTGGGAATCCGTCTTGGCTCGATGCCTCTTACAGATTCAGCAATGACGCGGATGTGTTCAGGTGTGGTGCCACAGCATCCTCCTACAATATTCACCAGGCCTTCTTCAGCAAAGCCTTTAATTAGTCCGCCAGTCTCCGCTGCGGCTTGATCATATTCCCCTAATTCATTTGGCAATCCCGCATTAGGATACGCACTGACGAAGCAGTCGGCTATTGCAGAAATATTCTTAAGATAGGGGCGCAATTCCTCTGCTCCCAGGGCACAATTTAGTCCTACAGCCAAGGGTTTGACATGCTTGACAGAGATCCAAAAAGCTTCCACCGTCTGACCAGATAGGGTACGACCGCTGGCATCAGTGATCGTACCGGAAATGATGACAGGCAGCTTTATCCCTCGCTCGTCAAACAAAGTTTGTATCGCGAAAAGTGCCGCTTTGGCATTAAGGGTGTCAAAAATAGTCTCGACAAGAAGTATGTCCACGCCACCATCCATAAGCCCACGAGCTTGCTCATAATAGGCATCTTTAAGCTGATCAAAAGTCACAGCTCGATATCCGGGCCTGTTGACATCGGGAGAAATACTCGCTGTACGGTTGGTTGGTCCTAAAGCCCCGGCCACATACTTGCCTTCTTCACCAAAGGCATCGATCGCCTCCCTGGCGATCTTCGCTGAAGCCAGATTAAGGTCGTAAGCCAGATGCTCCGTGCTATAGTCGGCTTGTGCAATAGAAGTTGCCGAAAATGTATTGGTCTCAATGATATCAGCACCAGCCTTCAAATATTCCAGATGAATTTCCTTAACTACATCGGGACGGGAAAGAGAAAGCAAGTCATTGTTGCCTTTCAGGTCTTTCGGGTGATCTGCCAGATCTTTATTCCGAAAATCGCTCTCCTCAAGATCGTAACGCTGGATCATGGTCCCCATAGCCCCGTCCAGGATCAGAATGCGATCCTCAAGATCTTTTTTTATCACCTTGTTCAGAGCTGTTCTTGCCATTGATTACAACCTGTAGTTTCTTTTTGCCATATTATACCTGATGCCCATCTGATAGATGGTTTCGGATCTGTCATATCTCTCTGACGTCCTGTGAGCAAGATAAGAATCCAGATATAGACCGTCGAAGATCTTATATGTAAGTGAAAGATCCATGAAAAGCACCCTGTTTTCAATACCCTGGCCGATTTTATTGTCAAATTCTCTTTCTCGCGATCCATGAGGTAATAATATATCACCTCCCCAATTCTCATCGGCACCGTCCTCGCCTTTGACATAGGAAACAACGGTTGCAACTGTCGAGAAGTTGCGGAATGGTTGATAGCGAATTTCCAGTACGGTTTCATGGAAGTTTGCCCCCAACGGATGAGCCAGCGGAAGATTAAAATGAGAATAGGATGCCGAACTGTCTCTATGAGTATAAGTATAAGGACGTACACGGTTGTGCTCGAGTCTTATATCCAGATCAGGCAGGCCGAGTACATCTATGTACTGAGCACCCACCTGCAGGGCATATTTGTTGCCCCACCAGCCCTGGTTATCCGTCACCAGTTCCCTGAATCTGAATTCATCGAAGACAAGCTGTCCATAGAATGAGATTGTCTGCCACATGTCCCAGCGAAGGTCAAAACCAAGCAGGACGTTATCAGGGCTGTTGGCACTTTGTTCGACAGTCCGGTAAAGGATAACAGGGTTGAAATATCCCAGTTCCAGTTGATCACTCCGGTGATAAACCACCGTCTCAAAAAGTCCAATATTGAAAGTCGGTGTAAAATTCAGGCTCAAATGGTGCGTAGCGCTGTACTTCCTCGGCAGAACATCATCCTCGCCTCCGAAGATCGCCGATCTTGGACGCAGCTCAGACCAAATATTTCGGTAGTGGATCTTCCAAAATTTCCAATCTGCCTGCAGATAAAAATAGTTATTGCTAAAATCTCCCAGAAGAACGGATCGATATCCATTTCCAATAAAATGCCGACCATGACCAAATTGGAATCCTACGTTGTCCGTAACCCTTATACTGAGATAGCCGGTTGAGTTTAAATAATCTCTACCATCCTCAAAGTCAAATACTTCGCTCTTATAAGGTTTGTAGAAACCGTTTTGCGGAATAGCTTCGCGTTGATCGATATACCGGTCGATGAATGCCGGAAAGCGTCTTTGCGTTTCGATGATATCAGTGTAAAAGAAAAATATGTCATTGATGCTTCCCGAGAATGCCAGACCGCGAGCGTTTGTACCTAGTAAACCGTCTTTTTCCGATGAATTTCCGGCAGAGAAGTGGACGAGAGGGTTGAGATGGACATGGAAATCCTTTCCGTAATTACTGTAGAAATAGGCTGGATTTCGGTAGAGATGATCCCAGATATTACCTGTCGGAATGCTATTCCCGACACCGGCATCTTTTCGGGTCAAGTTGCTCAGATAGGATATCCATTCCCTTTCACTCCTACTAACCTCAAGGCTGTCCATCTGCTCTGTCAGACCGTGAATAAAATCATGATCATAATCTCTTAGTGAACTGTGCCATTTGACATGCCCACCGGTCTTCAACCTCATTCTGTCGATCTGATGATACAGATCCCTGTCCATCTTCAGATCGATGTCCTGACCAATGGCAGGAAGGGTCAAAAGCATAAAAATGATACATATATGACTTTTCACGATGTAAATATATGAAAGGGTATGGTGTGCGGAATGTGGGAGAGATTGGAGGTTTAAGGTTTAAGGTTTAAGGTTTAAGGTTTAAGGTTTAAGGTTTAAGGTTTAAGGTTTAAGGAAAATGGTCATAAATGTGTGACTGATCCATCTTCCATTAATAGCTTCTCGTAAAATCGCTATCCACGCAGATTATAAAATCTGCTTTACCGATATGTTCTGCTTCAAGTTTGTGGATATCGTCCTGGCGTACGGATGTAATACTTGCATATTTGAGCTCAGGAGACTGCTGCTTAAGGTACCAAAGTATTCCCTCATAGTCATCAGAGTGGAATGAACCATTATAGTGGATGAAGAGATTGCCTTCTATAAAGTTTTTCAAGATAAAGTGTGCCATGGTCGCATCTTTAGTGGCCTGAGCCTTAACCAGTTCAGGAGTACCATGATCTCCCATCATTTCGAGTATCTCCTGATATTTTGGCAGATCCGGGTCAAACGGTATCGGCAAGGGTGCCACCCACTCCTTTTCCACTGCAGATAAAGAATCCAGATAGGCAAAACCATACTTGAAAACAGCCTGAGCAAAACGACGCGGAATATTGGTGGCGATGAAGGGCAGGGCATTGTCTTTTGCATAATTGACCAGCGGAGCATAATCCGTCTTGTAATTACTCCACAATCGCGCTGTTGAATCGAATGCTTCAGCAGATATACTGTCCAGCAAGTACATATTCAACTCATCCTGGTTGTCAGCCTCGATCATCTCGGCACCGAGAATGAGATCACGAGACTCATCAAGATCACTCGTAACCTCGTACTGAAGCCAATGAGTGACCGGATCATCATGCATTTCACCAAACATGACAATATCCGCCGTAGACAGGGATCTGATCATCGAATCATACTCTACAATCTGTCCAAGGCTGTCATAGATCAAATAGGCCGGTTTTTGAGCTTGAATAAAACAGGCTAATGCGACCGATATAATTACTGTAGATACTATATTCCTCATGTTGTAAAGATATGATTTAAAGAAAACGATACTCGCCCAAAATCACAGTCAATGTCCATTCGATAAGAAATGCACCTGTTGCTCCAGATTCAACAAATCCTAAAAACACTTCCGATCAAAGCCTTTCTGTCACTCTTTGAAGCGAAAAAATGCCAAAATGTCATTTTTCTCCCCGTGGCACAGCCTTTGACCATTTTAGAATAAAAAAATAAGATAAATGGCAACTGGTAAGATATCTGTACAAACGGAGAACATATTTCCCATCATCAAGAAGTTTCTCTACTCAGATCACGAGATATTCCTGCGTGAATTGATCTCCAACGCGGTAGATGCAACTTCCAAGTTGAAAACCTTATCCCACAAGGGGGATTACGACGGAGAACTGGGAGATCTGACAATTGACGTTATCCTGGACAAGGAAGCCGGCACCCTCACGATCAAAGATCAGGGGATAGGCATGTCGGAAGCCGAAGTGAAGAAGTTTCTCAATCAGGTAGCTTTTTCCAGCGCCGAATCCTTTATAAAGAAATACCAGGATGACGCACAGATCATCGGACATTTCGGTCTGGGATTTTACTCTTCCTTTATGGTCGCCGACAAGGTGGAGGTGATCACAAAGACCTATAAGAAAAGTCCTTCAGCGGTAAAATGGACCTGCACCGGAGATCCAGAATACACTATCGAAAATCATCCAAAGAAGGAACGCGGAACAGAGGTGGTCCTTCACATTTCAGATGATTCAAAAGAGTTTCTGGAAGAGAACAGGATAGAAGCCCTGCTTAAGAAATATTGCAAATTCCTGCCATATCCGATCCGTTTTGGACAAAAAACAGAATACAAAACCGTAGGAGAGGGTGAAGATGCTGAACAGGAAGCTATTGAGGTGGACAATATCATCAACAATACGGATCCGGCATGGAAGAAAAAGCCATCCAAACTGAAAGAGGCTGATTATAAGGCCTTTTACAATGAACTATATCCCTACTCTGAGCCTCCGCTGTTCTGGATACATCTCAATATCGATTACCCGTTCAATCTGACAGGTATCCTGTACTTCCCGAAGATCACCAACAACTTCGAGGTTCAGAAAAACAAGATACACCTCTATAGCAATCAGGTCTTTATCACTGATGAGGTCAAGGAGATCGTACCAGAATTTCTGACATTATTACATGGTGTGATAGATTCACCGGATATACCGCTCAATGTATCCAGAAGTTATTTGCAGTCCGACCATAATGTTAAAAAGATTACGGGCTACATTACAAAGAAAGTTGCGGATAAACTCAAATCCACTTTCAAAAAGGATCGTGAGAAATACGAATCCAATTGGCCTGAGGTAGGCACCTTTGTCAAGTATGGCTTGATCAGTGATGAGAAGTTTGGTGACAAAGCCAAAGATTTCTTGCTGTTCAAAACTACAGACAGTAATTACTTCACTCTCGAAGAATACAAAGACAAGGTAAAGGATCAACAGACGGATAAGGACGGAAAACTTGTTTTTATCTATACAAATGATCCTACCCAACATCACGGATACATCGAAGCTGTTCGGGATAAAGGTTATGATGTTCTCGAAATGGACAACATCATCGACAATCACCTGATGCAACATCTTGAATACAAGGGTCAAGAGTATCGCTTTGTACGCGTGGATTCTGAAACTCCGGATCGATTGATCAATAAAGAGGAAGAAAGGGATTCGGTACTCAGCGATCAGCAAGTGGAAAAGGTCAAGTCTATGTTTGTTTCCGTTCTTGGTGAGGAGAAGGAGAAAAAGATAGAGACCAAAGCGCTGTCACCCGATGATCATCCGGTGATGATCACCAAACCGGAGTTTTTGAGACGTATGTCAGAGATGCAAAAACTGCAGGGAGGCCCTATGGCCGCTGGGGATGATGATTTCTATAATATCATCGTAAATACCAATCATCCCTTGGTCGCCGACAAGCTGGTAAAAATGAGAAGTGAGGAAAAGAAAGAGAAGTTTGCCAAATATCTCTACGACCTGGCAAGATTGAATCAGAACATGCTGAAAGGCAAAGATCTGACAGGTTTTATTCAGGAAAGTATCGACCTTATGCAGTAGTTCAGATTGGCTGGTTCAATGCTGCCAACGGGCTAAAATCAGACGTGCCAGGGAGCAGACAAAAAACTTATCCGTGATCAAGAATGTTATTCTCCCAATGTGCGTTATACATAGCATGAGGTATCTTTTGTTCATAGCTTTCGTTCTTCCAGGGCTGGATCTGTCGGGACAGGCTGATCTTCCGAAAAAGAAGATGACCATTGATGGTCATGTCGTGCAGGCCTATGTGGATGAATGCGGCGATACGATCATCCTCGCTGAACTGGATGATGTATCGGTCACTTCCATGAGAGAGTTCGAAAGTCGCGCGGATCGATTGAAATATTATCGTTACAGAAGGTACGCAGTCGAAGTATATCCTTATGCTACCGAAGCCATCCGAATATTTCGCGAGGTCGAAGACAGCACTTCAGAAATGTCCAAAGGAAAAAGACGTCGACATATCCGGCGACTTAATAGAGAACTTAAAGAACAGTTCGAAGATCCGCTAAAAAAATTGACCAAAACCCAGGGATTGATCCTGACCAAGATGATCGAAAGAGAACTGGATACCCCGATATACGAGCTCATTAAAAATATGCGGGGTGGATTTACAGCCGGTTATTGGAATACGATAGGATTTTTCAACGGATACAGGCTAAAAACAGGATATATCCGCGGTGAAGATGAGATCCTCGATGCTGTTCTCGATGATTTCGATATTTCGTACGACCTTTGAAGTATGAAACCAGCGCATTTTTCAGGATCACTTCCTGATCAGAAGATCACAGGAGTTACACGTTGGTCGAGTCCCAGTAATATTGCTTTGACAAAATATTGGGGAAAACATGGCGACCAGTTGCCCCGAAACCCTTCAGTCAGTTTCACACTCTCCGAAGCACGCACTGAGACGGAAGTACGTATCCACAGTTCAGATGATCACCAGGACCTGCAACTGGATTTTCTGTTTGAAGGTCAAAAGAATGAATCCTTCGCTCTCCGGATCAGTGACTTTCTGCTGCGTCATGAAGACAAAATGCCGTATATCAGACATTTCAACTGGCATATTTCCAGCAAAAACACCTTTCCTCATTCTTCCGGCATCGCCTCCTCCGCCTCTGCAATGAGTTGCCTGATCATGAACATTATTGATATAGAAAGGCAATACCTTCAACATGATCTGTCTGACGACGAGGCCGTGCAGCGCGCTTCCTATCTGTCGAGACTGGCAAGTGGAAGTGCAAGCCGGTCAGTATATCCCATGGCGGCTGTTTGGGGGAAATGTAATGGTATAACTGACAGTCATGATGAGTATGCCATACCCGTAGGCCCACTATTGCATGAGATCTTCCAAAATTACCACGATGACATACTGATCGTCTCCGCTGATGAAAAATCCGTGTCAAGCTCTGCCGGTCACAAGCTTATGGAAAATAATCCCTATAGTCATGTGAGATTTGAGCAGGCGGCAAGAAATACAGCAACCATGATGTCAATCCTGCGCCAGGGTGAATTGATGGATTTCATCGAGTTAATTGAATTGGAGGCCCTTACGCTTCACGCACTGATGATGACGAGTACGCCTTCGTACATCCTGATGCACGCTAATACACTAAAGGTCATAGAATCCATTCGTCGATTCAGAAAAGAAAAAGATATACCTATTGGATTTACCCTGGATGCGGGTCCAAATGTTCATATCCTTTATCCGGATCGGTACGAGATGGAGTGTCAAAACTTTATCAGTGATCGACTGATGCAGTATTCCACAGGAACATTGATCCGTGATCGCGTTGGACAAGGACCTGAGAAACTCCTCTAGTTCAGGCACATTACTACATCTCTTAAAATTTGTTGAGGGGTCGGACCAGTCTCATTCTGATCCTCCATAGCCATTAACCACCCGCCTTCTCCGCCTCAAGCGGATTCGGAGACCGCAGTCTCCCTTCTTCCATCTTCCATAGTCCATAGTCCATAGTCCATAGTCCATAGTCCATAGTCCATAGTCCATTTTTTTATCATTAAAAGATCCGATCCCGGCATCTTCCCCGTATAACCCTATAGACAACGATTTAAAGGCGGGCGAGAGACCTTTCCCGTCATCACTAAAAACTATTTAACAATGCGATCTTTAAAAGTTCTTATTCCAACATTGCTGGTTGGTGCGATAGCCATGGTATTCCTGGCCGCCGATCACATAGATGCTCCCGCTGTAAGCGGAACATCAACCGACATTGCTGATTATTATGCCTTTCAAAGTGAAGAAAATAACAGCAATCTCGTATTTGTAGCCACCTCTCAGGGGCTGACCAGTCCCATGTCAACCGTAGATGCGGCATTTGACGAAAACGTGTTGTTCGAGTTCAACATCGATAACACCGGGGATAATATCGAGGACCTGGTCATACAAGTTATACCCAGAGATGGTAAGATGTACGCCTTTGGGCCCTATACTCCCTCCAGTACAGGCCTCATGAGCACGATTGATGAAAGCCAGGAGACCATATCTGTTGACATTACAGAATATGGGGAAAATGCTGTTGTAGCATCAACTTCCCAGGGCTACAAATTATTTGCCGGACCGCGTGATGATCCATTCTTCTTTGACCTTGGTCAATATACTGAGATCATTGCCGGCAATGCGACATCATTTAATGATCCAGGCACTGATGCTTTGGCAGGCACTAATGTTATGGCAGTGGTCATAGAGGTGCCGAAATCCGATCTTGGAAATGCGGGTGTGCTCAATACCTGGGTGGAAACCAAGTCAAAACAATAATTAATCAATTTATTAACCGACAGTGCAATTATTCAATTTGCATTTGAAAATTAAAAAACAAATGAAATACATAAAATTTCTTTCAATTTTGACAATGGCCTTAGGGCTGGCATTCGCAACCACTTCTTGCGAAGACGATAATAACGATATGGATCCGGATCCCGACTTTTCCGGCACCTATATGCAATCCGACCAACTGGGTCGACCAGCTATTAATACTGTTTTTGTATCGTCTTCCAACAAGGATGAATTCAATACTACCATTCCTTCAAATATGGTGGCAGGGTTTCAATCCAACTTCGAGAATAAGCTACTTGCTTTAAATCCTGGTTATACGACCAATGCTCTCGGATTGGATGCAGAAACCTTTACAACAGTGCTTGCGGCTGATGTTCTGACCGTGGCAACAAGTGGAAAGACGACATTCTTTGACGGAACCAATGTTCTGACCGGTCGGGCACTAGCTGATGATGTGATCGACGTTGAGTTGTTACTCATCTTCGGGGGACCCGATGGCATGTCCAATCCGGGGTTGACATCGGACAATGTGTCTTCGAACGACAAACCATTTTCTAACAGCTTTCCCTACCTGGCTTCTCCCTGGTAGAAAGATCAAAAAACAAGGCAATTATGAAATTTCAATTAATATGGGTTTTCGCTTTTGTCTTTGGGATCTTTGGTAGTACACAGGCCTCCTCATCTTTGGAGGCCCTGTACCAACCCCAGGTTCCATTACAGAAGAATAGATCAGAAATTGAATTCTGGAAATCAAAAATAAAATCTAATCCCAACGGATACATCTATTTCGGCCGCCTGGCTTCGGCAGAATCCAGAGCCTTCCAACTCAATGGAAACATTCAGCATTTGAAAAATGCAGAAAACCACCTACTTGAATCTCTGGACCATCCTGCCAAAGACCATGTGCCATTGCTGTGTGCGCTTGCCAGAAATTACATATCTCAACATCGTTTTTGTGAGGCCCTTGACATTCTTGATGAGGCGGCGACTCACAGAAGCGAAGAACGGATGGTAAAGCTGTTGCTCTTTGATGTATATCTGGAACTGGGTTGGAATAACGAGGCTAAGCAAACCCTAAATCAACTCGGTATGGATCGCAATTTTGATTACCTCATCCGTCGCGCAAAATGGGAAGATGGTCAGGGGAGACTGAACCTTGCCGTTCGATATCTTGAACGCGCCAGGAAACTCGCAGAGAAAAGTAATCAAAAGCATCAAAAAGCATGGATATATTCCAATTTAGGAGATTTCTACGGACATCAGGGCCGAATCGACAAATCCAAATCTTCTTTTATCAAGGCTTTACAGATCGATCCCGGTGATGACCATTCCTTGAAAGGACTTGCCTGGATCGAATATTCCCACAATGATGATCCGGAAAAAGCACTTCAACTACTCGATAGAATTCTGTCGGTCAAAGTTTCACCGGATCACCTGATGCTCAAAGCAGAGCTCTTATCCTATATATCCAGAACGCAGCAAGCCAATGAATTGAAAGAGGTGGTATTTGAATTAGCAGGTAGTGGACCCTATGGCGATATGTATAATCTATTAAAAGCAGAGTTCCACCTGGAAAAACCACATCACGCGCATAAAGCCATTCAATTACTGGAAAAAGAGGTTCAGGAAAGATCAACACCCGAAATAGTTGCCTTTCTGTCATACGCCAAATGGAAGAAAGGTGATCTCGGTGAAGCACGTAAGTTAGCCATTGATGTAATCGGACAAACGTTCGAACCTGTTGCTCTGCTTCATATACTGGCTGTTATTGAGGATCAGAATAGCAGGGATCAAATTATCAAAGAATTGAAAGATGCCAGGTACGAGTTAGGCCCTGTTACGTATTCCCATTTTGAATCATTGAGCCATGGCCAAAACAACATTTGAGGTTCAATTAAAGTAGAGTGTGAAATCCTATCACCGAATCCTGAGGTCGCTGATTTTGTCCTATATTGCATTGCAGCAATATGACAGATAGCTGGCAAGAAATAGTCGATCTAATGAAACAACGCAACGAAAGAGGGCTTAGCCTTCTTTTTGAGCGTTATTCTGGATCGATAATGGGTCTATTAATAAGGATGCTAAATGACCGGCACATTGCAGAGGAGGTCTTGCAGACCACCTTTCTCAAGGCATGGGAGAGGATAGACAGATATGATGAGAATAAGGCCAGCCTCCACACTTGGTTATACACTATTGCCAGAAATTCCGCTCTGGATGTGATACGACTGAAGTCCTTCGAACGTCGATCAAAAAAGGAGCCTATGGACAAGGTCAATGAGAAAAAGGAGCCGGTTTATGTTCCTACTGCCGGCATTGACACCAATAAACTATTAAATTCGATCGAAGACAAGTACAGAAAGGTACTGGATTGCCTGTACCTGCAAGGATACAGTCAAAGGGAGACCGCAGAATTGCTGGATATACCCCTTGGCACAGTAAAGTCGCGCCTTCGCGTAGGCATGAGAAATATACGGAATGAGATAAGTTCTGAAACTGCCCTCTTCTGGGCGATTTCAATTTTGGTTATTTTTCTACTAATTATATGGAGCTCAGGGATATTATAGAGTCGGGTATATTGGAACTCTACGTTCTCAACCAACTTTCTGAAAAAGAACGATTGGAAGTAGAGGGATATATCGAAAAGTATCCCGAATTGTCAAAGGAGATTGAGGAGATAGAAAAAGGCTTTTTCGCTCTTGGTAAAAGCATGGAGGCTAGTGTCTCACCTGACGCCAAAAACCAACTTCTGGATAAAATACGAAACAAGCCAGGGGCAGGCCACGTCAGAACAGGAGGTAGTAGTTTCAGTCCATGGTACGCCCTGTTGATCGCAGGTATTATCGGGATCCTACTGCTTTGGTACCTTGAAAGAAATGAAAATAGCGGATTGCAAGAAGAGCTCGCTGAATTGCGATCCACTTGCGACAGTTTACAAAATGAACAAGCCACACAACTGGCAGTGTACGAACAGCTCTACCATCCTGAAAATAGAATTCTGGCATTCGAGGCTACAGAAAATTATCCCTCAGCCAGGTTATACTTCCATCACAATGAAGCTACCAATAAAAATTTCATACAGGTGCTCGACCTTCCCGAGATCTCTGATGATCAGTCCTTTCAGCTATGGTCGCTGAAAGAAGATCAGGCACCCGCTCCTCTCGATGTATTTGAGGGACAGGAGAACCTCTTCGAAGTTGATTACATTCCCGGCTCAAATGCTTACGCAATTACAATTGAAGAACGCGGTGGTGCCCAGACACCTAATCTAGAGCAGCTGATAGGCGTGGTCAATATTTCAGGTTAAAAGTGTGAATTGTATGTCGTGAGGCAAATTGACTGGCTTAAGTGTTAAAGTGACCCCGGGGGTCGTTTTAACATTTTCTTAAGACTTACATCCCTGCTCAAAACACATGACAACATTATTACATTGACTTAATATAGTGATAATCAATTGCTTACGTAATTTTTGGGTTAATTTGATCAATAACACCATAAATCCAACCCCGGGGGTTGATTGATCATTTAAGCTTCAACGAACAACTTATTGAGAAACCTGATCTCATCAATTACGCCAGATCCCTCTTGGTGATCAGGTAAAAAGATAACCCCGCGAATACGAAGATGTAGATAAGACAAACAGCAACATCCCCGAATCCAACGTAATCCTGTGTTTCCATTAGAGCATACTTCGTAAAGGGAAGAGGAATTACTGCTCCAATCGCATTTACCGGCAGCAAGTCGGCTAGCTCCGGCCGGTCGTATTGATAGCTGATAATACCTGAAATGATCGGCTCAATGACAAAAACATAAAAGATCAATAGCGCGAGTACGAATCCGGAACGCTTTATCAATAGCGCAATGATGAGACAGAATAATTGAAAACCCACTAATTGTAAAAAATAGGCCGGTATGAATTCAATGTTCTTCATAATGAATGGCAAGCCTTTCACTGGCGACCACAAAAAGCCCATAATTAGTCCAATGGTCATGGCCACCAGGCTCGTCATCAGAGAAACGCCAACGATAAAAGCGATCTTGGACCATAGGAATTGACGTCGGCTAAGTCCGTCAATAATGTTTTGTTTGACAGTTCCGTAACTGAATTCGTTACAAACA
>JAWVZH010000081.1:0-13982 GCA_033722295.1 Saprospiraceae bacterium
TGATCGCATCTATATCCTGGAGTCAGGCATGCTACTGGCAGCAAAAAGCGATATATAAGATGAACATAGAGATGGATGTCCGTAATAACTGTATGAGCGGATATCAACACCTGACCTACATCAATAATTCTCCAGATGTACTGAAAAAGGTTTACTACCATCTGTACTATAATGCCTTTCAGCCCAACAGTATGATGGATGTGAGATCGCGAACTATACCCGACCCAGACCGCAGGATTCAGGACAGGATCTCAAAACTAGATGAAGATGAGATCGGCTTCCATAAGATCAAATCCCTTGAACAGGATGGAGCGCCGGTACAGTTTTTTGTTGATGGTACGATCCTGGAAGTTAGGTTGGCGGACCCAATACGACCCGGAGAGGAAACCCAGTTCGTAATGGAATTTGAATCCCAGGTTCCGCTGCAGATCAGACGAACCGGCAGGGATAACAGGGAAGGCATTGAATACTCAATGTCGCAGTGGTACCCGAAGATCTGCGAATATGATGAGGATGGTTGGCATCCAAATCCTTATATAGCTCGGGAATTTTATGGAGTTTGGGGTGACTTTGATGTTACCATCGAAATAGATAAGGATTACATTGTGGCAGCAGGTGGCGTTTTATTGAATGAACCCGAAGATCAGAAGGGCCGAAAACGACAATGGCACTACAGAGCGGAGAATGTACATGACTTTGTGTGGGCTGCAGACCCGGATTATGTTCATGAGGTTCTTGTAAGGGAATCGGGAACGAAACTTCATTTCTATTATCAGCCCGGTGAACGGACAACTGATAACTGGAAAGCGTTTCAGAAGGTCATGGATGAAACTTTCGATTTTGCCAATGAACACTATGGACAGTATCCCTATCCAGAATATGCCTTTATCCAGGGTGGAGATGGTGGGATGGAGTATGCTATGGCTACATTGATCACAGGAAAAAGATCATTCATGAGTCTGGTGGCTGTCGGTGTACATGAGGTCATGCACAGTTGGTATCATATGGTTTTGGGGACCAATGAAAGTCTTTACCCGTGGATGGATGAGGGCTTTACCAATTATACAGAAGCCATGGTGATCAACCATTTGAAAAGAAGGGGACTAATTCCAGGATTTGATCCTCTTGATGATCCGATGGCTTCCGCCATGACCGGATATAGGAATTTTGCCAAGACCCCTTTAGAAGAGCCTTTGATCACCCATGCAGATCATTATCAGCGTAACCAGGCACATGGTATCGCCGCCTACATCAAGGGCTCCATATTTCTACACCAGTTGTCCTACATCATTGGACGACCTGCTCTTGATACTGTGATGCTGGATTACTTTAATAGGTGGAAATTCAAACATCCTGATGCTAACGACTTCATCCGGATCGCTGAACGGGAGTCTGACATGATACTGGACTGGTACCAGGAATACTGGATCAACAGTACTCATAAGATCGATTATGGGATAGATTCGGTATTCTCCGGAGAGCAAAATACGACCATCACACTCGAAAGAATAGGAAATATGCCAATGCCGATAGACCTCGTTGTTTATTTGAAGGAAGGCAGGACCTACATGTATCATATACCACTGCGAATGATGAGAGGGGCCAAGCCGGATGAAGGTCTTGCGGATCATTATCTGATAAAGGAAGACTGGCCCTGGACACATCCTGTCTATTCATTGGTGATTGGCATTCCTTTCGAAGATATCGAAAGCATAGAGATAGACCCTAGCAACCGCCTGGCCGATATTGATCTGACAAATAACTTTCTGATGATGATCGATGCCAGTGATGAATAATGAATTGAACACTCATTTGTAATGCGACCATTAATCAAGTGTATAATTATCAGAATTATTTTTTCTTCTTGAATGGATTGAACTCTTCCAGCTTTTTTTCAAGTTCTCTGACCTTCTCGTCTGCCTCTTTTTTTAAATCTTCACCTGTCCTTTCTCCCACCTTTTCCCTGTCAGTGGAATCAATAAGTTCCTTAATCTTCTTTCCCACCTTTTCCCTGGCCTTTTCGGATTCTTTCTCCAGTTGTGATCGCAGCGTATCACCATACTCTTCCACCTCCTCTTTGACTTTTTCTTTGGTCTCTTCGACAATGCGCTCCTTTTCTGAGGTCAATGTATCCTTGATCTTTTCAAGCGCCTTTTCACCTTGCTCGCTGACGCTGCCATTTTCTGAGCCACTTCTGGCGTCCACCATATCTATAGTGATCTTGGCGGCATTGATCTTTCCTGAAATATCGACACCAAAGATATAGGTGTCTATGTTCTTCAGATCAATTCCGAGATTAGAAACCTGTTTTTGTGCCCAATCAAGTCCGCGACTTGCGGCCTCACCTCCGGGTAGGCGATCTATTTTCTCACGAGGTACAGCAAGAACCAAATCAAGATTCAACGTCTTGTCAAGCGAAGTTTTGCCTTGAACATCAATACTTATTCCTTCATGCTCTATGGCGAAAGGCTCGATCCGAAATTCACCATCTTTTATTTCAAACCAGTTCTTCGTATCCTCAAGTTCAATTCCCGCAAGCTCCTTGACTGCGAGTTTTTCACTCAGGTCACTCAGAAAGGGAAGCCCATCCAGCTTTCCCCGTAGTGTTTCGATATAGCCTGAGGCATCTATACTAGAGAGATCTGGATTCATATTTTTTTCCAATTGGCCTTCTACTACAAGTGTGCTATTGAAAAAACCATCTATATATTTGGCAAGAGGGACGAGTTCGCGAACAGCCAGAATATTTTCATATACCCCTGAAAACGGCATTTTTGAGATATCATATTTGAAATTGAATATGGGGCGATCTCTTCCGTTACTGATGAAAGTACCCATAAGTTCCATTTGTCCGCCAAGAGCGTCTGTCGTCAATTCTCTGAGGTCAAGCTGTTGCTCTTTCAGAGATAGGTTCCCATTGAGGTTTTTTAATTCATAACTGTTATACTTCACCGATGCAATATTGGTATACACATCAATTGAAACGTTCGGAGGCAAGACATATCCCTCTGCAGACTCACCATTTTCGGAACTTGCCGTATCCTCAGAGCCATCCTGAATAAACTTATTCAGATCGAAACTCCGTGAGTTGACCGTGACATTACCAAGAAGGCTGCCATTACCATACATGTAAGTTGCTACATTGTCGAGATCGGCTTCAATGTTGATTGGATTACTGCCATACGTCATATCCATACCTGGTATAGATATCTTCTGACCAGCTATATCCATTCGCCCTTCTACATCAGTGAAAAGGTATTCACCATATACAAATTCATCGATGGAAGCTTGAACAGAGGCGGAAAGTCCAAATGGAAGGACCGAGCTAACCAATTCGCCTTGCGCTTCATTTGAATCTTCCGATCCCATGGATTCCAGAATGGAATTCATATCGATCTTGTCTGACTCCAGATCTGCTATGAGACGAGGATGTACACCGTCAATGAGAAAACCAAGCGGATCACTGATGCGAAATTCTCCGTCAATTATCGATCGGTCTACTTTTAGTTTCGTGTCAGCAGAGACGGCTTCTTTTGGATTGAATGTGAGCACGGGGCTTGATATTTCGATATCTGGCAGGCCTTTCAGATCTGTAATACGAATATCCCTTAAGCTGGCCGACCCAGTTAGACTGAGTCGTTCATAGTTCTGACCTCTGATGTCATCAACATCACCCGAGAATTTCAGGTCAGATCTGACATTGCCTGAATATTGACCATCGAGAGGTAGATCTTTTAGGTCAAGATCAGAATTGAGGTAGCCATCGATATAGGTGCCGCGCTGGTTATTTGTAATTTCTCCTTTTGAGCGAAAGGTGCTTTGTCCGGCATCGAAGTCGAACTGACGAATATTAACTAAATGCCTGTTCGTCGATTCTTCCAGATAATAAGTCAAGTCAGAATTGATATTTTTAAGAGATTGGGGGAGTTTGGAGTATACCACACTTCCGTTATTAGTGGTAACCTCAGCCCTTATGCCGGGCAAGTTTCCCGTTTCATAATTATATTCACCTCTCACGAAACCGGTCAGAGTGAACTCCCCGGATGTTTGAATATCTTGATAGTCCTCCGTTAGAGATGTAGGAATGACAGACCACAGTTCCCCGAAATCATTTCCAGGAGCATTATAGCCCAGGTCCATCTTTATTCCGTCTTCCATGGATTGTAACCAACCTTCGAGGATCAAACTGAGATCGTTGGCGCCAAGTGTGGATTCTTCAATGTCAAATCTCCAGGTATCCACATCGATCCTGAGATCCATCTCTGCTGAAAGGTCAAGATCGGTCATATACTCCTGTCCGTTCATTCGCAAGTCCGTAGCAGGACTTTCTGTGAAGGTTTTGATATTAAGTATGTTCTCATTGTAGCTTCCACTGCCTCGATGGTTTAAGTTGGGTGTTTTTACGCTTATAGCGTTGACCTCATCTGAATAAATGATGTATGCATCCTCTATAGAATAATAATCCAACTGTATATCGAAAGTCCCAGAAGCTGTATCGGATTGAGACTCTATGGATTCCTGCTTTAGTATATTATAATTGACCGAACTGTCAGGATAGGTCTTTAAGAAGATCCGTGGTCTGATAAGATCAAAGCCTTCCAACACTACCGTTTCGTCCGACTTTATCACGCTGATAATATCGAGAGTCAATCCGATCTCATCTACATAGGAAATGGTATCACCTACAATGCTGTCCTGACGCTCGGCGATATAGAGACCATCGATACCAAGTTGAAGATTCGGAAAGCGCCTCAGAAGCGATATAGAGACATCATCAAAGTCTACATGGGCTTCAAGAGATCTGTTCAATTCTTCTTTGAGAAGAGCTTTCAATTCATCTTGATAGAGATAGGGTACAAGGACAACTAATGCTAACATCAGTAAAACTATAGTCCCAAGTATATATAGCAGTTTCTTGATCATTGTCAGTCCTTAAAATGAGGTGATATTCAGATTCTTCCAGATTAAAAAATAATGTCCCATTATAAGACATCGATGAACTCAACTTGGTTCGTATGATTCATTATTGTAATATTAAGCTTGATACAGCAGAATGAACCGGACAATTTTTAGATTTAATCCACGATTCTTTAATAATAGTATCACCAATGACTCAAGATCCTAGTAAATGAAAGGCAGGGACGACCATATTCTGCAAGTGGATGGCCTTACTACCTCATTCAAAGATATCCCGGCTGTGGACGACTTGTCTTTCAAGTTGAAAAAGGGAGAAACTCTTGGTATTGTTGGTGAGAGCGGATCAGGTAAATCTGTTACGGCCCTGTCCATCATGGGACTTATACGATCTCCGGGAAGCATCGAGAAGGGTAGGATATCATTTAACAACAGCGGCGAGTGGCAGGATCTGACCACATTGGGAGAGAAGGAGATGACCAAATATCGGGGAAAACACATCGGACTGATCTTTCAGGAGCCCTTTTCCGCGTTCAATCCATCGTACACTTGTGGCAGTCAGATACGCGAGAGCCTGGACCTTCATACATCTATGCCCCGGAAGGAGGCAATACAAGAGGTTCATTCCATTCTTGAAAGAGTTGGCATCAAGGATCCTGTGCGCATCTACAGGTCGTATCCTCATGAACTTTCAGGTGGCCAACTGCAAAGGGCGCTTATTGCCATGGCGATCATCTGTAAGCCAGATGTCATTATTGCCGACGAACCCACAACTGCCCTGGACGTCACCGTTCAAAAGAATGTCCTGGGCTTATTTCGGGAGATCGTTTCTGAACTCAATGCCTCTATGATATTCATTAGCCATGATCTTGGCGTTATATCAGAAGTTGCTGATCAGGTATTGGTTATGTACAGAGGGAGGAAGATGGAGTATGGCTCAACCGCCACTATTTTTAACGATCCGCAGAGTCCTTATACCAAAGGATTGCTGGAATGTCGTCCAAGGTTGGATCGCAGCTTGAACCGGCTTCCTGTTATCGCAGATTTCATGGATGTTGAAGAGCTTGGTGGACATGATTGGCGAGTCATTGAGAGGACGGCATCTCGCGAAGAGAGACAAAGCCTCCAAGAAGTAAGGACTTCAGAGAACGTGAATGGGTCAGAGACCTTGCTCGAAGTTGAGAGATTGACCGTTCGTTATCCCATTGAACGTAATATCTGGGGAAGTGTCAGGAAGTACCTTGATGCTGTTGACAGCGTGTCATTTGATATAAAGAGGGGGGAGACGGTAGGATTGGTTGGTGAGTCGGGTAGTGGAAAGTCCTCTATAGGTAAAGCGCTGATCCGATTGACGGACTTTGTTGAAGGATCGATCCTGTACGAGGGAAGAGATATATTACCCCTTTCCCAAAAGTCGATGAGACCGTTGAGAAAGAAGATCCAGATGATATTTCAGGACCCTTATTCAACCCTTAATCCCCGAATGAAGATCGGCACTGCCATTGCTGAGGTTTTAAAAGTACACGGGTACAAGGGTAATGTGCAGAAGAGGGTAAAGGAATTGCTCGAAAGGGTCGGATTGACACCGGAGGTTTATGGTAGGTATCCTCATGAATTTTCAGGAGGCCAAAGGCAGAGAATAAGCATTGCGAGAACTTTGGCCGTAGAGCCTGAATTCATCATCTGTGATGAATCCGTATCAGCACTTGATGTATCTGTGCAGGCACAGATACTTAATTTATTAAAGGAATTGCAAGCAGACATGGGACTTAGTTACCTCTTCATCTCTCATGATCTTTCGGTGGTGAAGCACATGAGTGATCGCATACTTGTCCTGAAGGACGGCAAGATCGTCGAAGAGGGTGAGCCGGAAAAGATCTATATTTCACCACAACACGACTATACGAAAGGTCTTATAGATGCCATACCTGGGATTTTTTAAAAATAAATTTGGGTATAAATGCAACTTTAATGATCAATTGAACGTCTCTCTTAATAACCCGAGTTATATGAAAGACCATCAACTTGTTTTATCTTATTTTATCTTATTCGTTGTTGCGATGTTAGCGCAGGCCTGTTTGTCTTATAACGGGTTTGAGCCCTGCTCAGCACTCAGCGATGCCTATCAGGTTAAGGAGACTCTGCTATCTATAGAGTACCGGGTGGCGAGAGAATTCATCGATACGACGATCTCTCTTCTGGATCACCTTTTTTAATTTATAGATATCCATTGGCAAAGTCTTTTCCAGTCATCTTTGACTTGCCTTCGGGTTGTATTTCTAATATTTCTATAGCCCCATTTTTTGTCAGGAACAAAGTATCCGAGCGTGGGCCTTTTACCAGTTCACCAGCTTTTCCAGCGGGTCTCTTTTGATCAAAAACCCTTGCCCTTAAGAGTTTGATCTTTATACCATCGAAATTGATCCATGCGGCAGGGTACGGACTTAATCCCTGTATCTTGTTCTTAATTTCTTCTGAGGGTAGCTCCGGGTCAAGCTTACCGTCTTTGTGATAGATCTTGGGGGCGTGACTCACTCTGGAGTCATCCTGTGACTTATAAGCGACATTTCCCTTTTCAATTGTTCTAACAGTTTTCAGGATCAGTGGAGCTCCCAAAAACATCAATCTGTCATGAATATCGCCAGCAGTGTCTTCCGGGTGGATAATAATGGACTCCTGATGTATGATCGCTCCGGTATCGATCTGATGTTTCAGCTGGAAGGTCGTTAACCCCGTGATTTGCTCACCCCTGATAACAGCCCAGTTGATCGGTGCCGCCCCACGGTAGGCAGGCAGAAGAGAACCGTGAAGATTGACAGATCCGAGCGGAGGCATGTCCCAGACAACTTCCGGTAGCATTCGGAAAGCCACTATGACCTGCAAGTCCGCCTTGAGGGATCTTAATTTCTCCAAGAAATCGGGTGCCTTCAAATTAGGCGGCTGAAGAACTTTTATATCGTGGTCTAATGCATACTTCTTTACAGGGCTGTAGACCATTTTTTTCTTGCCGCGGCCGAGTAATTTATCCGTGGAGGTTACAACGGCGATAACTTCATATCCAGATCTTACAAGTATATCGAGCGATGGTACGGCAAACTCCGGTGTGCCCATGAAGACGATTCTCATGCTGAAATTTTAGATGACCAATGGTCTATATATGGCCAATATAATCAAGTCTCGAAGAAAATGATCCTGACATTTTACAATTGACCCGAAATTGTATTTAATTGAAATTTGCCATGAGGGAAATAAATAAGGTTTATATTAATTTCCATTCTGACGATGAGTGAAACGAAGAACTAGTAAGGTGTGATATTGTTCTTTATGGAAACAGCAATGAATTAACTATGACAGCTAAGGATTTTTTAAATACACTTCCGGAAAAGGTAAAGAAAGAGGCATTGCAAGATCAGGAGACGAGGTTTCATTTTGACCTGGAAGGAGAAGGTGGCGGACAGATGACGCTCGAGATCAAGGATGGAGAATTGATTGCCGATAAAGGTCTTCAGGGAGAGCCGAAATGTACGGTAAAGGGTAATGCAGAAGATTTCATGAAAGTAGTTCGTGGGGATCTGAATCCAATGATGGCCGTTCTGAGTGGCAAGCTCAAGATCTCCAATCAGGGCGAGATGTTGAAGTACGCCAAGATGTTCGGATTAATGTAAAATTTGCAATGGTGGCGCATTGCTGCGGCATCCATTGAAATGGGCTACAACACCAATGCCATGCCTTGTGGGACCGATATGTAAGTTAAAGCCCAGGTCCTCACTCATGTCGAAGGTCATTAAGTGTCTATCAACAAAAGCTTCGGCCGCGGTAAGAAAATATACCAGTCCAAGGGCGATGTATGACCTTTGAACATTCTTTCTGGTAATTTCCCGGTTGGCACCAATTTGTGCGGTTGTCAGTTGTGGGAAATCGGTCAGGGTATCGTTTCCAAAATCTATGCGAAGCCGATAAGCTTTATCAAGCCGATCGTAAAACCTGCTTTGATCTATGAGGATATAACCTGTCACGCCATAAGCGGCATAGACCAGCGGTAACTTCCAATATCTTTTATTGTACACTTGTCCTGCTCCCGGGAGTATCAGAGAGTAAACGAATGCCTTTCCGGGAGGTCCTTTGAAGATGGCCTTGAGCGTACTTGTTTCAGGCTTTTCCGGAGAAACGACTACAGTGTCTTCTACCTGCGCCGGACTCAGCCAGGCAAGACCAAGAAAACATGTTATGAAGAGAGCACGTTTCATCAGTTTCATTTCATCGGATGACGGATTTATCATGTTGCCTAATCCTCTTCCAGGCGGTCCAGTATATCATTGAATTCCTTATCTGACTTGAACGGGATGATGATTTTGCCCTGGCCTTTGTTATTTCTCGTGAGCTTGACCCTTGTACCAAACTGACTGCTCAGCCGGTCAATGATCCTTTTGAGTTCCGAATTCAGTCCTGTAGTGCCGGTAGTCGAGGATTCTGGTTTTGTCTGTGATCCTTTTTTCCCGGAAACGAGTTCTTCGGTCTTCCTGACCGAGAGATGTTTTTGAAGTATATCCTTGAAATAGGACATGACCATGACAGGATCTTCCACACCAGCCAGGGCTTTCGCATGACCCATGGTGATCAATTCGGCCTTCAGTGCTTTTTGTACCTCAGGAGGCAACTTGAGTAATCTTATGTAATTGGCTATTGTACTTCGATTTTTGCCGACTCGTCCTGAAAGCTCTTCTTGTGTGATTCCGCACTCTCTTATGAGTCGATCAAATGAGATGGCTACCTCGACGGGGTTGAGGTCTTGTCTCTGGATATTTTCCACCAGTGCCATTTCAAGAAGCTCAACGTCGTTGGCCTTTCTGATATAAGCCGGAACGGTCTTTAATCCGGCGAGCTTAGATGCCCTGTGCCGTCTTTCTCCTGCTATGATCTGATAATCCGAATCAGATATCTTTCTTAAAGTCAAAGGTTGGATAATGCCCAGGGATTTAATGGACAATGCCAATTCTTCGAGCTGTTCCTGATCGAACTCATTTCGTGGTTGATCGGGATTGGGGCGGATATAATCCACAGGGATCTCCTGAATAGGGGTCTTAGCTGACCCTGTTTTTTTTGATTGCTCCTTTTCAGGTGCGTCCATATTCTGAAGTAAAGCCCTGATACCTTTTCCCAGCTCCTTTTTCTTCTTATTCATAGTAACTTCTGTCTAATGCATAACGGCTTTGGCGATGCCGTCATTATTTTTCTTTAAAAATTCCATAGCAAGATTCATGAAGTTCCGGCTTCCTTTACTCATGCCGGCGTACAGTATGACAGGTTGGCCGAGTGATGGCGATTCGCCGATCTTCGAGTTCCGATGGATAATGACATCATAAATGGGGTCTGTGAGGCTATCCCTGATCTCCTGTAGCACCATCTTGCCTAATCTAAGGCGCTTGTCAAACATTGAAAGTAATACTCCCTCGACCTTCAGTTTTGGATTCAGAGCCTCCCTTACGAGTTCTATTGTATTCTTCAGCTTGCTCAATCCTTCAAGTGCATACACTTCACATTGGATAGGGATAATAACGGAATCACAAGCCGTCAATGCATTGATCGTAATGAGTCCAAGTGAGGGGAGACAGTCGATAAAAATATAATCGTATCTGTCCCTTACAGGAGTTAGTATGGACTTTAAGCGAAATTCTCTGCGAGGCTCTGTAGCTAATTCCAGTTCAGCGCCTACAAGGTCTATATGTGAAGGTAATATATCGAGGTTGGGTGTATCCGTGTCAATGATGGCATTCTTTGCGGGCACATCATTGATCATGCAGTCATATATCGTATACTCCAGGTCTGCCTCATTCTTGTGGCCGACACCGGAGGTGGCATTCGCCTGTGGGTCCAGATCGACAAGAAGTACCTTTTTCTCAAGAATGGCCAATGATGCCGCAAGATTAACGGCCGTTGTCGTCTTCCCAACACCGCCTTTCTGATTGGCTACGGCAATGATCTTTCCCATTATAAATCGATAGTTTGCCCAACTTTGGGAAGAATAATATCCTTTCCTGATTCGGTAAAGTGATCGATAACTTCCTTGTGATTGACTTTGATCGGTGGGAAGGTGTCGAAATGGCACGCTATGATATTGTCACAGTCCACCATGTCTGAGGCAACACGGGCATCCTTATAATCCATGGTGAAATTATCTCCGATCGGCAGAATGGCAACCGACAGTGCCGGGCACATCATCGTGATCAGCTCCATATCCCGGGTCAGAGCAGTGTCGCCCGCATGATAAATACAGCCTTCGTCATTCCATATCACGATCCCCGATGGATTGCCGCCATAGGAGCCATCTGGTAAAGAGCTGCTGTGCACGGCATTGACCATTTTAAGAGTGCCGAAGTCGAAAGCCCATTTACCACCGTGATTCATGCCATGTCCATCAATATTCTTATTTCCGAAGTGATTCACTATTTCGAAATTTGAAATGATATTGACATCAGGATTGTTGGAGGCAATCCTTTCCACATCAGCTACGTGGTCACTATGACCATGAGTCAGGATGATATGATCACATTCTATGGCATCAACATCCACTTCCCTGGCCAGATCATTAGGTGAAATAAAGGGGTCAAAGATGACCTTCTTGCCTTGTGTTTCTAGCAAAAAGCAGGAATGGCCGTAATAAGTCAATCGCATAACTCAGAATTTAAGGTGCAAAGTTAATCATAATTGATGGGCCTGAACAATGTCAAACTTGATGTGGTTCTCTAATCATGACTTCACTAATATGTGCCACCAATCGCAGGAATGCCAGATCAAGAGTCGTTTTTGAAAAAGTAAAGGAACTGTTCCGAAAAAATACTTCGGATGAGGCTCATCATTTGATAGACCTGATAGAAATTGACTTTACTCTGGGACCGGATCAGTACAAAGCTTCAGGTCAGAGCCCAGCGCTTTCCACGATTCAGGATGAAGCTCTTATACCAAGTGATAGGTTCATTTTTGTGATCCCCGAATACAATGGTGGTTTTGCGGGAATGGCTAAAGTCTTCATTGATGCTGTTTCAATTCGCAAGTACAAGGAGACTTTTAAAGGGAAGAAGGCACTTTTGATCGGTGTGGCTGAAGGTCGCGCCGGTAATCTGAGAGGCCTGGATCACATCTCTCAAATATTGATGCATATCGGTGTGCATGTTTATCCTAAGAAACTGCCCATTTCAAGAGCCCACAAGTTGATGGAGAATCGAGAGCTGACTGATGAATCCACGATCAAAGCATTGGATCAACTCATATCTGATTTTCTGTTATTTTAGTTTTCGAATGATTAGATATTTTTTCATGCTCCTTGCCTTAAGCTTGGTCTCTTGTGGTGGTCAATCTGATTCAGGCAACAGGGTGTTCAGATATAATCTGCCCAATAATATCACCTCTCTGGATCCTGCCTTTGCCCGGGACAAGAACAATATCTGGGCGGTGGATCACCTATTCTCTACTTTGGTACAATTTGATGATGACATGAAGATCGTACCTGACATCGCCAAAAAATGGAGTATCAGCGACGATGGCAGGAGATATGTATTCCACTTGAGAAATGATGTTTACTTCCACGAGAATGAGGTCACTGGTCAGAAGAGAAGAGTAGTTTCCGCGGATGTAGTCTATAGTCTCTCAAGGCTTCTGAGCGATACTTTAAATTCCCCTGGTAGTTGGGTGTTAAGTGGGAAAGTAAGGCATGAGGCCCCTTTTGCAACGCCAAATGACAGTGTATTTGTTCTTCACCTGGAGAAAGCGTTTCCACCTATGTTGGGAATCCTCACCATGCAGTATTGCTCTGTTGTACCCCACGAAATTGTTGAGCACTATGGTCGAGATTTTCGCAGGCATGCGATTGGAACTGGTTTATTTAAGCTTGCTGCCTGGAAAGAGAATCAGGGATTGTTCCTCTCAATAAACCATCAATATCATTTTCCGGTAAACACCAATTTGGAAGGGGTCGAGGTTAGTTTCATATCAGACAGAAAGACTGTTCTCCTTGAAATGCTTTCTGGTGGATTGCACTTTCAATCAGGGATGGATCCTGCATACAAAGCTATTCTTCTAAATAATCAAGGAAATCTTTTAGATCGTCATCAGGACAAGCTAAAGATCATAAAGTCACCATATCTCAACACGGAGTATCTGGGGATCAATCTGGCACTTGCTGACAAACAAGATCATCCTTTATCGGATCTGGCACTGAGAAAAGCTCTGAATTATGGCCTCAACAAGAAGAGAATGATGGCATCTTTAAGATATAATTTTGGTGTACCTGCCCAACAGGGCTTTATTCCAAAGGGTATGTATGCATACGATAAAGACCTTAAAGGCTATTCTTATGATCAGGATAGTGCGATCCATTATTTAAAAGCGTCTTCTTATGATGGTCAGGAAATTATCCTTCATACTAATGGTGACTATGTGGATCTGTGTCTCTATGCCGCACGACAATGGCAAAATATAGGGATCAATGTTCGGGTTGAACTGCTGGAAAGCTCATTATTGAGAGAGATGATGCGAAAAGGGGAGGTCGTCTTTTTCAGAGCGAGCTGGATCGGAGATTATCCGGATGACGAAACATTTTTAACGGTATTTCACGGTGAGAAGCCGGCTCCTCCAAATTATACGCGATTCCATAAGCCGTCTTTCGACAGCTTGTATGACCATGCGCTAGAAACAAGTGATCCTCGCATGAGGAGAGTTATATATCGCCAAATGGATAGTATTATAGTTGAGAACGCACCAGTGGTCTTCCTGTATTATGATGAAACATTACTCCTCTCCTCCAGTGCAGTGGAAGGTATAAGTCGAAACGCCTTTAATCTCATGCGGCTGGACAGTATTCGCCTCACACAAGACTAGATCACCTTTTTATCAACTGGTGAATGGAAGCTCCCTCAGATGTGAGGATCTGAATCCAGTAGACCGAAGGATCATGATCCGTAAGATCCAGTGATACCTGATGACTATGGATACCCTCTTTGCTGGAAATCTGCCGGCCATTGACATCATAAATTCTATAACTCTCGATCATCTCAGGAGAAAGGATCGTGAAA
>JAWVZH010000082.1:0-13940 GCA_033722295.1 Saprospiraceae bacterium
ATGGTGTTGGTCTTTTGCAATCTTCTATGACTATCGATTTTGTACAACTGCTCACATTACCACAGGCATCCCTCACACTGAACAACAATTCATAATTTCCTTCTTCATAACTTCTTTGGAATACATTACCAGAACCACTTTCAAGCACACTATCCGTTTCAACATCAATAAATTCAAATCTCCAGAGCAGATCTTCGACAGGTGTACAATCATCTACGGCAATTCCGGTAATATCAATATCTCCGAGGCAGTCATCGTAAGCACATATCCTAAGTGGTTCGCAAGTTTGGCCTGCAATTACAGGAGGTGAAGTGTTATCGACCAGGATGGTCTGTTCAAACGTCCACAATCCACCGCTCTGTGAGTTGACATCGTATTGACACCAATCCACTACTTCCCAGGTCCTGAATATCTTGACACAGTAGCCTGATGCATTGTAAAAGACCTTATCCTCATATCCTGCAGCCGGTTTCGCACAGTCCGTATTGCTATATCGTGGATAACTGGCTTGCAAGGGCAGGTTGTCCGGATGCGCATCAATTAATTCACAACCGTTAACAGTGTAATCTTCAGGCCATATAATATTTGCCTCAGCGAATAAACTGCTATCTATCAGGTCTATCCTTTGTGTACAAGTGTCACTGACGACACCGTCCTCCACGGCCGACCACTTTTTGATCACAAAACCGAGCCCACAATCATTTACATCCCTGACAACTATCTCACTTACCAGCCGGGAGTCATTGCACTGATCAAAAACGAAAGGAATGCCGGTCAAACTGTCATTGGTATAATCCTGGTCGCAGTACAGTGTAATATCATCCGGACATTCGATCACGGTTGGGCTCTTATCCTGCACTACAACTTCCACCATACAGTCATTATGATTTTCGGACAAATCGATCACTCTCATGACAACCATGAATGGACTTTGGATCACATCTTCACAGTACAACTCAAGACAGTCTCTGAACAATGAGTCATGCTCGTTCATCCTTTTGACCTGATATCTAAGATCCTCACGCATTGTACAATTGTCCTCGCTACCATCATCAAGGGACATGGCACATAACTGTGCTTCCCCAAAGGAGTTAAGTGACACTACGGTATGTTCATCACAAATACCGATTGGTGGTTGATCGTCCTCTACAAATAGTTCAATTCCGCATTCCACAGAGTTACCACATGCATCGGTGATAATATATTTGATCCAGTTACAACCCTGAGGCATATCGAACACTTCCCATCTACCGTCAGGCAGTTGTCTCACATTGTTAGTAAAGAACGTTTCGCTTTCATCGACCTGGTCGCATTCATCAGGATCAAGGCTGCCCTCATTGGCAACTTTATGTCGTATTTCATAACTCCAATCATTGCATTCCTTTAATATGACCGGCACCGTCGGAGTTCCACTGAAGTCCGGATCGAATATAGGGTCGGGAACGATATAGGTTCCTGTACAGGTCCATGGGTCGGTAGGCACCCTCACCGGATCCGTCGATGGGCAAATGATCACGGGAGTACGAGTATCACGCACTTTTATCACCTGCATATGTACGGTATCTTCACCAGTACACCAGTCATAGACCCGCCAAGTCCTAATTAACTTGTACGTTTCACCACAAGTCTCAATTCTTCTATCCGTGTACTTGACACCGATATTATCGCACATGACACCAGCAGGATAACCGGTTCCAATAAGTGTATCTTCATCAAATAATGGCAGATCAAAAGGTGACGGATGGCCGTTCGGCAGTGGATTCCATCCAATATTCACGCCACCAACAGGTTGACTCTTCACGACAAATCCGGCATCATCACATTCGAGAGCGAATCTTTCAAAATCATTGTAATCAGGAGGGAATACGAGACTGTCAAGCGTTCCCACCAATATACCTATCTCTTCCGTACAGGAAGTTTCATTACCACTTTCATCTCGCACAGTCCAATACCTTGTGATAAAATAATAGAAAGAGTCGGTACAAGTGTTTTTCACTCTCTCATCGTAATAGCTCAACCACACGTCTCCGCATGGATCGAAGCCGGTTACGACAAATTCATCTTTACCATTGACCCTTCTCCAGATGACATCATCAGGTAACGGCAGTCCGATACTCTCCGGATCTGTATTTTCATCACACATAAGTACCGTTACTGTATCCGGACATAAAAGTTCGGGAATATGTTTGTCCTCAATCATGATCTCACCCCAGCAAGTGACACCGCAATTCTCAAGTACTGCCCTGACCGTAAAACGCTCGCCAACATCCGATCCATCAAACAAGTTGATATGCGGATCGCCATTTTTATCTTCAATATACAGGTCTACAAAATCACTGTATAGATCACTTCCTTCCACCAGGAGATCTCCAGTAAGCGTTGCCCTGCAATTATCATCCAGGCTGAGGTGGACGAGATCATTACAAGCGAGAACGTTAGGACACTCCTGGGTAATGACCAGAGTTGTATCACACAATTCAATTCCGTTGATCGTATCGCACATCACAATACATACAGTATCTGGGTCGATCAATGCTCCAATAGGATCAAGTCTGAAACAACTGTCATTCAAAACTGTCAGAGATACACGATCGCCTGAGTCGCAAACAGAGGTCAATTCAACTTCTGGAAGCTCGTATATCGGTGATTCCAGACAGAAGTTCTCACCGGGTGCTCTGTAAATCGTATCCCTCGCGGGTTGTACGATAACTATAATGACCGTCGTGTCATAAATTGGCTCCAATGGCGTAGAATAACAGTGAAGCAGACACATGGTGTCCAAACCTGCATAGTCGTCTGAGGACATCATTTGAATACAAGTATCCTGATTGCTTCTCGGCAATCTTCCACTGCCCACATGCTTGGGTTCACCACACATGATCATGCTCGTGTATGTACTCTCGAATTGAAGTACCGTATCAAAACAGAATATAGTTGTATCAAAAGCATTCAGCCTTCCCACCATCGTATCCGAAGGTGGCGTTGTGATAATTATAAAATTAGTCGTATCACAGAATTGATATCCCAGTGTATCGTAGCAATTCTCTAGCATCAGGGAGTCAATAGATGCTGTATGGTTATTATTGTTGATCACCATACAACTATCACTATTGACATCCTTAATAGAATAACTCAGATTGGTGAATGGATCAAGAACATTACTTTGCTCATATGCCAGCCCCCATTCAAGAAACTCTTCCAGACATATCGTGTCTGCCAGTTCATCGGTTTTCAATTTGATCAATGTGTCCTTTTGCGGTATCTGGATGATAATGACATATGTTGTATCGCAATATTCCACGCCATTCATAGTATCGCACATTAGGACACACGTGGTATCAAGGTTGGGTACGGCCACATTTTGCGCCGATATTCGAGATACAGAGATACAGGGGCCAGAATTACTCTGAACTATTTCATAATGATCATCACCGCAAAACTCGAACCTTTTCACCTCCTCGAACTCAAATATTTCTTCCGAAAAGCAGGTGTCTCCTGGCAACATAACTATGGTATCCAGGCAGGCCATACAGCTTTCATCGGTCATCTGAATATCCTGAGCAACCATGACCTCGCGTCCACAGGTGTCACTTATAGTCCAGGTTCTTTTTATTAGACCTGTGCCACCACATCTGAATTCACTCAGATCATCACTGTATGTCGTATCCAAATCATGACATGAGGAAACCTCAATATTTCCAGTAAAAGAAACCGTATCACGATCCACGTCACAATCAAAGACAAGACCTGGTAAGGTATCCACAGTCAGGTCAACACTATCAACAATCGTGAGCGTCTGAGCACCGCTTGTTATATTTCCGCAGTCATCACTTGCTGTAAAGGTCCTCAATATCTGGCCTGTCCTCCCGCAACCCGTTAATCCTGAAAGGTCATCACTCCAGAACAAGCTGATGCTGTCATCACATATATCCTGGGCCACGGCAAAGCCGGAAATATTCAGATCAAAATAATCCTGATCACAATTCAATGAAGTATCCGGAGGAAGTACCAAAGACGGTCCTGTGGTATCTTGTACCATTATCATCTGGACACATGAATTCGAATTTCCGCAGCTATCGGTAGCTGTCCAGGTTCTTTCTATAGTATGATCATTATTACAACTGCCTGGTGTGATCTTATCCGAGTGCGAAATGTCCGTTACTGCTTTTGAGCAATCGTCAGTGGCTGAAGCATAACCTGTATTACCGGGTGAGGTATCATCACCACATCCCATGATCGTATCGGAAGGACACAAGATGATGGGAGCTGTCAGATCCTGAACCTTTATAATTTGAAGACAGGTTGCTGAATTCCCGCAACTGTCTGTAACTGTCCAGGTTCTTTCTATAGTAAAATTATCACCACAACTACCTCCTGTTATATTATCCGAAAAGCTGATGTCTGTCACATTATCTGTACAATCGTCTGAAGCGGTAGCATAGCCAAGATTTGGAGGGGTGATTTGCTCGCTGCAATCGACCGTCATATCCGGTGGGCATGTGATCTGAGGTTTTGTAGTATCCTGAACCTGTATGGTCTGCAGGCAGGTTGAAGAATTCCCGCAACTGTCTGTCGCCGTCCATGTCCTTTCTATTGTAAAGTTGTTCCCACAGCTACCTCCTGTTATATTATCCGTATAATCGATATCCGTCACATTTTCTGTACAATTGTCAGTGGCTGTAGCATTTCCAAGATTTGAAGGTGAGGTATCCTCACTGCAGTTGATGACGGTGTCCGACGGACAGATGATCTCAGGTTTTACCGAATCTGTGAGACGGAAGATCTGAATGCAAGAATCGAGGTCATCCAATGTCATCAGATCACCATCGAAATCGATATAATAGGTCCTCTCAACAATTGCGGTATCACCAGAACAACCTGAATTATCCGTCTTTCTATCTACTGCAAAGATCATGTGGTTATCACCACAACTCGTGACTTCGATCAAAGACACATCCGGATCGGGAATATTTTTTTCACAATCAAGTAATGAGTCACCCAGGGTGCACTCCACTATTGAAGATTTTACTGCTGTAGCAGAAATGGAATTGGGAATACAGTCTTCATTTAAATCGATATCAGATCTGTTGACAGTTACCGTGTAATCAGTGTTATCAGCGAGGACTGTTATCATCTGAGTGGTATCTCCATTGCTCCAGATATAATCATAGGGGCAAGCATTGGCAGGGCCATTAATATTGGCTTTCAGGCTTACAGAATCAGGATGATCATGGCATATAGTATCTATGGAAAGCGTAAAAACAGGATATACAACGACCATACTTGTGTCGCTAAACATGGTATCGCCTACGCATTCGATGTCCTCTGGCATCACTGTGGCGATATAGTAAAATGTATCACCTGCACAATTGAAAACCTGTCCGAATGTCACAGAATCATAAGAAAAGGTGCAATCGAGACTGTCGATCGAGTGACACGAAAGGTTAAAGAGGTTTGGGTCTTCATCACTACGCCAGGAAACTTGTTCAGCATTTTGAACATCGATCTCAAAATCGCAAGTCTCTGGTGTCGCAAGGTCCGGTGTCCTGGGACCGATAATTCCAGAGATCTTCACACCTGTGGTATTACCACCCGGTTTGCAGGAAGCAACAAAGTACGTTTCTCCTCCCGACAGACATAGAGTTGGCGCACTGGCACCACTTTCCTGAATGAAAGGCCAGGTCATGGCTTTGTTGCCAGTACACGAAAAACCGGAAGCATAATCGGCCAGAAGTTCTCCCCCCGACGCACCCGAACCGATATCCTCGAAAATGAGGCCGACATGAACATCCGCCAAGGTGACCCTAAATTCAAAACAGTAAGCACTATTGCCAGCATCACAACACGACTCCACCCGGCTTCTCTGTATGATCTCAAATGAATCATCCGGATTGGCTGTGAGGTCCACCTCATAAAATGGAACCTCGCTATCGCAACCTCCCGACATCTTTCCAGAGCAATCATAGGTATCTTCCAGAATATGGATGGTATCACAGACACCATCGGTATCAACGACGACTAAATTAAAACTGGCACCATTTACCATGGGACCGAAATATCTGTATTCGATCGTGTCAGAAAGAGTAAGTGTTATGGGATCGTATGAAACGGCAGAATCTATCTGCCCCATTACCCTGGGTTCTTCTTCTGATTCTATATCGTCAACACTCAACCCTGAATTCATAGGTGCATTACCATTCAGGTCTACAATATTGAATGTATCCGGATCACCATGGATCCTGAAAGCCACAAAAAAGGAATCGGGATTCTCAGGGCGGCAATAATAAAATATTCCGGATACCTCCTGGTTACATTGACTCCATCCAGTGTGAGCCAACTGAAAAATGGCGATAATGAGTAGAATTCGATACATGAGTCAATCTTCTAAATATTATTTTGATCATGACGATCTTTGTGAGATTCGGTATGGCTTTTTAATATTATAAAGCCGTCTATCATCTTTCTTTCACAAAATCAGAGCATTAAACATTAAAGCTCATCCTAATATCTCTCAATTTTTGTGCCATATGGTGATAGGAAATAAAAAAAGCCCCTCCAATAGAGGGGCTTTTGTGAAGTTTCTTTTTATACGAAACGCTACATTATGATCATCTTTCTTGTTGCCGAATGAGACCTGGTGTCAAGCCTGTAGAATAGGACACCTGAATCAGGTAATTTGTCCCTATGTATGTACAATTCATTCGGCCCTGCCTTGAAGGTATCCTTGATGCGATACAGGATTCGCCCGTCCTCACTGAATATGGTAAACCTTACCTCTTCGTCTTTCGGAATGTGAAAGTCGATCCTGGTCACGTCATTCCAAGGATTGGGTTCATTCTGATAAAGTTTGAAGAAGTTGGATATAGTTTCATCTTCAAAGGCCAGACTGAGCCCGCCGAGGGATCGGTTGGCCTTTCCAATGACCTCGTTTCTGGTAATGCGATCAGAAAGCTCAATGAGATCACTTAATCTACCATCTCGATCAACCTCAAACTCAATAGTAAAAATGGTCTTTTGCATATCAGATGGCAAATGCCAAATGCTTGTAGTATGCCAGCAGGCCGTAAGAATCCCTTTATCGGTCATTTCCAGATTAAAATTCTCCATGCCTATATCAAGACCATTATTCGGTACAAGGCGTGCAAACCGAAGAAAATCAAAGTTCCACTCCAATGTAAACTGGAATCCCTGGACCTCTTCCAATTGATCGAACGTCACGGGAATACTCACCCGCTCTCCCCTGGTCAGCTCTCTATCCTCTGTAAAAAGAGTCATGGCACCTCTTGGCTTATTGCCATCGTCAGCTCCATTTACGGCTACATCACCGGTTACATCCCCGATCTTCATACCCACAAAGTCGATCTTCATATCTCCGTTGAATGGTTCGATATGATATTTTTCAGGCCAGTTATCCTTCCAGGGAGTTTGAGGGTCTCTGAAAGTATAATCGGCGTCGACAAACCGCCAGCTCGTGTTATTTGAAAACTCAGAATATCGGCCGAGGATCAATTTTCTTATTTCAGAAATATCAGCAGCTGACAAATTACCTGAATTGTTGACATCGGCTGCTATGAGGTTATATGGACCCTGGATGATCTGCTTGCCTAACAGATGTCTCTGGATCGCTACCAGGTCTGCGGTACTCACTCCATTGATGTGATCCTCGTCATGCTTCGGCACGACATCATATATACCTCCAAAAGGCATATCAGGAAAAGCATATTCCCCGTTGTGATCCGTTTCCTGCATGGCAAATCCACTGTTCATCAGCTCCACATCTATCGACTTGATCTCTCGCTTATCCTGAGTACGCAACTGACCGGCTACATTTCCTGACCTTAAAGGTTCTGGGCAAATACTCACATTATTATTATCCTGAAGGATCAAAGTATCTATGCACGAAGCGAATTGTCCCGTTATAGTATCGATAACAAAAATTTGTAGGAGTTTGATTGTATCATCTCCTGCTGGACCCAGAGAGTCACAATTGAAGATTCTGATACTGTCGGAAATATCCACACTGTCAAAACTGAATGCTAAAGGATGTCCACAAAAATGGCTGCTGCCATCATCGAATATCTCGGCATTGATCCTCGCGATCTCGTCGTCAAATCCTCCACCATTCGTATCGACCGGGGTGAGCTCAGCAATCACCTTAGGTTTGCAGTACGCCAGGGGTCCCTTACAGTTTCTCAACTCGAAAAGGTATATGCAACTGTCCTTATTACCGCAAAGATCCTCGACAACAAACTTGATCTTATGCGTATCGATCGGATAGACGCCACTCGCATCGTTTCCGTTCTCCTCGATTTCGAATGAACCATCATTTCCCAGATCTATCTTGTAGGTCCAGAAAAGATCCAGTGAATCTGTACAATCATCTGTGGCTGTAGCCACAAGTGTTATAGAATCTGGATCGCAATTCGTATTGTAAACACACTTCAATGTGTCCTTGCAACTTGCTGAATCGATAACTGGAGCGATGGTATTGGCATTCTCTATTACCTGAATGTAGGTCCATTGCCTGTGTTCGCCGTTTACTTTCTGACACCAGTCGATCACCTTCCACTCCCTGAGGATCTTAAAACAAGCCTCATTGCCCTGAGAGGCATCGATGACCTGATCCTTATAATCTACACCTACCAGGCTACATTCGTCCTCTGTCGGAAATCTCGGAAATCCGAAAGTATCAGGTAGCAATTCAGGATCAAGGCTATCTAATCCGCACACGTTCATAGTATCGAGATGTTCCGGCCAAATCACGTCGATGCTATCGAGTGGATCGAGATTCTCGAAAAATATGGATTGGCTATGGGTCTCGACATTTCCTTGTCCATCAGTAAAGGTAAAGAGGCGTACTACATAACCCAGACCACAATTATTCAGATTGGTAGTATCTACTTCCTCCTCTATTACCGGAGGACAATTGTCTCGATAGACCCCATCAAGAGGTTGGCCGATAAATTGTACGAAGTCCGCATCAAGTATTATGCTGTCCCTCAATGAATCTGCGGTTACGAATTTTCCAAAGACTTCGGTATTATTTGGATCAAAGTCAAATCGACAACTGATGCGAATAGTTGGTAATCCAACAATGGTCGGTTTTTGTTTATCTTGCACACGCACATTGACCATGCACTGACCCACATTCCCACTTTTGTCAATGACCCTGAATCCCACCATGACATCACGGTCCAGATCATTACAGCAAAATTCGACATAAGGGCCCCAATCGGTGCCAGTGCCACAGGTGTCATCCATTCTACGCACTTCAAACCGGTCCACGGCACACTCATCAAAGCTTCCATCATCAAATATTTCTGCTCTGACCTGGGTCAATCCGTCATTATCCAGTGCAACGGTCGTATTTTGTTGACATATGGCGATCGGAGCTACTCTGTCTTCCACTTCAACAAGCAGTGTATCTGTGCTCATATTATAGCAACTGTCGAAGACTCGGTACACGACTTCATTGAGTCCGATGGGCAGTCTGATATATCCCCCGTTCTGATCGCCGCTAAATCCTCCGGGATATACCATATCTACTCGCTCAATACCATTACATGCATCACTGACGACAGCAGTCGGCATATGTACCAGAGCATCACAACTTCTCTGGCCCGCCTTTCCTTTGATGGTATCCCGTGGCAACTGAATGTCTGGGCCTGCAGTGTCAATAATTGTAATTAATTGCTGTCGTATCACATTACGGTCCTCCTGACAGAACCACTCCGTTATGGTCCATGTACGAAGCCATCTTTTCGTGCACCTGACCTCACTCATCAGTACATCTTCATATTCCACTGATAGGTTGCAGAAAAAATCCCTCATGGGATAAAGCGGGATGCCGTTCCATTCCGGAATAGACACATCTCTGGGAACAATAAACCCATTCTGATCCAGCCGAAATCGACTTCCACAGTATATAGAGGTGTCCTGTCCTGACAGGGTGACCTCACCCAGAGGAAACCTCTCTATCAGTACCGTTTGACTGCAAGTATCCGAGACATTACCGCTGGCGTCTTCAGCAACAATTCTTCGTGTAACGGATTTGAGGTAGTTTGAGTCACAATTCAACAGTCTCACCCTTTCATCAAGAATTCGAAGTTTGTAGGATTGGCAATGTTCTACGACATTTATCTTGCTGGTATTGAAGGTATCCATGAACTCTACACAATTAACCGTGTCGTCAGTACATGTCAGTAGAGGTGCAAATTTATCTTCAACCAGTATCTTTCCCCAGCAATTATTTCCAGTTGCCGTGTCGGTAACACTATAGATCAGCGTTTCACCCAGATAACTGAGATCGATACTATCTCCAATGCTTTGATTGTGAAAGAATATGTCAACGACATAGTCATCCGGATCGATGGTATCATTTGCCAGGACCATCTCAGGATGTACGCGGACACCACAATTCTCGTCCAGCGAAACATTGATATTCTTACAAAGCTCCACAGCTGTGTTACTAGATGAGCAGGGCCGGTCATCCTTCTCTCCTGCAAGGAGACCAAGCGGAAGGAAGAACAGCAATAATGCCAACAGGCGATAATACCACCCTGTATGCTGACTCATATTCTGAGTCCAGTCTGCTACACAGCTAAAACTTCGGAAAAATCTGGATTCTCCTAAGTCAGAAAATGAAAAATACATAGTCGAGATTTAGCACGTTATAAAACGGCCAAATCGTTTTGTTCTAAAGTCAGGTAGCTTTGGGGAGCACCTGAACAGGAACAAATGTAACACAAAAATTCATATTACAAAATATTTTAATATATAAAATGCACTTATAGGCACATTTATTCATAATAAAAAAATATAATATGATAATCTGGAAGCTCTGCGCCATGTGAGAATCTCCACATCACACGATTCCTGAATAATGATCTTATCAGGACCGTGTCCCCGATTCAGCCTTGATCAAACACATGTGTTCTCTCCTACAATAAATTATTCAACATATACTGTTACTCTCAGCTCCCAACTGGATACCGACACAGTTCCCTGAATACTGATACTAATACTGATACTGATACTGAAAAGGGCCATCCGCATTTGGCGGACAGCCCTTTCATCGTACATTCTCGATTAAAAATGTATTACAGCACGAGCATCTTTCTTGTTAGGACCTGATCCTCGGTTTTAAGTTGATAGTATAATACGCCTGATGACATCAGACTTCCTTTCTCGATCCTTACCGTATTCATTCCTTCATCCATCATTCCATCCTTTCTCCACACTTCACGTCCATTGGCATCGACTATGGTCAGTGATACCTTTTGGTCAGTAGGCAGTTTGAATCGCACCACTGTCCAGTCACTCCAGGGATTAGGTACGTTTTGATAAAGTTCGATCTCGCTCTGCATATCTGAAGACTCCATGAACGAGAGCTGCACTGGTCGCTCATCTCCGCCATCACTTGCAAGTGATCGTGTCACCTCATTAGTCAAGGTGATCATTTCACTGACAAAGGCATCCTGTTTGCTCAGGAGTCGTACCTTGATCAAATCATTGACCTGCTCTCTGTCTGGATTATCCCAACTGAAGGTAAAAATACCCATGTGCAGCAAGTCCAGATTGAAGTTTCCTCCTCCCATATCATCTCTCAAAGGACTGACTTCGACGATTTCAGCTCTTTCCAGATCAATCTCAAAAGTGAATTGACAAGCTTCCAATTCCGCCAAGTCCGTATTCCTGATGATCACTTCGACGAATTCATCCGCTGGTGTAAACTGCTCTGCAGCAGACAATACATAACCCGATCGGGTGGACAGGTCCTGATCTACTCCAGGTGCCGCATCTCCGTTCAGGTCACCCAACTTCACTCCTACCCAGTTGACCGTCTGGTCATCCTGGAATGGTTCAAAACGCACGATCTCCGTAAACTGCTCACTGAGAGGATCATCAGGATCATTAAACGTATAGGTTTCATCGACAAATCTCCAGGATTTACCGGAAGCGAACTCCGAAGTACTGCCAAGTATAAGCTTACGTATCTCTGAAATATCCGCCGCCGTTATTGTCGAGGACATATTCACGTCAGCCGCAATGTACTCATATGGACCATTCAGAGTGGTTTTACCGAGTAAGTAACGATGCAGTTTAACGATATCCGAAGTGGAAACACCATTCATCGGATCATCATTCTTGCCTGGCTTGAGGACGTAATGACCACCAAATGGCATACCATTGAATTCATAAATTCCGTTCTCAGTGAGATCTGCCGGCATACCCGATCCTTCCAGTTCAACCGCCACATCTTCCATCATTTCCGTGTCCGGAGTATGGATCAGGCCAGAGATATTACCTGTCAGGGTCTGAGGACAAACGCTCACATTATTATTGTCCTGAATTGTCACCATCGTACGACACCTACTACTCACTCCCGTTTGTCTGTCAGTCACATAAATGGTAACCATTCGATCTCCAATGCTGTCACAATCATAGACACGGCTTCTCTCGGTCGTATCTGCACTGAAGCTGAATACTAAGCCAGTGCCACACGCTGTAGAACTTCCATCATCCAGGTCCTTAGCCCAGAGAATGACCTTTTCCGTATCAGGATTTCCATCTCCGGTCGTATCCCAAGGCACCAACTCAAGTATGGCGCCTGTTCTACAATACGCCAGAGGCGCTTTACAATTCCGTAGTTCAAAGAGATGTTCACATGTAGTTTCATTGCCACACAGATCCTCTACGAACCACTTGATTCTGTGAATACCTGCAGGAAATTGGTCGGTAACAGAGTTACCATCGAGCCTTGTTGTGTCGAAAGAGCCGTCGTTATCAAAATCAATTTTAGCCTTTATGAATAATTGATCTCTCGGTGTACAATCATCGATTGCAGCAATAGAAAGAGTAATTTCAGGAGGGATACAATTAGGAGTGAAGAAACAAATAACCGTATCCTGACAGGTGCGTGAACTGATGGCCGGCGGCCTGTTGTTCTCCACGATGATCACCTGCTCATGCTCCCATGTCTCAAACTCGTTATTGTAGTTCTGACACCAGTCGATCACCTTCCATTTACGCAGTATCTTGAAGCAGCCTTCTGCTCCTCCCGTGTTATCGATGACATGATCTTTATAAGTAGCTCCCAGTAATGAGCACTCGTCATCGATCCTGAATCTTGGATATGCTCTTTCTTCAGATAGAAAGTCCGGATCAAACGGAAATGTCGTACAGACGTTGACTGTATCAAAGTCAACCGGCCAAATGATATCTCTTTCAGTAAATGGTCGAGAATTGACAAAGGTGATATGCTGTCTACACATGAACGAACGTTGTCCTTGCGCATCGACAGCATAAAAATCACGGTATAATCTGCCATTGCCACACTGGTCGAATCTTTCGAACCATGAGGTATCCACCATTACCATAGGACAGTTATCATACGCCAGTCCATCTATAGCGGGACCATCGAACCTGACAGTGTCGCTGTCTATAACGATAGGTTCGCGGAGGCTGTCGAAATGTACCATCTTGCCGAATACGTCAAGATTGTTCGGGTCATAGTCAAATCTGCAGTCCACAGTGATATTAGGCGGACATTTGACTCTTGGAGGCAATTTATCCTGTACAAGTACCCTCACCATACAGGTACCATAATTGCCACTCTTATCCGCTACACGGAATGCTACCATGACCTCCCGATTGACATCAGCGCAGCAGAACTCCACATAGTCTCCCCATTCATCTGTTCCGCTCATGCACGGATCATCCATCCTCCTTACTTCTATTTTCTTTATCTGGCAATCATCAAAGCTGCCATCATCGAAAATATCTGCGTACGTATGAACGATTCCATCATCGTCCAGAGCAACAACTGTATTCTGATCACAAACCGCAATAGGAGCTACTTTATCCTGAACATGAACCACTATTGAGTCCACATTGGAGTTATAGCATGAATCATATGCGGTCACATAGACGGTATGAAA
>JAWVZH010000083.1:0-13819 GCA_033722295.1 Saprospiraceae bacterium
GGTGTTTCGGCCCTTTTTTCAATAGCCAGGCATCTCAAAACAAAGAAACTGAACAGTAACATATTATTTGTGGCATTTTCGGGTGAAGAATTTGGCCTGTGGGGTTCCAAATATCTCATTGACCACTTGCCTGTAGATCGTGATGATATCAGATTCATGATCAATCTTGATATGGTCGGTCGTTTATCTCCTGAAGATGAATTGGTTGTCAACGGTACAGGAACATCCTCTATCTGGGACGAAGTATTGGAAAAGGCCAATATCAATACCGACCTCCAACTTATCAAGAAAGAGTCAGGAAGTGGACCTTCAGATCACAGTGTCTTTTACCGCGACAGTATGGCTGTATTGGCATTGTTCACCGGTCAACATGAGGATTATCACAAAGCCACAGATGATGCACACAAGCTCAATTATAAGGGACTTGCCCGCATCACACGGCTAACTGCCAACATAGTGGCGCTGGCCGATGCTTATCAGGATATTGACTATATAAAAACCAAAGATGAGCAACAGGAAAGAATGGATTTCAAAGTTACCTTCGGTATAACGCCAGATTACGTGTATCAAGGGCAAGGCCTTCGTATCGATGGTGTGAGATCAGATCGACCTGCAGAAAAAGCTGGACTTAAAGCCGGTGATATCATACTGGGAGTGGGAGAATACGAAATCAGTGATATCTATAAATATATGGAGGTGCTTGGTAAGTTTGAAAAAGGTCAAACCACAAATGTAAAGTTTAAAAGAGGTGACAATATCATGATGACACAGTTGACCTTCTGATATATTCCCAACCCTTATCAAACAGAAAGGCCACTACAGGATTGTAGCAGCCTTTCTGTCCTTAATCGAAAGAGACTAGACTCAGCCCTACTCTATACGTTTCAGTGTGCCTTCCTTGTCTTTTACTATGTAGGCATCCTCATATCCTCGTTTCTTACAGATCTCCAGTACTTCTAGAGCTTGCTCCTTGGTTGAATATCCACTAAGCAAAATGATCTTCCATGGACCCTTTGTCCAATGTTCAATATGTCCCAGATCGGCGATCTGACTCGTTTGAAATCGTGAAGGCCATTGATATGATGCTACTCTTACTTTGTACTTGCTTATGTATGATGGAACAAGGTCATCATTAGATAGATTGACGATCTCACCTTCCTCTGCATCCAGAGGTGAAGCCAGAAGCTCCATTCTCTCCGCATCGAGAATATCACCTACTACAAAAGCCTCCCGAATTCCACGTCTCTTCAAATCTTCCAGAACGGAGACAGCCTCCCTTTGTGTACGAAAGTATCCAATTCTTATCTTGACCATGCCACCGGTGTTGACCTTGTACACATTGCCATATCTTTTAAAATGATCAAAGCGATCCAGATCGGAGGTATATAACCTAAGCGCTGCAATTTGAATGAAATACACCTTCTCTTGAGGCACCAGCACCATATTCCGGATAACGGGATCGTCAAATATCAGATATTGAGACAGGTCTGTCACCTCTGAAGGGAGACCTATGTCATCAATCATTTTTTCGCTAATAGCTTCTTCCTTGCGCTCTATGTCAATTCCTTTTTTTGTCAGCCCGCTGGCCACGGGATATGTTTCAGACATCTCTCTATTGTCGATCTCCAAAGGAGCTAATTCCACTGTTCCTTCTCTCGCTAGATCGATCACGTCGAAATTCAGTTGAGGGAGATCATTAGAACTTACCTGGACAGGCGCCTCATCCAATTTATGATGCATCAGGAGTTCCAACCTCACAATATCCTCATCATCTCTTTCCCGTACTGTCATTTTCTGCCCTGAGAGATCAGACTGCTTCAGATCGCCATCCGTTTTGTAGATCAACTCGCCTTCTATTTGGCGATCCTGAGTAATTCTTCGGGATCCGATCTCAGGTACCTCCATTGCACGCGTCGACACCAATTCTATCTCCGAGATATTATTGTGGTCCCTGATCCTATATATATCATCATACCCCTTGCCGCCTTTTCTAGAACTTGTAAAGTAGGCAGACTTTCTTGCAGGGTCCATGACAAAACCAAAATCATCCGCTGGAGAATTGACACAAGCCCCCATATGGGCCAGTCCCATCCAATGATTATCAACGTTATGGATGGAGTATACATCATACCCTCCCAGTCCCGGTAACCAATCTGAAGCAAAGTAAAGTTTACCATCACTCAGATAAGGCGTGATTTCATTACCGGGCGTATTGACCTCAGGACCCAGATTTTCGGGTAATGTCCAGTTTCCATTTTCAAAATGTGATACATAAATGTCAAACCCACCACTTCCACCTGGCATATCAGACGAGTAGAAAAGGGATTTACCATCATCACTGACAAAAGGAAAACCATTGTCATATTCCGTACTATTGAATGGAAAGGCTATATCATCCTTCCATGCTCCGCTTTCATCAGAGACGGCATAGAACAATGCCATACCGTCATATGCTTTTTCAACGGCTGAGGCGTCCGCTTTAAATTCAGATTTGACATATACCATCAACCGGCCGTTCGCCGCGTAGGAGACAAAGCCAAAGCTATCTCCTTCCCGATCCTGAACTTTTAGTGGGTCAGTATGATCGACGTTTTCACCATCGGGTGTGGATAAAAGAACAGCCTTGGGCCTGTTATCCATTTCACCTTTTATTGAAAATCTGGATTGAAGATCAACAAAATGGGTGGCATAAACGAGTTCACCTTTATGGAAGGAGACTCCGGTTTCAGCACTGCTGGTATTGAGTGCCAAATTTTCAAGATCACAGCGAGACTCTTCAGTCACTACACGCTTGGCAAACCGGCAACTTTCTATATAGTGATCGGCCAGCTCACCTCCTCTTTCTTTATAACCCTCAAGGATCTGAAGGCTCTCATCATATCTCGCCTGTGATTTCAAAAGGTCTGCCAGTGACAGCAGATCCTTATTGGTATACTTCCCGGACATCAAAACCTGGTTCCATCTGTAAATGGCTTCATCATGATAGCCTAAAGCCTCATAACATAGGGCCAGTCTTCTTATGTCCTCTACGGCCAGTGCATTATGCACTTCAAGCGATTCAAAATTTATCCTTGCACGATCAAACTCTTTTAGTTCATATTGCTTACGCGCAAGCTGCAACTCTTCGATCAGAGGAGTCTGTGCCGTAATTGTTACTGTTGTTAGGATGGCGATAACAAGGGCACAATGTCTCATTGCAATTGGTAGTTGTTATATTAATTAAAACCTTAATTTGTAAGCTACTGCTATTAAAACACTAAAATATGTAAATTTTTTATAATATATTATTTATGTGGTAAAATGTTTTAAAACTGACTTTGACAGGCAGGCTGAGACAAACGGGGAATCTGGGTGATACCCTTGGAGGGTATGGGGACCCTTGGAGGGGCCTGCAATATTCATCATTTAGTAGAATGCAATTTGGCAAGGGAAGCAAAAACTCAGGCCCTATGGCACTTTTATTATTTTTTGCAGCTAAAAATCCAAGGAGAACGATCAAATAATGACCCTTGGAGGGTGTGGGGACCCTTGGAGGGTCCATTTTATTTTAACCACGTTCGTATCGTGCGAATAGGCCTATAGCCACAAGTCCTATTAAGAATATCATACAGGACAACAAAAGATGAGGGTCACCCTCGTATGCTGAAGGTGTCACAAGAACTTCCGAAATGACTTTGTATTCCTCTTCAGAAAGAGTCAACTCAGTGATCTCTCCCGTTGATTTATTGAGAAACAATTCTGGATTTCTCCATGGCCATATGCGCTGGAGAGAACCTATCATAAAACCGGTCAGCAAGGCTATACTTGTATTATAGTATGCAGACAGCGCCCATCGCAGTGCCTTCGCTATACTGAATAAACCGATCAGACAACCAAGGCCGAAGATGAACAGTGTGTATAGTTTTCCGAATGAGAAGTCCGTTAGTAAGCCCTTGAGAGTATCATTTATTATGAAAGTGTACATGCCTAACATGAGCAGCATAAAACTCCCTGATATACCAGGAAGTACAAGAGCCGTGATGGCGATCATCCCACAGATCAAGATGAACCACCCTGATTCAATTCCCGACCCGTAATTATAAAGTCCGATAGTATAGGCCACTGCCGCTCCGATGCCGAGTATAAGAAACGTCTGCCATTTCAGGCGTAGTTTCGCTAGCATATACACACAACTACCGACAATAAGACCAAAGAAAAAAGACCAGATCACCGGAGGATAATTTTCAAGAAAATAGGTTATCGCCAAAACCCCGGTGATTATACCCAGTACCATTCCGGAAAGCAACGAGAAGATAAATGCCAGATCGATTCTCTTAAGAAATCCTCTAACACCTTCTTTCTTAAGGTTAATTATTCCCACTCGTGTGTTATCTATGGTTTCAACCAGTTTTTCATAGATCCCGGCGACAAAAGCGATCGTGCCACCTGATACACCGGGTACAACTTCGGCCATACCCATGATCAATCCCGTAATCGCCGTATAGGTTTTGCTTTTCTTTTCTGAGTTCATCATCGGTCAAAGATAAGGCTATCCGCGCTCTCACTATCTCGGACCCAGCCAATTCATCGGGGTCCACAATCCGTGCTCTCCTGCGCGTTGGTCCCAGAAGACTCCTTACTCATATGATTAAGATTTCCCAGGACAGGTTGGCCGACTTCTACATATGCTGTCCACCACAAACACGCTGTTGCATAGATAGCTTTTCTCATCTGTGATTCGACCATACCTCCCATCGCTTCATGATAAGCACTCGTTAATTCTGGACATGGCCAGAAAAAGGTTTTACCATTTCTGTCTATAGGACAAGTCTCTTTTCCATCCGGCCATTTCGCTCTTAACTCTTTCTCCTTATTCAGGACATCGGCCACATACAGGTGAGAACTTCGAATGATCTGCCATACATAAGTTTTGACATCCCTGACGTAATCAGCGCGTCCCACCACAAGGTCAAATGAATCTTCCGTTAACAATTCAGGAATACTGGTTTCCCAAAAAGCATGGATCCCGTTTTGGCCTGTCAACTGCCCATTATAGTTAACCGTTGTATGCAGAGGTACATGAGCATCAGCGACGTAATGGCCCAGGTTGGATGCATGATCGAGAATTGCTCTTGTATTACCTTTCTTGAAAGCTGTCTTCAGGGCATGGAATCTTCTAATAATAGCGATCGGTAGTACTCCGTGTCTGGCCATCGTATCGATAAACAGTGTATCACCGGTCTCCCATTCCGAGCCCGAAAAGTAATGAGGCAGTTCGTCTACCAGCCTTCCAAGTGATATGCTGTCTCTGCTCCTGCAGAGCAATGTCGTATCACCTTCCAGGATCATCATCCATGATGGAACTTTCCGCGCCAAATCTTTTCGCGTATGCGATACACCAATATCGATATATGGCTCCCACATTTCAGAATCGAAATAATGCTGGTAAGCTTCAGTACTGGAAGCATATCGCCTTTTGTCCGCGTCAATTGCATGAGCCGATAAAAAATTGATGTGTTGAATAAAATATTGCCTTAGAGAATGAGGGAGCGCATACACGGCATGCCGATTTATAACCTTGTGTCCATAAAATCCCCATGACTCTTCAATAAACGCCCCAGCCGTAAAGAACAGACTATTCCATAAGATCAGAATATGTAACCAAAGCGTCCCCAATAGTTAAGTGTTGTATCAAGACAAAGTCTCCACTACTATAATCGCCCAGGTAGCGAAATAATTGTCCACTTGTTGCGAAATCTTTACTGAGGTCTACCTCTCCTGTTTTATGATTGATAGGATAGAGTTTCAGCCATTTGACCTCGCTGTCAGTTTCAACCGTAATTCTCGCAAAGTGTGGTAGCGCCCTTATGGAGTCTCTCTTTTTGTAGCTATTCTCATATGCTTCTATTCCAACCTTTTCAAAAGCCATCAGATAGGCCTCGGCTTTTCCTCTGTTCAAAATCTTAGGTGCCTCTCCCAGGTCTTCCTCATTAGGTCTGGCAATGGCATATTCATTCTCATCCTGCCGTTCTAACACGAATGAGTGCTGTGGGAATTTGGAATAGTCTACGCTGACTTTGTTGATCGACTCGAGATCTTCCCGAAATATCCATCTGTTCTTCCATTCTTCTTCGTCTACGAAAAATCTATTTCTGATCGTTCCTTCCTGATAAGGAATTCCGACTACAAACGGTTGATCTGACCCCTCTTTTAATACAAATGTTCCATCTTCACCGGGCGTTACTCCACCTATAGAAAAAGCCGTCATCAGGTCTTCCTGAACATTATATACCTTGACATGAATACCGAACTCATCAATATCTTTCCGAAAACCGGGTAGCGCAGCCTTTGGTGGAGTGTATTTCACCTCGAGATCTCTTAAAGTCTGCAGAATTATAGAGACCGTCGGTTTCCAGATCTCCATAGTGTCATTGAGAAACCATGCATCACCTTTTTTAATTATATCCACAGGTTCCCGTTCCTCGTAATCGATATGAATTCTTCCAACCTGTCCTATCTTTTCTACAGAAAAATCCCGTTCATAAGAAAGCTCTTCCATTGCAGACTTTTCTTTCTGGGATACGAACAACCATGCAGCCAACAGGATTAAGAGTATGATCAGAAGCCACCATGACCTTTTCATATGGAATATCTTTTTCTTCTCCAATAATTGAAAGCAAAACCAAATACACCCAAAAATATAAGGGGGATGCCAATATTGAACAGTTGCCATTGTAAACGCTCACTCTGACAACGTACTCGATCCAGCAATCGCAGCTTGACCTCCTTGGATCTTGCCTCAAGCAAGCCTGAATCATCCAACAGATACTCAACACTGTTCATGAGTAGATCATGATTTCCTGTAAAGACGAAGTTCTCCCATTTATTATATCCAAGAGGTTGTGGTTTGCCATTTTTATCTACAAGATTCTTTGCGATATCCCCATCGGAGATCACGATCATCTTTGTCGGGAGGCTCTTAGGCATAAATTCAATACCCAGTTGTTCGAAGGTCGACTCCATTTCAGCGGACAGGTTGTTTTCGAACTGGGAAGGAAAAATACCTTCAAGAGCTACGGCCATAGTCTGAAAAGGTCGGTCAAACTTTGAGGGATCTGGTTCGTATCGAAGTATCTCAAAATTCACGCGAGTCGGGGTTAACTGAACTCTACTATACTCCGACGAACTCAATAATACGCTCTTCTTGACCGGATACTTGGTCTTGATAGTATCTATCGAACTTGGGAAGAACAGGTTTACCCGATCTAGGTTCTTAGACACCGGATGATTGGACCTGGGAGCTGAAAGCGTATGGTAATACCAGGGTATCAGCTCGATCTGGGGTCGGCCGCCTTGCTGACCGATAACCTGGGGAATTCTTGTGCATTCCAGATCTAAAACCAGATCTGCATTTATTCTGAATCCATAATTGAAAAAAAGATCGTCAAGGTCTGTCGGAACCACCGGCGGAACAAAAGTATTCGTATTGTTGAGGCTGTCCAGGTTAACAGCCAATTTGTCGATCAGCCAAAGCACCTTGCCACCATTCATGATGTACTGGTCCAGAACAAACTTATCCCTTCTTGAAAATGGCTTGGTAGGCTTTGCTACGATAACCAGATCAACCTCATTACTTATGGAAATCGAACTGTCAATGGGCAAGCGGTCCGTGAGGTAGTATTTTCTCAGTTCGGCTTCAAAACTTGCCGTCTTCTCGTCCGATAGCTCACCCCGCCCTGTCGTAAATAATATATTGGCCCTGATGGGATCCTGGATCTTATTAATAGCATCGATAAATTTGTATTCGAGCTGAGTTACGGAGTTATTGAGGTTCTCTTCCTGATTGAAACCCGGATTGTTTTCAAGGAAGTTGACGACAGTGGATCTTCCGGCATAATTAAAAATAGCATACGGATAAATCAGTTTTTCCTTCATCTCTGTGCCATCATTAACACGCAGATTCACAGGGACTATGCCTCGCTCAGCCAAGTTCTGTCTCATGGCGTTCACCTTTTCAACATTTCCCTCATTCGGGTCCATGTAGGTGATCTCGATATACGGCGTGTAGGATCTGAATCTTCTCAATGTTTCTTCCACACCTGCCTGTAATCTTCTAAAGCCAGCTGGAAATTCCCCTTCTAGCAAGATCTGTATCGTCACCACGTCATTGAGATCTTCCAGAACATCTACTGTAGGTTCAGCCAGGGTGAATCGCTTCTCCTCGGTGAGATCTATCTGTGTATAGAAGTATTGTCCAAGAACATTTACTACAACAATGATGGCCAGGATCAGTAACAGTTCAATATGACTCATCTTGCCCCTCATGACTTCTCTGTTTCAAGTTTATTAGTTGCGATCAGAAGGAATAGTACTGTCACAGATAACAGATATATCACGTTACGTGTATCTATCAGACCCTGACTGATCCTCTGATAGTGGTAGTCCAATCCCAACCATTGTATGAATACATCCCAGGTGCCGACCACTCCGGGTAGCTTGCTTAAGAATAAAAAGCCCCAGAAAAGAATAAAACAGATAAAGGCCGCCAGCAAGAAAGACACTATTTGATTGGATGAAAGTGCAGAAGCTAACACACCGATGGCTGTGAACGCAGCTGCTAATAGTATCAGCCCGATGTAAGAGCCAAGTACAGCTCCAGCATCAATATTGCCAGGGGGTGAACCCAGATTATGAACTGTATAATAATATAAGACTGTAGGGATCAGTGCAAAGATCACCAGGGTCAAACTGGCAAAATATTTTCCCAGAACTATATCCCAACTTGTCAATGGTTTGGTTTGCAAAAGTTCAAGTGTGCCGCTCTGCTTCTCCTCGGAAAAGCTCCTCATTGTAATCGCCGGGATCAAGAATAAGAATACCATTGGCGAGATCTCAAATAGCTGATCCAATGTTGCATAATAATAGTACAGGATGCTGTAATCGGGGAATACCCAGATGATCAATCCCAGAAACAGAAGAAATATAGCGATGACCACATAACCGATCAATGAACTAAAAAAGGAAATGAGCTCTTTAAAATATATATTCAGCATATCACTTCTTAGTTACTGTTTGAAACACATCTTCAACACTGGATCTAGTTCTTTCCATACCTAAGATCACACCTTTTTGCTCCACGACCGTTTTGAACACATCTGCCCTGATGTCCTTTTTGTCATCATGATAAATGGACCATTCAGTCGGTGTATCTTTCACTATACCTGTAACCCCATCTATTTTCAAAAACACCTCCTGTGGTAATGGCGAACTGAGTTCGATCATCAGCCTCCGCTCTCCCTTGATCAGAGAATCGATATCCTTGATCGATTTGTCGGCAACGATCTTACCGTTATCTATGATCACAACACGGTCACACAGTGCCTGCACCTCCTGCATAATATGTGTGCTAAAAATGACAGTCTTTGCTGTTCCGAGCTCTTTGATGAGTCTTCTGATCTCCAAAAGTTGATTGGGGTCCAGGCCAGAGGTAGGCTCGTCCAGCACCAAAACTTCAGGATCATGAATCAATGCCTGAGCCAAGCCAACTCTCTGTTTATACCCTTTGCTCAGCATACCGATCTTCTTGTGAGATTCATTCTCCAGACCCGTTTGCTCTATCATTTGGCTGACAGCCGTTCTTTTGTCCGTTATTCCATGTATGCCGGCAACAAAGCCCAGGAACTCCCTGACATACATGTCGTAATATAAGCTGTTATGCTCAGGCAGATAGCCCACTTTCCTTCTGACCTCAAGAGGATGTTCTGCCACATCGATACCACACACGGTAGCTTTGCCGTCATCAGGCTCCAGATAACTCGTGATGATCTTCATAGTTGTGGTCTTACCAGCTCCATTTGGCCCTAAAAAACCCAGTATCTCCCCTCTTCTGGCGGAAAATGTAACATCATCCAAAGCTTTTTGCGTACCGTAGATCTTGGTAAGATGAGTGACTTCAACAGACATATTCTATGTGGTATGTTGCTATAACGTATAAGAGTACGAATTGATGGTCGAAGGCTATTTGGAAGTCGTCGACTTCTTCTGTGCACTTTTCTTGAATGCGTTGGGCACTTCCTTTTCAACCAATGCCTTAATGTCCGACAAACTCATTTCCGCAGCCTCCTCCTGGGTGATTCGCTTACCATCCTTCTTGGGAAAAGAAATATTTTTCTTTTTAAACTTGATAAACGGACCCCATCGACCATTCTGCACCGATAGATCGAGTTCCGGCCAATTGTGAATGTACCTGTTGGCTTCTTTTATCCGCTTTTTCTCGATAAGCTCCAAAGCATCATCCATTGGCAGATTATCAGGATCATATTTTTTGGGAATATTGACAAACATGCCATCCCATTTCAAAAAAGGCCCGAATCTGCCCTTCCCTTTGGTTATAGGTTTTCCTCGGTAGGTACCGATCGGCTCATCCGCCTTTATCTTTTCCTTTACCAGTTCGACTGCTTCATCGTATTCCAATTCTAACGGGTCTTTGCTTCTCGGAATATTCACAAATTTTTCAGACCACTTGATATACGGACCATATCTCCCGCTATTCACAACGATCTCATGGCCCTGGAATTCTCCAAGTTTCCTAGGCAGCTTGAACAGATCCATAGCCTCTTCATAGGTCAATGTTTCTATAGATTGGCCCGGTTTCAGGTTTGCAAACTGAGGTTTACCCTCCTCACCAACCTCTTCGGGAGTACCTATTTGCGCTACAGGGCCAAAACGGCTCATTTGAACAAGCACAGTATGTCCTGTTTTAGGATCTTCACCAAGGACCCTCCTACCCTTGGCTCTTTCGGCAGTTTCAAGAGTGTCTTCTACCTTCTGATGGAATGGTTCATAGAACTCCTCTACCATCTCTGTCCATTCCTCTTTGCCTTCGGCTATTGTATCGAATTTCTTCTCGATCCTGGCAGTGAAAGAATATTCCATGATATTCTCAAAGTGCTCAGACAGAAAATCTGAGACAACCATACCGATATCACTGGCATAAAGTCTATTGTTTGTGCTGCCGGTAATTTCAGTCCGCGTTTCACTGACTATGTCCCCATCAAGTCCCATAGTCAGGCTGACATAATCCCTGGGAGTTCCATCCCGGCTTTCCTTGGTCACATATCCCCGTCCTTTTTCCATTATCTTGGTGATCGTCGGTGCATAAGTGGACGGTCTCCCTATACCCAGCTCTTCCAGTTTTTTTACCAAACTGGCTTCAGTATATCTCGCAGGCGGTCTAGTAAATCTTTCCAGCGCCCTGAGATGATGCAGTTCGATCTCCTGACCTTCCTTCAATGGCGGTAAAATGCCCTTCGCCTCTTCTTCCTCATCATCCGTAGATTCGAGGTATACCTTCAAAAATCCATCAAACAGTAATACCTCGCCCTCGGCCTTGAAGTAGTCTTTTTCAAGATTCGAATTCACGATGCGCACCGTAGTCTTCTCCAGTCTGGCCTCTGACATCTGGGATGCCACAGCCCGCTTCCATATCAGTTCATACAATCGCTTTTCATCCCTCGAGTCACCTGCCTCAGTATTATCGACATACGTAGGTCTGATCGCTTCGTGGGCTTCCTGAGCGGATGAACTCTTGGATTTAAACTGTCTCACATTCACGTAATCCTCACCGAAGGTCTCCTTGATCTTGTCGGCTATCTGACCCAGTGCGGTCTTGCTCATGGTTGTAGAATCTGTTCTCATGTAAGTGATGCGGCCCTTTTCATAAAGACGCTGGGCTGCCGACATCGTCCTGTTAACAGCAAATCCAAGTTTACGACTCGCTTCCTGCTGGAGCGTTGATGTTGTGAAGGGCGGCGCAGGCTTTCGCTTCAATGGCTTTTTCTCTATACCATCGATGGTAAACTTTCCGCCATGCAAATTACTGAGGATCTCACGCGCTTCCTCTTTATCCTTGAGTCGGCGATGAAAGTCGGCTTTAAGTTCCGCGGTCTGTCCATTTTCACCCGACACCATGAAGATCGCTGTGAGCTTAAAATAATTTTCAGGTGTGAAGGTCTGGATCTCACGCTCTTTTTCGACTATCAGTTTAACTGCAACTGACTGCACCCGACCCGCGCTCAGTTTGTTCCGAACCTTCTTCCATAGTAATTCTGAAAGCTCAAAACCAACCAATCTGTCCAGAACCCGCCGGGCCTGTTGGGCATCAACAAGGTTAATATCCACCTGGCGAGGTGAATTGACCGCCCTCTGTATGGCCGGTTTTGTGATCTCATTGAATACGATACGGTTGGTTTTATCGGGATCCAGTTTCAAAACTTCACAAAGATGCCATGAAATGGCTTCTCCTTCACGGTCCTCATCTGTAGCCAGCCATACTTCATCACTCGACTTGGCAAGTGATCTGAGTTCCTTGACTACCTTTTTCTTCTCGGGGCTGACGACATATTTAGGTTTGAATCCTTGCTCTACATCAACTCCATTCTTACCCTTGTCCAGGTCTCGGATATGGCCATAGCTGGACTTCACATTGAACTCTCCCCCCAGATATTTCTCAATTGTCTTGGCCTTCGCCGGAGACTCTACGATCATTAACTTTTTCCCCATACTAGAAGTATCGCTGATTTTTGGATGAATGGCAAAAGTAGAAAATAATATTAAGGATTGTTTGATGTATTGGTTAGGCCGGTATCCAGTTAGCCCTCTTTTACTCGAACATCGGATATCAAGGTCTTGGGATAAATACTTTTAAAGTATATCGGAGTCCGTACTACAATTTGTGTCAAGTTTGTTCACTGGCGCTCAGGGTTCTTTTCATTCTTTAAAGTATCGCTTTGGGGCCGTGGACGCTTACGCACTTCGATCGTTTCAGCAGAATCCAGCCTACGCTGATACTCTTCTTCCCTTCTGTCCGCATATTCCCGGATCAATGCATCCTCTTCCAGTGGCTTATCGTTTAAATGTCTGTGAAACAGACGTAACGTAACTTGTACCATGTCATCCGGAAAATGCAAACCTCTCTGTTTGAGATAATGAGAGAATCGGGACCCTTCGTAAAAAGACCAATTCAACATCATCCACTTTCCCAAACCAAAATGAAGTTTGCGAGCTACCTCTTCTTCAGGTTGCTCTTTAAATTTTCTTAAATCTTCCGGATGAGAGAGCCGCTCCAGTTCAAGGAATGCATCCTCGAAGTCCTTGGGTATATAGACACCATTGATGCGTGTCTTGATAATCCTTTTTTCATACTCGGCCTCGAATTCCGCCTCAATATCTTCCTGACACACAGCTGGAGATGAGGCTATGATAATCAATAATGCCCAGAGTGATATAATTTTCATTTTTTGTAATATTTAACCTGTTTTCATGTGTCATGATTGTTAACGCAAGGTTTTGATCAATAGTTATGCAGAACCAATCTTTTGATCTTTTTAGTGGCAGTCTGTGCACGATCAATTAAATAATCCGCTCCAACATTCAGTTTGCCTTCATAATGGTTGGTTGTCTTCACTATATGCATGAAGATCAGACTCTCATTGAGCAGTAACCCCATTGATTATTACCGTCATATATCATAGGAAAAAATAAACCAATTTACTGTAGCATATACCAGATAACCCAGCATTACTCCCAGGACTGCTCCTCCAAGTATATCCAGCGGGTAATGAACACCAACATAAATCTGCGCGTATGATACGAGTGCTGCCCAAAGAAATATAAGCCACCGCCAGGCAATCCTGTTTCCAAGCAAGAGAAATAAAACCATGGAAAGTCCAAAATGATTTGTGGCATGGCTTGATGTAAAACTGTATCCCCCTCCGCATCTCGCGCGCAAGATGACCTCTTGCTTTATAGATTCATCATTACATGGTCGCACCCGCTCTAC
>JAWVZH010000084.1:0-13596 GCA_033722295.1 Saprospiraceae bacterium
AACCAGAGGTAATAGTCTTAACGTCGAATTGAACGATCAAAGTATCCTTAATTTTTATTACGCACTTTTCCCGACCATTGAAAATTTTCGGCCTCCAGCAAGGCTCATGAAGTTCCCACATGTCGGCATCACTTGTCTTGACGATTCCGGCCGCATCTTGTCCTTCAAAGACCAGACATTTGTGGACAGAACTATACTTCAGCGCAAAGTCGATCTACCAGTAGTTCTCATTGAATCACAAGAGGATAATCTGTTTAATGAAGAATTCGGTATTATGGTCCCTGGAGAGAATGAGAACTTCAAACAAGAGGGAAGGGACTGGGAAAGACCAGCCAGGATATTGCTTTATAACGATGATGAAATCTTACTTGATGCAGAGGTAGGCATAAGAATACATGGACATGCCACCCGTGATCTTCCTCAAAAGTCTTTGAAGGTCTACTTCAGACCTAAATACGACAGTTTAAAGTTTCCCGGTCACTTTCTCAACAGAGATCATGACTTGAATCGCGTACTCGTCAGAAGTTTTCATAGCGATTTTATCGGCAATGAATTTACAGATTTCGGATTTCGAGATGATCTGGTCATGCGTATCATCGGTGAAGAAAACCTGGTCTATGGCCAGCGTTCGAGACCATGCGTCGTCTTCCTGAACGGAGAATACTGGGGCATCTATAGTCTGCATGAAGCTACAGATGATGATTTTATCGCCGGTATTGAAGACCTGACTGCCGATGAGATCACTTTGTTGAGCGGTCCAGAATCAGGATATTTTGCCTCACGTCCTGTCCGTCATTTAGACCTTGATGATGCTATGGAAAGAAGGCGGTTCGAGCAATTCTATGATTTCGAAAACCTGGTTGATTATTTCCTCTTTCAAACCTTTTTTGCAAACACAGACTGGCCTCATAACAACATTAAGTTTTGGCATAAGACCAATACGGACCTACCATATAAGTTTATCCTCTTCGATATGGATGCGACCTTCAAGTTTCCCGGCCAGAACCCGTTCACCAGACTCAACTCTGAAGCGGGATTTACAAGTCGTTATCCATCCAAATACTATCAGCTTTACGATGTATTACTAAACTCTGATCATTTCATCCAGTCATTGCGTAAAAGGTACTTTGATCTCAGGAACGACCTCCTTGCGCCTGAGCGAATGCTCGGCCTGGCCCGTGAATGGAAAGAGAGTATCGAGCCTCACATTTTGGATCAGAAAGAAAGATGGCACTACCCCAGGCGAAAGAGGGACTGGGAAAAGAGTTTCGAAGAGATCGAGCACTTCATCGTGACCAGACAATTGCATTTCGATCAATTCATCAACGATCTGACACCTTCTGTGATTTTCCCTAATCCCAGCTCGACGGGCATACTTCAATTAAAAGAATCAGATAAGACACACTATAGCTCTGTCGCAGTTTTTGATTTGACAGGAATGAAGCTATTTGAATCTGATATTCAGGAGGGATCATTTGACCTATCTGACCTATCTGGCAGAGGCATGGTAATTGTAAAGTTATACGGCAATTTTGGAAGCCGGGTGGAGAGGGTCCTTCTTCCCTGAACGCCATGTTGAACTAACAAAAGTCTTTTTCAGGAATTTCCAGGATTATAACGCTCCCCTATCTGGACCTAACCAAAATGAGGTCACGCACTACTTGTAAAGCACCGCACGGGCCGCTTCTATGATCTTCTCCGCATTAGGTAGATATGCATCCACGAGTGTCGGAGCATACGGCAAGGAAGTATCAGCAGAATTCACCCTTGTTACGGGTGCATCCAGATAATCGAAAGCATACTTCTGAACTTCATAAGCTATCTCAGCTGAGACCCCGGCAAACGGCCAGGACTCATCGACAACAACAAGCCGGTTAGTTTTCTTGACTGATTCGACGATCGCTTCGTGATCAAGGGGTCTAATGGTTCTCAGATCTATGATCTCCGCATCAATGTCATCACCTGCCAGTTTATCGGCAGCTTCCTTACAGGCCTCGATCATTTTATTGAAACTGACAATAGTGACGTCGCTTCCTTCTTTTCTGACTGCTGCCTTACCTATGGGAACTGTATAATCTTCGTCTTCATCCGGGACCTCACCTTTGAATCCGTACATCATTTCTGATTCCATCATACAGACTGGATCTTCGTCCCTGATGGCTGATTTGAGTAGGCCTTTGGCATCTTTCGGATCAATACAGCTGATCACCTTGAGTCCTGGACAATTGGCCAACCAGCTTTCGAACATCTGACTGTGTTGCTGAGCTAGCTGTCCAGCGCTTCCACTTGGGCCTCTGAAGACAATAGGACACTTGAATTCTCCCGCCGACTGGCTGAGTGTCTTGGCGGCATTATTGACGATCTGATCGAAAGCCAAGACAGCAAAGTTCCAGGTCATGAATTCAACGATAGGCTTGAGGCCATTCATCGCAGCTCCAACACCGATGCCGGCAAAACCCAGTTCTGATATCGGTGTATCTATCACCCTTTCAGGACCGAACTCGTCCAACATTCCTTTACTGACTTTGTACGCGCCATTGTACTCGGCGACCTCCTCCCCCATGAGAAAGACGTTTTCATCTCTTCTCATTTCTTCAGACATTGCTTCATTCAGCGCATCCCTAAGGGCTATTTCTCTGGACATCGTTTTTAATTTAGGCGTCAAAAATAAGGCGTACTGGAATCTTCTGAGAGTCTATTCCATAAAATGTGTACATCAAAAGCTTCCTCTCCCCTTTCACTCTATTATTTCTTCCCATACAATACCTCCGAAATTGCTCGAACTCATCAGTAATATCCGGCAATCATCAGTAATCAGGTTTTTAACATGTTCCTTCAGTCTTTCCACATCTGTAACGATCTGAAGATCTTTTTGATCAAAGGCTTTCCTGATATAATCTTCTTTCATCTCAGGCAACCTTTTAATGGTCAGGTTACGCGGATTGAAATATAGAATGGCATGGTCCACGGACTTGAAGACATCCTTGTAGAGTGGTATAAAATCGCGGTTCAAACTACTGTAAGTGTGGAGTTCCAGAACAGCGACCGTAGTTGAGGTCCCCGACATTTCCACAAATGACCCAATACTTGCACGGACTTTCGAGGGAGCATGGGCATAATCTTTATATATCTTCAGTTTAGGAGATGCGAACACAGTATCCATCCGTTTGTCTGGCAATTTAAAATCACGCAGTGATCCTAGTATTTCCACATCAGAAAGCCCAAGCTCTTTACAGGCCCGCCAGGCTGCCATGAGGTTTTGAATATTATAAACGCCATAGAGGTGAAGTGTTACCTCATCGTCATTAAGCCTTATGCTGTAGCTCTCTCCACTCCGCTTAAATTCTATTTCCGAATATTTTAATTTTTTAAAATGGCCGTTGGATTCTTTTACAAATTTTGAGACTTCATCATCAAATTGATTGTAGATCAGAACGCCATCCTTCGAGATCGACCCCAATAATTTCTTGAAAGCCAGCAGATAATCCTCATAGCTTGGAAAAACATTGATGTGGTCCCAGGCAAGTCCCGTCAGAATGGCAATATCGGGGTCATAATGAAGAAATTTTGGGCGAGAGTCCAATGGCGAACTCAGATATTCATCTCCCTCAATTACGATGAGAGGAGCATCGGAGAGGCGGACCATATCAGTAAAACCTTCTACAGCCGCACCTACAGCGTAATCAAACGACCTTCTATTCTTGCGCAAGATGTGCATGATCATCGAGGTCGTGGTAGTCTTACCATGACTTCCACACACCGCTACTGTGATCTTGTCTGCCGCGTGATTTCCAAGATATTCGGGAAAGGACTGAATATCAAGATCAAGCGCCTGGGCTTTCAATAATTCAGGATTATCGGCATGAGCATGCATCCCGACTATTACCAGATCTAAGTCCGAAGAAATTCTTTCGGCATCCCATCCTTCACTTTCAGGTAATAGTCCCTGAGCTTTCAATCTGCCCCGGGCAGGATCGTAGATGATATCATCACTCCCTGTGACGTCGTGACCTAGCTTGTGCATGGCAATGGCCATATTGTGCATAATGCTGCCTCCAACGGCTATGAAATGGACCCGCATAAAACAGAATTGTGATTTACGATGTTTAACGATTAATTTTGCGCCTTATAATAATGACAATTACGCTATCGTTTGTAATACAAAGAGCCTGACATGAATAAAAAAATTCAAATCGCACTAGTCGCCCTTAGCACAATTTTCTTCACTTCCTGTAATAGGGGTCTCGGATGTCCCAGTGATTTTTCTCTTGGAGACATGATACATACCTTTATTTCAATTCTTCCACTATAAGGATCAATCCTGTCATAGTCCGGACGGCTGATGGTTCGCTCACTGCGATCCATCCGACCTTCGATGTACGCTATCATTCGATGCATGGTGCATTAAGTGAGAGTCAGCATGTATTCATCAAATCCGGGCTGGATCACTATTTTGCAAGATATCATCCCGATCAGATCCGCGTCTTTGAGATGGGTTTCGGAACAGGGCTTAACGCAGTATTGGCGATACAATATTGTCTTGAGAAGAAGATCGGCCTCCATTATCTGGCGTCGGAATTGAACATGCTAGATATCGATCTGGCCAAGAACCTTTTTATCCCGGAACTACTGGAACTTTCAGAACAAGAAACGAAAGTCTTCCATAACCTTCATGAAGTAGAGAAGACGATTGAAGTGATCAACCATGTACCCATAGAGGCTCAAGTTTGCATAGGTGATTTTTTAGAATCGAGCTGGGAGGAGTCGTTCGCGGATGTCATCTTCTATGATGCTTTCGGCCCCAGAACACAACCTGAATTATGGGACAGAAAGGCCACGGATCTCTGCTTTAGGATATTGGCTCCCGGAGGAATATTGACCACCTACTGTTCACAAGGGCAATTTCGGCGCAATCTCCAATCAAGTGGTTTTCATACAGAAAAAATTCCTGGTCCTCCCGGAAAGAGGGAGATGACCCGTGCCATAAAACCCATTTGACGATTGAGTGGCTCTGCCAAAATTGGCCTATCTTTTCCACATGAAAAAACTGGAACTTCACTGGCAGATACTTATAGGAATGGTCCTGGGCGTCATCTTCGGAATTGTAGCATCAAGGACATCATGGGGGCCTCAATTCACCGAGGACTGGATCAAACCAGTAGGAACGATCTTTATCAACTTGTTGAAATTGATCGCAATACCTCTCATCATTGTCTCTCTGGCCAAAGGCATTTCCGACCTTCAGGATATTGCCCAGTTCTCGCGCATGGGTGGAAGGACAATCGGGCTTTACATTGTTTCAACGGTCATTGCCATTACTGTTGGATTGTTACTCGTCAACATCTTTCAACCTGGCAATACATTGGGAGAAGAAACTATAGCACAGTTGAGCGGAGAGTTCGGCCAGGATGCCACAACGAGGGTTGAATCTGCCATAGCCCAAAAGGATGCAGGTCCACTGAAGTTCCTGGTAGATATTGTGCCCGATAATTTCTTTTCTGCAGCGAGCGACAATACGAATATGCTACAGGTGATATTTGTGGTCATTTTTTTCGGGATAAGTCTCCTGCTCATCGAAAAGCATCTCGCCGAACCCATACAGAGAATTATCACCGGGTTGAATGAGATCGTCATGAAGATGGTGGATATCATCATGTTACTCGCTCCTTACGCAGTTTTCGCATTGCTTGCATCTCTTATCGCCGAATATTCCAATCCAGACCTTTTGGTAGCTTTGGGGTATTATGGCCTTACCGTGATCGCAGGTCTTGCATTGATGATCGTGATTTACATCATTGGTGTATTTCTGATCACAGGGAAAAAACCCGGATATTTTCTCAATGGTATCAGTCCTGCTCAACTTTTGGCATTTTCCACATCTTCGAGTGCAGCTACCTTGCCCGTTACCATGGAAAGAGTAGAAGAACATCTGGGAGTGGAAGGTGAAGTGGCGAGTTTTGTATGTCCGGTTGGTGCCACGATAAATATGGATGGCACGAGCCTGTACCAGGCTGTCGCAGCCGTATTCATATGTCAGGCATTACAGTTTGATCTGAGTCTCTCCGGACAGCTTACAATAGTATTAACTGCTACCCTCGCTTCCATAGGTTCAGCCGCAGTTCCTGGCGCTGGTATGGTCATGTTGGTAATTGTGCTTGAGGCTGTTGGGTTGCCCGCTGAGATGCTAGCTATCGGTCTGGCTCTTATATTTGCAGTGGATCGTCCATTGGATATGATGAGGACTATGGTTAATGTTACTGGCGATGCAACCGTTAGTATGATAGTTGCAAAATCTGTCAATAAGCTAGGTCTTCCTCACGAAAGAAAAATAGATGATTATTACCATAAAGAAACTGCCGTTAACAATGATTAGATATGCCATCATCATCGCAATTGTAATCGGGGCATTTTCATGTGCCCATCATTCTGATTCTGATACGGAGATGCCTCCCCCGACGAGAACCTCTGTTAAGTGGGATATGGAAGAAGATGGAAAAAGCGAAGCAAGGAAAAGATGGTTGGAAGATATGCATCGGACCGACTCCACGACCGATTGGAAAACGATAGAATACAATAATGCATTTAAAAAATACAAAATCCAACAGTCAGAACGTGGTCATAATGTTGTAAGAGGAGTAACAGAAGTATTTGCTGATGGTCAGGTGATGGGTGAATGGCGAGAACGGGGAAGCTCAAACCAGGCGGGTAGCGTTATTGCAACTGCCTATCATGAGGAAGAAGATAAAATATATGTCATATCTGCAGGTGGTTCATTGTTCAAAAGCGGACTTCAAGGACTGGACTGGACTGTGGTCAACGATGATCTCAGATTCGGTGGAAGACTGCTTGAGTTCATAGAGCATAAGGGTGAGGAGAGGCTTGTTGCCATAATCAACAGAATACCTCATTATTCAACTGATCGTGGTGAATCCTGGATACCATCTACCGGCATTCCTATTAATGATAGATGGGGAAATTCTTTTTCACCCATCGTATTTAACGATCAGGTCTTCGTCCTTTCCAAACCAGGATACTGGTCCAATTTGAAACTATACCGGTCATCAGATGGCGCTGAAACCTTTCAGGTGATCAATGAGCTTAATAGTCACGATCCCGGTCTTTTTCATCTCTTTAACCCGCACTTCTCAACTGACCTGTTCATGGTGGAAAAAGAAGGCCTGGAGAGCTTGCGTATTCACATTTATAATGAAGGTAGGGGCACCTTTGAATTGGAATTCGACAATGACTTCACGGGATTTGGGGAAGCAAGGGCCAATATGACCGGTATAGTCAGGGAAGAGCAGCTACAACTCTTTATTTACAACGGTGAAAATCGTGTTCTGAGGTCTGATGATATTGGTCAGACCTGGGAAGCACTGGGTTTTATACCCGCCCACCCATGGTCTGTAGGTATATACATCAGTCCATCCGATCCAGATATTATGCTCGCCGGTGCGGTCGAGTGCCACAGGAGCACCAATGCGGGTAAAAGCTGGTTGACGATCAACACATGGGGGGAATACTATGGCGATGTGGTCAACAAGCTTCATGCAGACATGATGTACTTCAAGGAATTCGTGGATAAGGAGGGTGAGCCATTCTTGTTGATCAGCAACCATGGTGGACTGAGCATTTCCAGAGACGGCGGAAACAGAAATCTTAATATAGGATTGTACGGATTGAATGTCAGTCAATACTATAGTGTGAGAACCGACCCCCTCGATACGGACATTGTCTATGCGGGATCACAGGATCAAGGGTTTCAAAGAGGCCGGATCGACAATGCCGACTGGATTGATTTCGATCAGGTCATCAGCGGCGATTACGGTCACATAGAATTTACCAGAAATGGCCAATCCCTTTGGACGGTTTATCCCGGAGGATGGATAACGTATTACGGTTCCCCACACACGCTTTACTACCCTAATCTCTCCTACACAATAGAAAGTGAGAACGAGTCTGTCTGGATCCCTCCCATCACACCACATCCTGATCCTGCTAAGGATGTTGTTTTCGCAGCGGGCGGAAACATCAACGGTGATGCTGGCTCCTATATCATTAAACTCGAAGTGATAAATAATGCGATCTCGGCGAGCCAAATGGACTATGACTTCTACCAGGCAAGTAATGAAGGCAGGATCGGCGCAATTGAATTTTCTTCCATAGACCACAACCGAATATTTGTGGCAACCACCAATGGGCATTTCTTTTATAGTGAAAACGGCGGAGAAGTATTCTCTAAGTCAATATTGAAGATCCCGGGATCACATTACCTCTATGGTACAAGCATTTTGCCCAGCGGAAATGACGAATCCATTATCTATGCAGGAGGTAGTGGATACAACAATCCTCCTGTGGTTTACTCTGAGGATGGCGGTAAGATCTTTCGGCCAATGTCTGAAGGGCTTCCCTCAACACTGGTATTCGCGCTTGCCGCTAATGAAGATGAAAGCATGCTGTTCGCTGCAACCGAGGCCGGGCCGTACGTTTTTATTCAACAAGATGCCAAATGGTATGATCTCACAGGTCAGACTACTCCGGCCCAGACCTATTGGTCAGTAGAATATTTACCAGAATCCAAAGTGGCAAGATTTGGAACCTATGGCAGAGGTATTTGGGATTTTGAGATCGAGGAGATCGTCACCTCCGCGGATAATGGAGAGGAAACCTTTTCCCTTTCCGTATATCCTAATCCTACTTCGAACATTCTCTACATACACAGTAGTAAGAGAAGTATTTACAGGATATACAATTCAAATGGTAGATTGATGTCAGATGGGTCGATTGATGGAGAAGTTGAACAGAATGTTGAACAATGGCCAGATGGCATTTATTATATCAAAGTCAAGGATCGTATAAGATCCTTTTTAAAGATCTAAATCGCTATGGATAATTCTACTTTAGGAGTTGGTAGCCGGGTAAAGCATCCGGCGTATGGAGATGGTGTTGTCATTGGGATCGATGTCGCCGCCTACAAATGTTGTTTTATGCAATTTGGCATCAAACATGTCGGCAAGGAATATGAAAAATGGGAAGTCATAGAAAGGATCGAGCCTACTCAGGAAGTTTCCTTCACAGAAGCGGAAAAAAGCCTTCGGCGTATTCTGAGGACGATGTCGGATATTTCTGAGGTTATAGAACTGGGAGATAGATGGGACGATGGTGTCATGATCTTGAAACCGGGAGATGACAGCTTGCAACCTAAAGAAATCCCTATCGACACCTTTTTCCATAAGATCGTTATGGTCAGAGATCGCCTGCGGGTTATGGAGCAGCGAATAAACAGCAACAAGAAGCTGACAGATGAAGACAAGGTCAATTTGCAACAATATCTCACAAGGATCTACGGTAGTCTGACCTCTTTCAACATTTTGTTCAAATACAAGAAAGATCATTTTATTGGTGAAAGATCAAGCTAAACTTTGGGTGATAGCCCTTTCGCTGACATTCTGCTGTCAGTCATGTGTGGTAATAGAAAATCAGTTCAGCGCCCTGCCGCCCGGAATATGGAGAGCGGAACTTGATCTGTCTTCTGGCGGTGTGTATCTCGATAACGAATACAAAAGGCAATTTTCGAGAGATAATAAACTACCGTTCTTATTCGAAGTGGTCTATGATAAGCCTGACAGCTTTCACATTGAGATCATCAACGGTAAAGAGCGCATTATTCTGGATGATCTCACCTTCGGAAGAAACAGAGCTAATGGCAGAGACAGCCTAAAACTTCACTTTCCTGTATATGGCACCTATATCCTGGCTTATTTCGAAGAGGATGTTATGGAAGGAAGATGGCACGTTCCTTCCAAGGGTCAATATTCCATTCCATTCCTGGCCAGACATGGGAAGGGTGATCGATTTCAGCATATTGAACAGGATAAGGGATTCAATATCGAGGGCAAATGGGCAGTTACCTTCGGAATCGAAGATAGTACCGGGCAGTACCCTGCTATTGGTGAATTTGTCCAAAATGAAGAAACAAATGAGGTACAAGGGACCTTCAGGACTGAAACTGGAGATTACAGATTTCTCTCCGGTGAGGTCATCGGTGAACATCTATGGCTATCTACTTTTGACGGAAGTCATGCCTTTCTGTTCAAATCCAAGATAACCTCTGACAGTACTATGACCGGCTTTTTCAAATCAGGAAAACACTACGAAACACTGTGGTCAGCTTCGAGGAGTGAAACCGCTGAACTAAGAGACCCAGACTCTCTTACCATAATCACCGAGGAGGAACTATCCTTCGATTTTAAGAATGAAGAAGGTGAGGTGATCAACTTGAAATCCGGTAAATATGAGGACAAAGCCAAGATCATACAGGTCCTGGGAACCTGGTGTCCAAATTGCCGGGATGAATCGGTTTTCCTGGCTGAATTCTATAAAGAGAAACCAGAAGATCTAGAGATCATCGGCGTGGCCTTTGAACGTGCAAATAATCCCCGTGAGGCTTATCAAGCCATAGAAACTTATGTATCTGAACTGGGAATAGATTATGACATTCTCTACGGTGGGCCCGCAAGTAAATCAGTCGCTTCTGAGAAGTTTCCCTCACTGTCAAGAATCATTGCATTTCCAACGCTTTTATTTCTCAACAAGGACAATGAAGTGGTCCGAATTCATGCAGGATTCAACGGTCCAGCGACGTCAGAATTCAAGAAATTCAAAAATCATTTTTATAATACAGTGGAATCTATAACAGATGCCGAATAAGACCGCGATAATTACTGGTGCCACCTCCGGAATCGGAAGAGCTACCGCCAATTTACTTCACGACAAAGGATGGGGCCTGATCCTCACCGGGAGGCGTATGGAGCGTCTGAAGGATATTAAGAGCAAGCTGAATGAAAATGATCGAATTGTTGACATTCACTGTTTCGATATCCGATCTTACAACGAATGCGCCAAATTTGCGGCACGTATTGAGGCCAGGTTTGACCATATTGACCTACTTTTCAATAATGCCGGACTGGCACAGGGATTAGCTCCGGTCAATGATGGTGACATCAGTGATTGGGAAACAATGCTGGATACCAACGTTAAAGGTTTGCTGTATATGACCCGATTGATCTCACCCATTATGGTCAAACAAGGCTCTGGAATGGTGATCAACACCTGCTCTACTGCAGGGAAGGAAGTCTATCCGATGGGTAATGTATACTGCGCCACCAAACATGCTGTTGATGCACTGACGAAGGCTATGCGGCTCGATCTATATGAGCACGGCATAAGGGTCGGACAGGTCAGTCCGGGTCATGTAGAAAGCACAGAATTTGCTGAAGTGCGTTTTCACGGTAACAAGCAGAAGGCTGATATATATTCTGACTTCAACCCACTCAAAGCCAAAGATGTCGCTGCAGCCGTAGCTTTTATGGCTGAGCAACCAGCCCATGTCAATATTCAGGATATTCTTATGATGGGCACTCAGCAGGCTAATAGCAATTATATAGATCGAAGCGGTCGGAACTATGACTAACTAGATTCTGTCATTACATTATTCAATCAATCCATTTTCGCAAAATAATCCTTGATCTCTCTTGCTTCTGAAGGCTTTATCCTTTTTGACAATATCAAACGTAACTCCCGTCTTCTCGAGGCCCCTTCATACAACTGCTCCTCTTCATTGGTCAGCGGCATGACCGGAGGTACAGGTGTCGGTTTGGCAGTTTGGGAATCAAGAGCCACAAATGTGAAATACGCATGGTTGGACTTATGCTTATAAGTGCCCAGCATATCATTCGCAAATACTTCAACATATACTTCAACTGATGTGTTAAAGGCTCTTGTTACAGTGGCAGTTACGGTAACGATATCTCCAAGTCTGATAGGTTGCTTAAAAGAAACATGATCGACGGATGCAGTCACACCATAAGCATCACAATGTTTGGCGGCACATATCCCGGAAGCAATGTCCATCCATCTCATTAGGTTACCGCCCATGAGGTTTCCCAGGGGATTGGTATCATTGGGCATAACCAATTCGGTCATTGTCGTCCGTGATTCACTGACTTGTTTGGCTTTTAGTGTCATATACTTGTTCTATTTCGAATTCAAATATTTCCTGAAACTGTTTGATGGCTTCTTGTTTGACGGCTAACATGTCCACCGTGCTACCAGTCTCCCTTTCCATGGATGTGACAATTTTATCCTCATCATTGATGCCACAGGGTACTATTCCCTGGAAATGTTCCAGATTTGTGTTCACATTGAGAGCGAGGCCATGCATACTCACCCATCGACTCATATGGACACCTATTGCACAGATCTTTCTGTTGGGCTGGCCTTCTAGCCAAACACCGGTGTACTCGTCGATCCTCCTGGCCGCAATACCGAAAGTATCCAACAGCCGAATAATGACTTCCTCAAGATTTCTCACATAAAGATGAACATCTCGGAAAAATTGGTCCATATCGAATATTGGATAGACCACAAGTTGTCCGGGACCGTGATAGGTGACATCCCCTCCCCTGTTGATCTTGTAGTATTCAACCCCTCTGATCTTTCGCTCGTCATCATTCCATACAAGATTATCTATGCTGCCAGACTTGCCAAGCGTATATACAGGTGGATGCTCACAGAGTATCAGTTTGTTATTAACCTCATTCTCTACTCCACTTCTCTTTTGTTCGATCAGTCGTTTATGCCAATTCGTCTGTTCATCCCACGCAAATTTGTAATCACGAACTCCCCAATCGAGAACATCAACCCTGGGCCTGTGTTGTTGCATTGTCATGATATATAGATATCAGATTGTTGATTAATGTTCTGAAAATCAGTATATTTATGTATAAAACTAACTGGGATTACAGATGAAAGCAATTTACACACTGGTTTCATTCCTGGCCTTATGCACCCTAATCACAGCACAAAAGGCACCGGATTTTACCATAACCGATTACAACGGCAAAGTTCATAAATTATACGAGGATTACCTCGATCAGGACAAGGTTGTCATGATCAAGATCATGTTCGTGGCTTGTCCACCCTGTAACACAGCGGCTCCTGCCGTGCAGGATCTTTATGAGGAGTTCGGAGAGGGAACCGAAGATGTTGAGTTTTTCGATCTGAGCAATAAGTCCTGGGATACCAATTCTGCTGTAGAAGGTTATTCGGACAAGCATAATCTTACTTTTCCTGGTGCCGGAGCCAATGGCGGTTCCTTGAGCGCTGTGGATCCTTATGTGTCAGGGATGTTCGGGACATTCCGTGGCACCCCGACCTTTGTGGTCATCGATTCTGATGGTGATGTTAACTTCAATGTCTCGCTGACGAACCTTAAAGCCGCAATAGAAGATGCGCTTAACGATGATGGTGGTTGTACAAATGCGTTCAATGGAGTTGTCAGTGGTGTGGAAGCTGGTGAAGAAGTTGATGTTAACTTAGTTAGTGATGTGGTAGGCTCACAGATATATGATCTCAATCCAGATGGCAATCGAGAGTATGCATATGAATGTGAATTTTCTTTCCCGCCCCAAGCCCTCGAATATTACATTGAGGTCACCAAAGATGGCGATGATATTGTAGGCGTAAGCACAAAGGATATCGTTTTTGTTGTCAGACATCTCTTGGGACTCAACCCTTTTACAGATTCGAAAATGA
>JAWVZH010000085.1:0-13540 GCA_033722295.1 Saprospiraceae bacterium
TCGAACCCGCGACCCTCAGCTTGGAAGGCTGATGCTCTACCAACTGAGCTACGCCCGCATTTTTGATGCCCTTGCCTTAGCATGGGTGATCTACTAATCTGACACCTGGTAAGTATCATGTCAACATTGTTCCCTTATTTGCATAAAAAGAACGATGTGGGGGTGATAGGAATCGAACCTATTCAGCTAGAAGCACCAGATTTACAGTCTGGCCCGGCTCTCCAACTCCGGCGCACCCCCTCCTCCACCATTATCAGTAGATAATATGGAGCCAGTGAAGGGACTCGAACCCCCGGCCAGCTGATTACAAATCAGCTGCTCTACCAACTGAGCTACACTGGCATTTTTCACTATATCCTTGATAGTGGCAGAATAATTCTTCGTCTATCAAACAAATGGGCTCAGACGGGCATTTCTACTATATAAAATACACCTCCAAACACCCTCTTCAGGATACTTTTTTCCAAAGAGAATGCAAAAATAGTGTTTTTAAACAAAAATGAAAGGGTTAGACGCGAGGATTTTATGAATTAAGACCTCGGATGGGCATTCTTGTACGCCTTCTTCAATTTTTCGATGTTATTATGGGTGTAAACCTGGGTAGCTGCCAGTGATGCATGGCCCAAAAGATCCTTGATCGCCTTGATCTCTGCACCCCTGTCAGTAAGGTGGGTCGCAAAGGTATGCCGGAGGATATGCGGGCTTCTTTTTTCCAACGGTGTTACCTGAGAAAGATACTTCACTACAATATTGTAGATCAACTTGGGGTAAGCCCTGGCCCCCTTCTCCGTCAGAATCAGATAATCCGATATTTCTTCAAATGAATTGCTGTCTCTGAAGTCGAGATATTCCTGAATTAATCCGAGGAGGGTATGACCTATCGGAATGATCCGTTCTTTAGCTCCCTTGCCCATCACCTTCACCTGTCTGCGACCGATATCGATATCTTCAGTCTTCAGTTCTAACAATTCCGATCGACGCAATCCACATTCATAAAGCATGGACAAAACAAGCTTGTCACGCCGCCCCAACCAATCATCCGGAAAAACCATTTTTTCAAAAAGAGCATTGATCTCTTCTTCTTTCAAGTACTGAGGCAATCTTTTGCCCACTTTAGGACCAACAACCTTGGTAGTAGGATTGACCTCGACCCAACCTTTTCTCTTAAAGAAATTGTAGAGAGTTCTCAGACTGGACAGTTTGCGATTTACCGTTCTGGCTTCCATTCCTTGGGTCATCAATTCCACGACCCACTGACGGACGTGATGAAATTGTACCGTTGATAATTGAGGCAGATCCGCCTGTCTGAAAAGAAATTCCTGAAATTGACCAATGTCACCTAGATAGGCCGAAACAGTGTGTTCTGAAAAGCGCTTTTCATGTGTCAAGTAGTTCTGAAACGTACGGATATATTCCGAATCTGTTGACATATATCAACAAGATACTAAATATGAATCATCCATTCAAGAACCCTGGTTGCCGTACTTTTTCTCTTTGTAGACCGCTTTAAGGACCTCAGCACGCCTTTCAACGCTTGGTTTTTGGAAGTGCTTTCTTTTCCTCAGTTCCTTGATGGTGCCTACTCGCTGCACTTTACGCTTGTACTTTTTCAGTGCGCGATCAATAGATTCAGCTTCTTTTACATCAATTATAAGCATGTAAATAAATTTTGAGCGGCGAAGATAGGCTTATCTTTTAAAAATTTCCAGAGGACGTTTGGATTTTTTCTAAAAATCACTAAGCCTGTAAGCCTTGGCCGTACCCCCTACTTCTACACAAAACACCCTTTCTTTTCGCTTAAGGCGATCATCATCGTAAGCCAGGGGGTAAGAGATAGAAGCATGGTTTGTTCTGTAGTCCCCGTACGGATACTTGGTATAGTCCCTAATGATGCCTGTATCATCAGACATTATCAATGGTGAAATGTCAAATGTCGTCCAGGTGGCCAGAGTGGTCTCAACATGTGGTATCACTTCGAGTTGCTCACTCTTAAGATCACCGAACACACACAAAGCCTCTATCTGGGTCCAAAAGCTCTCTGTCACCCTGTCAAAAGCTAGCAAATTACTGTTATACAGGAATCCGCTTACTCCAAATGTAGTTTCATCCAGGAATTCCGGTCTTCTCCATACCTTACTCGTACCGGTAAGGGGACAGTGCGTAACACTGATCGGAACACCGGCGATCTCATCGTTAATGACTTCATGCCAATTGAGGATGGAGATCGGATAGACCCTTTCCTCACCATCGATATTAACGGCTATGACAAGGTCATTTTCATTTAAATAGAATTTGTCATCCGGGTCCAACTGACTGACATTGTATTCCTCAAATTTGGCGCTCTGCAATGACTGGATCGCGTCAAATCCGGCTCCCTGAGCCACATATTGAGTGGGCACCAACCAATCATTGTCCGGGTCAGTATTGACATTCACGTCCAATGTGCCTTCACCGTGTAGTTCCATTCCCGGATAGCGGGACGCAAAAGCGAACCAGAAGCCCATACCGGCATTCACCGGCTTAAGGCTTTTGCCCATGTCAGGCCCTTCGATAACCTGACCAAAAATATTATAAGTATTACCTCTTTGATCCTTCATGACGGAAGGGATAAAATCAGAAGTCGGTTCAAACTGAAGTGTTACACTACCGAAGCCCGCTTCAAACGCCGTTACTATATTGCGTTGTCCGCTTCCAACTACTACGATATCCTTGCCATTTATGTTTTCCTGGATGATCTTGAAGGACTGGCTCCCCACTTTGGGAGGTTCAGGTACCGTATTCTCTGATTGAGAACATGACACCAGAAATGCCAGGGCGAAAAAGGTCAGTATCGTGTTCAGTTTGATCATATTATCATTGATTAAAGTACGTATTTGGCGCCTACCCGAACTCTGAAAGTTGTGGTCAACTGAGTGCCTACCAGTTGCCTGTATATCGGAATCTGAGTATTGACCAAAAGATACCATTTATTATTAATATTCAATTGCACCGCCGGTTGCAGATAACTCCAAAACCCTCCGGTATTGGGTTCTGGTGTCCCGTTTGAGATATCTTTTTCAGAATGTCTGATCCGCAAATTCACAGAAGGTGATAAAGTCATCGCGCGCATCTGATACGTATAAGCACCTCCGGCAAGCACCTGCAGGGTATTACCAAAATTGTACGTCACCTGATCGTTGAAACGACTTGCTGTAGACGTAAGGGTATAACCTGCTCCTGTAGTCAGGGACCACCTGGGATTCAGTTGATAGACGCCTTCTAAAATGGCCAGGCCATCCCACGAACCAGTACCAGGTTGCAAGTCAGCGGCATATAGGATATTCGTCTCGCCATTCTGATGATCGATCGCCCCCGTGGGCATTTTGACTCCCAGAGATACCACAGTAAATAATTTTCTAGTCAGCCTGCTCTGGTATTTAAGGAAAACAGAGAGATCGGCAATACCCTCTACTTTATTTTCAAATCGTTCATTCGAACTCGATAAAGATGTATTGCTCTCGATCTTTATGCTATAAGGGAGAGTGATATTCACTCCCCAACTGGAATCGATCATGTAAGTTGTGGAAAACAGAACGGCATGACTTATACGCTCCCTTAACCTATCATCGAGTCTCACATTCTCGCTCACCAGGTCATTTAGATAATTGTAGTCATAATCTACAGCGATACTCAATCCCACTTCCTCTCTCGTAAAATCCAGTTGGTTATTAGCCATAGGTACCGATGATGTACAGCAGGCTTGAGCAAAGGCATCATTCATATTCACAACCGAGAGCAGAATACACAGAACCTTAATCCTATTGGTGGCACATCCCAACATAGAAAAAAGTTTCAATGAGAGTTTCATATTTATCTAACACAAAAGCTAGCAAAACGGTGCATTATTCATTGTACTCAAGAAGACATAAAGTATTGATCAACAGGTCAAATTGCAGATTTTGTCTTGCATTCTACAAAAAAAGGGATGGTGCTTGAAGCACCATCCCTTTGCTATTGTTTGATTGCAGTGACAGTTAATTAACGTCCCACCACATTCTGTTAGTCAAATCATCAGGATTACCAGTCACATCTGAGAGTGAAGAGCCATTCCTGGTCTGCTCATCAGTAGGATAAGGCAAACTCTTTGGGATCTCGCTAATGCCAACGGCATCAGCCGATGGATCCAATTCTGGATAATCCAGTCTTCTCCACTCTGCCCATGCTTCCAATCCGTTAGTGTACAAATGGATCCATTTCTGGACACCGATTGACTGTTGCCAGTTTCCACTGTCATAAGGATTGTTGGCCAGGTAATCATCTATAGCCGCATCGTCCGTAATACCCCACATATTCATGGAAGCTCTTACGGCAGCGTTGTACATGGCTTCAGCGTCACCAGACATATAGCCTCTTTCAACAGCTTCCGCCCTAAAGAAATTGGTCTGAGCCAGGTCCATGGTCAGGTGAGGAGATGTTTTCTGTCTCACAAGATCAGTAGGCCTGGAAGAAATGTCTTTCAAGGCAAATGCCGCTCCATCAGTTAATCCGTAAGGCATACCTACGATATCACCTGAATTGTTAGGCTTAGCAAATACTTCAAGACGGGGATCACCCATATCTCTCAATGTTTGAACCAATCCCTCGGTAACACAGAAATCATCTCTTGTGTTGAGTACAACATCTTCCCAGTTTGGATTGGCCAATGCCGGTTCTTCACTGAAATTGAAGATAGCATTCTGATCCATGCTGGAAATGACATTAGGTCCTGCTTTACCAGCATATTCACTGGCAGTAGCATCGTCAACATCCGAGACCCTGATGGCCATACGCAGCATCAAGGACGCTCCGAATGCCTTCCATTTTGACATGTCGCCTTCATAAATAGGATCACCGATAGCAAATCCTGCGACGCTCTCGTCGATAGAGTTAACAGCATTGTCCAATGAGCTCAATAGGCTATTGTAAATGCTCTCCTGACTGTCATATGCCGGATTAGGAAAGTTCAAACCATCCAGAGCTTGAGTGTAAGGAATATCGCCCCAGGAGTCAGTCACAGACTGATACACCTGAGCCATCATAATATCGATACATGCCAACTGATTGGCTCTTTGAGTTTCCGTAAGATTTTCATCATTAACGACGAATTCTCTTGCCGTCTTCAGCTCATTCAATGACTCGGCATAATATTCGTTCCAAACGAAATCATAGTCATTGCCATCGACATCATATCTCTGCTCTTCCGTATACTCATTCTGGGCCCAATGCTGAACCATCAACATGCCCCATTCTGCATTCAATGTCCGACTGTGAACATTATCAAAATAGAGATACGTGCCCTGAGTAAACAGGTTTGATGCTGGTACATCTGTTGGATTATTGGGATCTACGTTAAGTTCCACTAAATCATCGCTACAGGCACTCATTGCCAGTACCAGCAAGGCAAGAGCTGAAAGCCTGATATATTTTATAAAGTTTTTCATAATTCTCTTCGATTATAAGATTAAAGTTTGAATTGAAGGTTGACACCAAACGATCTTATGGAAGGTACCTGAGCGTTTTCAAGTCCCTGATCGTTGGTTGCAGAAGTTGTGATCTGAGGATCCAGGTATGGAAGGTCAGCTGACAAGATAGCCAGGTTACGACCAAACAAACTTACGTTCAAACTTCTGAACACGGAATTTCCAAAGAAACGTGTTGGTACCTTATAACTCAATCTTACTTCTCTGAGTTTCACGAAACTTGCATCGTATACATTCGGTGCAGCAAATCCGAAAGTAGACTGATAATACCTTTGAGGATCGATCCTAATATCATTAGGCGTTCCATCGGCTTTTACACCAGGTAGTAACAATCCATCTGCACGAATGTCGTCTGTTCCATTGAATGAAACTGTTTCAGGATGCATTCCGGAATACTTCGCCCACTGCAAAGATGTTGAGTGAATGATTCCTCCTTCCTGGAAGTCGATCAAAGCCGAAGCTGTCAGATTCTTCCAGGTTACAGCGGTATTCAATCCACCTACCCAGTCTGCAATAGCTGAACCCAGGAACTCTCGAGTTGGAGTAGTTACGTAGTAACCATTCTCATCTACGAGCCTTTCACCATTCTCATGATATACATAGTCCTGTCCGAAGACACCCATGTAAGCCTCACCTTCCTGGATTCTAAGGTCCGCTGCCCAGGTACCTCCCCTGGATATACTTTCAACGCCTTCGGTCAATTCAACAACTTCGTTGTACTGCCTGAAAGCATTAAGTCCGATGTCCCATCTCCAGTCTCTGGTCACGATAGGAGTAACGTTCAACTGAAGTTCATAACCCCAGTTTCTCATTTCACCCGCATTCAAGAATCGTGAGCGGTAACCTGTTGTTGCTGAAGAAGGCACCTGAAATATTTGATCAGTTGTTGTCCTGTCGTAATACGCGACATCAACACCGATTCTGTCATTCCAGAAACGAACGTCCAGTCCAACTTCATATTCCGAAGTCAACTCGGGCTTGAGGTCAGCATTGGCCAATTGGTCTGGAACTTTATATCTCGCAAAACCATCCAGATTTGGAACCAAAGGTTCGAAGACATTCGCCAGACTGTATGGTGCAGCGTCATTACCTACCTGAGCGTAGCTGGCTCTCAATTTCAAGAATGACAATCCGTTAATATCTCCTATACCAGCTAACTCAGAAAGCACGAAGCTTACAGAAGCTGAAGGATAGAAGTAAGAATTTTCATCCTCTGGTAATGTAGAAGACCAGTCATTTCTGGCTGTCAAATCTACATAAACCCAATCATTAAAGCCTAAGCTCGCAGAAGCGAATACACTATTGATACCCCAATCTTCCTCGTAAGTTTCAACGATAGGACTTGACGCAGAGTTACTCAGGTTGAAAAATCCTTCGAGAAGGAGTCCACCACTGGTCTCGCCAGTCGTTCTTCTCTGGAATTGGCGCATTCTGTTCGTACCAACCATAGCATTCAATGAAATAGCACCAAAGTTGTTATTGTAGTTCAAACGAGCTTCCAGGTTGGTTTCCTGAAATCTCCTCTCTGCTTCGGTGTAGTAGGCTGCATCAACAGAGGCGATAGGAATACCTTCTCTAAGGGAGAACTGGTAAAAATCCGTACCGGCCTGACCCGTAAGTGACAATCCCTCTACAGGGAGGTCAATCGTTACACGGCTCATACCGAAGAAACGGTTACGCGTATCCTCCTGAAGATAATTTTCTCTTGCCCAATAAGGGTTGTCAAAAAAGTTAGGTCTGGGATCGAAGAACAACAAGTTACCATCAGCATCCCTTTGAGGGCCTCTTGGGTTCCATGTCTGCTGGAAACCATCGCTTCTGGTATCGTTCTGAAGTCTGTCTAAATCCAACTGAGTCTGCCACCACTGAGTGAAGGCCTGCATTGGATTACCGTTGTTATAACCGGTAACCGTTCTGCTATCAGCATCCGTTCTCACGTAGTTACCGGAGACCTCTACATTCAACCAATCGGTTAAATTATAATCTGATCTCAGAGTAATAGTATTTCTATCTAACTCACCACCTGGCATGACATGAGACTGGTCGAGGTTGGTATAACCCACTCTGAAAGATCCCTGATCATTACCACCAGTCAGAGCAACACTATTGGTCAATGTCTGACCCGTTTCGAAGAATTCTTCGTAGCCTGCCCCTGGCTCCTGCCATGGTCTGGTCTGCTCATAAAGCGGAGAACCAGGATCCCATGAGTCCCAGTGACGGACCAATTGTCCTTCATACTTAGGCCCCCAGGAACCATCCTTGGAATAAGATGGATAGAGATATGTCTGACCATCAACGATCACTTCATTGAAGCCATGATCAGTATCCGGATTTGTTGCACCACCACCGTATTCCTGCTGATGAGGCATCAGGTTAGTTGCTTCATCCCACGTAATGGATGAATTAACCTCTACGCCTATACCTTTTTGTCCCTTTCCGGACTTGGTTGTGATCAGAATAACACCGTTGGCACCTCTCTGACCATAAAGGGCAGATGCTGCCGCACCTTTAAGAACAGAGATCGACTCGATGTTCTGAGGATCGATGTCCTGTGCTGTGTTACCATAATCGTATGGCTGACGTGGGTTACCAAATTCTACTCCCAATCCGCGCGACTGGCGGTTGGTAGCAAAGTTTGAATTATCCAGGGGTACACCATCCACAACAAAAAGAGGCTGGTTCTGCCCCAGAAATGAACTGGCTCCCCGAATAGTGATCCTTGAAGATCCACCCATACTCGATGGAGATCCCTGGATCTGGACACCCGCCACACGACCCTGAAGTGCGTTAACGATATTGGTCTCCTTGGCGGATTCCACGATATCACCTCCGACTTCCTGTGAGGCATAGCCCAATGATTTTTCATCCCGGGTAATACCGAGTGCTGTGACGACCGCTTCTTCGAGGACCACACCTTCCGAGAGCGAAACGTTTACAACGTCTGACGCTCCAAGTGCGACCTCCTGACGGCCATAGCCCGTATAGGTCACGACAAGTTCGTCATACCCCTCGGGCACTACAATAGTGTACGTTCCATCGATATCCGTTATGGTACCAATGGTCGTACCCTTGACCAAGACGTTGGCCCCTATCAAAGGAGTGCCGTCTTCGTCTGTTACGATTCCACTAACGGTCCTCTGAGCCATAAGGGTGGCTGCAGAAACCAATAGTGCAAACAAGAGTAGAGAGAGTTTTTTCATATTAACAGTTTTTATGTTTGCAATATTCTAATTGAGAGTCTTTCGTACAAATCTATACAATTCAAAGTAGAAATAACAATTACTTAACAAGAGAAAATGTCGTTCAATCAACTATTACGCCGATGATTATTTCGCCATCATCATAGTAAAACGAACAACCTATCAATTTAGCTGCCTCTTATATGAAAGAATCGTATTTTTTAGTCCCAAATAGAGGGCATCGCAGATAAGCGCGTGCCCAATCGAAACCTCTAACAGGTTGACAATCTGTGTGTTATACTCCTTCAAATTGACCAGATTAAGGTCATGACCCGCATTGACTCCGAGTTCAAATTTCTCTGCTTCCTCAGCGGTGTTCTTATGTTTTTCGATCTCGATCTTCGCCTCGCTGGTACCGTACAATTTAGCATAATCACCGGTATATAATTCTATCCTGTGAGCGCCAATATCCGCGACATGCTCGACCATTTCCGGATTGGGGTCAAGGAAAATAGATACCCTCGCCCCAAAACTCGTCAGCGTTCTGACCACATCTTTGAGCAGGTCTTTGTGCTTTTTGACATCCCAACCCTCACTTGAGGTAAGGACCCCTGGATCATCAGGCACCAACGTACATTGGTCAGGTCTGACCTCTTCCATTAATTTCAGGAAATGGTCGCTTGGATAGCCCTCAACATTAAACTCTGTGGTTACGATCTTCTTTAGCGGAAGTAGGTCATCGAACCTTATATGCCTTTGATCTGGCCTTGGATGTACGGTGATGCCATCAGCTCCGAAACTTTCGCAATCCTTTGCTACCTGTATCAGGTCTGGCAGATCTCCTCCGCGTGCATTCCTGATCAGGGCCACCTTGTTGATATTTACGCTTAATCGGGTCATTATGCCGCAGTGTTTGATAAGGAATATACTCAGAATTTACATTATGGCATTATAAAGTTCTTTTCACTCAATGATATCGAGGGGAGATCAGTTTCTTTTTGACCTTCAGTCAATATCATCCATCTTAAGGGTGAATGAATACCAAATAACTGTGAAAGGTCCTCCCATGCGCTCATCGTCAGAAAAATAGATCAATTTGACATTGGTTATCATGCCTTGTAATAACTTTGCCGCGTGAAAGATCTCAGGCTCAGGCTTATTCCTGCCCTAATTGCAGGCACTATTGCCCTCTATGCTCTTCAATGGCCGATCGGCATGGTCAGCATTATTGTTTTCGCAGCAATGGGATGTGCTTTGGAGATGTACAGGTTGAGTAGCAAGATCCAGCCTCGGTACCGGCAAGGATTTTTGTTCATCAACTGCTTAATGTTATTGTATACGTTCTACTACGTCTTGCACCACGCCTTTCCAGAATTACTACCCAATCACGCTCTGAGTGAGATCCCATATGGGGTATTCAGTGTCTATATTATATTATTGAGCACCCTCCTCAAGCGAATTTGGTTGAAAAAGGCATTGCCTCTGATCAATTTGATCTATCCCTATATCGGCCTGTTTTCCCTTGTCGAGTTGTGTTTTGTCCACCACAGGTTCGAATGGCAACCTCTAGTGGTCCTGTTGTTGTCTATCTGGGCGGCAGACGCTTTTGCTTATTTTATCGGTTCGAACGTAAAAGGGCCTAAATTGGCTCCTTCGATCTCACCCAATAAAACGATTTCCGGATGGATCGGAGGACTTGCCGGGATCGTACTGGTAAGTTGGCTTTCGATGAGATTCTTGATCGACTGGACATGGCCTACTCTCTGGATCTGGGCTCCGGTCATATGGTTGTCGTGTTCAATGGGAGATCTGTTCGAATCACAGATAAAGCGCCTCGCAGGAGTCAAGGACAGCGGTTTTTTCTTACCGGGTCATGGCGGATTTCTGGACAGGCTTGACAGCTTGCTGTACTCCGCACCGTTTGCCTTTTTTATTTTATACTATCTGGATCTATGAAATTGCACAAAGAAGGATTGAAGTATAGTTTGTTGGCCCTCATCCTGCTCGCGGCCTGTTGGATCCTGGCCTATTATTATCCTACACTCCCGATGCTCTTGGCAAGCGCATTACTGTCGGTCATAGTATTGTGGGTATTCTACTTTTTCAGGGACCCGGACAGAACCATATTGACCATCGTGGAAGAGAATGTGCTCGCCCCTGCTGATGGAAAAGTAGTGGTCATTGAAGAGGTTGAGGAAACAGAGTTTTTCAATGAAACAAGAATACAGGTCTCCATTTTTATGTCCCCGTTAAACGTACATGTCAACAGAGCACCTGTTTCGGGAAAATACACCTACGTTAGACATCACCCAGGACGATTCCTGGCCGCATGGGATCCCAAGTCATCGACCGATAACGAGCGCTCAAGCATTGTAATAGAGAACCCCAAATTCACCCTTCTTTTGAGACAGATTGCAGGAGCAATGGCCAGAAGGATCATCACCTACGCCGTAGAAGGCCAGGAAGTACAACAAGGTGATGAGCTCGGTTTCATAAAGTTCGGTTCGCGCGTAGACGTTGTACTCCCACTCAATGCTCAGATAAAAGTCGGGTTGGGTCAGAAAGTGAAGGGCAATCGAACAGTAATTGCAACCATATAAAAAAGGCCGATCCGGACCAATTACCTTCTAAAGTTCAATATCAGGTGTGGAAAGTGCTGAAGCATATACCCTCCTTTGTCTTCACCTTTCTTATCTCTTCGATTCAGGTTTCATCTGTGGAAAGAAGAGCACTTCCTGTATGGATGTCTTTCCAGTCAATATCATGGCCAGACGGTCCATGCCCACACCGAGGCCACTGGCTGGCGGCATGCCATATTCAAGCGCACGGATGAAGTCCTCATCAAGGACCATCGCTTCTTCATCTCCTCTGTCAGCCAATTCCAACTGGTCCTGGAACCTCTCTTTTTGGTCTATTGGATCATTGAGCTCACTATAAGCATTCGCTATTTCCTTGCCATTCACAAAAAGCTCAAATCTCTCTACAAGGCCGTCCTGCCCCCTATGCTTCTTGGCCAAAGGAGTCATCTCTATGGGGTAATCCATGATGTAGGTAGGTTGGACCAGGTGATGTTCAACCTTCTCTCCAAAGATCTCATCTATGATCTTACCGCGCCCCATGGAAGACTCTATAGGCACCTTGATCTCTTTACACAATTTTCTGAGCGCTTCTTCATCCATATTCGAAATATCCACATCCGTATACTTTTCAATAGCTCCGTACATGGTCAACCTCTCGTATGGTCCTTTGAAGTCTATGACATTATCGCCATAATTTACTTTGGTGGTGCCCAATGTCTGATCGCAAACAAATTCGAGGCATTCCTCGAGCATTTCCATCATCCATATATAATCCTTGTAGGCTACATAGATCTCCATCGAAGTGAACTCCGGATTGTGGGTGCGGTCCATTCCCTCATTTCGGAACATCTTTCCGATCTCATAAACCCCTTCAAATCCTCCAACTATAAGTCTCTTGAGGTATAGCTCGTTTGCTATTCGCAGGTACAGCTTTCGATCTAGCACATTGTGATGTGTCACGAAAGGGCGGGCGGCTGCACCACCGTGGATAGGCTGCAAGACCGGCGTCTCAACTTCCAGCCAGCCTTTTCCGTCAAAAAACTGTCTCATAGCAGATATCATCTTACTCCTCGTAATGAAGATATCCTTCACCTTGTCATTGACGGTCAGGTCGACATATCTTCTTCGATATCTCAGTTCCGGATCGACAAACTCATCATAGGTCTTACCTTCCGCATCAGTCTTCACAATAGGAAGAGGACGAAGAGACTTGCTCAGAAGCTTCAGCTCTTTTACGTGAATGGTCGTCTCACCTGTTTTAGTCTTAAAAACAAAACCCTTCACACCGATATAATCTCCGATGTCCAGCAGTTTTTTGAACAGCGAATTATAGAGAAACTTATCTTCACTTTCACAAATTTCATCGCGAGCAACATAGAGCTGGATCTTGCCAGTGCTGTCTTTCAATTCAGCAAATGACGCCTTACCCATTATCCTCCTCATCATAAGTCGCCCCGCAAGAGATACCTCAGCAAATTCTTCTGAATTTTCCTCACTGAATCCGCTTTTTATATCTGCTGCATGATGAGAAACTTCGAAAGCCTCGGGTGGATATGGATCGATCCCGCTCTCGCGAATTTTTTCCAACGACTCGCGCCGGATCCTCTCTTGTTCAGTCAAATGTTCCATCAGGACTTAATATTAAAAGTTTTGCAAAAATACTTTTCCCCGGCAAACCTTAACACTTAACGCCTCATTTGTTGGCCGTTAATTGATGAATTCAGCAATAATTTACTTCTCACCCTCTTTATATTAGTATTGAAACCAACCGGAATGCTAGCTGCACATCAATGTCCATTTACAATCCTGCTCTTGCTTCTCTTTTCATTGTCAGCGATCATGGAAACGACAGGACAGCGGGTTTTGCTTTCGGACCCGGGAAGGACCTATACAGATACCGACGGCCCCACTCTGGATACCTACGGACCTGTCGACGTTTCTGGATGTTCCTCTGTACGATTCGAGCTGGATTTCAACTTTTCTCTTCCCTGGGAAGGATCAGGGAATATGGAATACAGTGGTGAATGCGATTTTGGCTCTCCATGTCCCGGAGACCCCACCATGCCTTTGGAAGGGGATTGTGCATTTTGCTGGGATTTTCTCTGGGCACAATTCCTAATAGACGGTACTGAGGTCGGTGGGGACCTTATTGGTGATGCCGGAACCACGGACGCCGAACAATCCGGATCGATCAGTCTGGATTACTGTACAGATGGCATGTCATCGACTGCCCAGATCAATATCACCACACAGACATGGGCCGCCAATGAATCTGTCACATTCA
>JAWVZH010000086.1:0-13430 GCA_033722295.1 Saprospiraceae bacterium
AGGTACGATAAAGGAACTTGAGCTGACGATAGCTCCGGAAGCCAACTGGAATATGGACAACCTAAGTATGGCAGCGGTAATATGGAAGGATAATGGTGGCAGCTATGAGTTTGTTAATATAATTTCGGAAGATGACATTCAACTGAGTACCTCTGTGAATGATGAAGGTGATAATTTTAATTTTGCTATCAACCCGTCCATTTTGAGGTCTCAGGCCGAAGTTGTTTTCAATCTGGATCAACCGGGACAAATAGCATTGAATGTCTATGACCTGATAGGAGCTGAAGTTATGGAGTTGAATCAATACTTTTCAGGTGGTAGCCATAAAATAAGTCTGGACCGCAATATGTTTTCGAGTAAAGGCATGTATATCGTTACTCTTAAACAGGAGGATGAAATTTTATCCAAGCGATTGCTCGTAGAATAATTGATAATCTAACATATGGCCGATGGTTGGATGGATGACCAACTATTTGGATGTTTTCCTCAAAGGATACCGCAACTATGCTCAGTATCTATGGCAGGAAATTTCTAACCCATCCTGGAACAGCTACCTCGTGTGGCTGATTCTTGTGTCTGCTTTCTTCTTTCTGCTGGAATGGATCAAACCCTGGCGCACCGACCAGGCCAAATTCAGAAGGGATTTCTGGTTGGACTTTTTCTATATGTTCTTCAATTTTTTTCTCTTCTCCCTGATCATCTATAATGCAGCTTCAGATGTGGTGGTGGTCTTCTTCAATGAGACCATTCAGAACCTCACAGGATTTGACCTTCAGGCTTCAAATCCATTGAACGATATGCCGTACTGGGCAATATTGCTTGTGGGCTTCCTGGTCAGGGACTTTGTCCAGTGGTGGACACATCGTCTTCTGCATTATCATCCCCGGCTTTGGGAATTCCACAAGGTACATCATTCGGTAAAAGAGATGGGATTTGCAGCACACTTGAGGTATCACTGGATGGAAACGGTGGTCTACCGCTCCCTTGAGTATATACCATTGGCACTTTTGGGAATAGGGCTCTATGACTTTTTTATTATACACATTTTTACTCTCGCTGTCGGGCACTATAATCACAGTAATATCTCTGTCAGCGGTAAGTGGACAGGCCTGATCCTCGCTACAGCAATCGGACTTGTGGCGGCATTCGGATGGCTGGAATTCGATTATCTATATTTCGAATCTGTATTGCAAAAATTCCTGGTTGTTGTATCATTTTCCCTGTTTGGATACTTTGTTCTTGGAAGGTTGATGAAGTATATTTTCAATAGTCCTGAAATGCATATCTGGCATCACGCTTATGAGGTTCCTGATGGTATGCGTTACGGCGTGAATTTTGGTTTGACACTCGCACTTTGGGATTATTTTTTTGGTACGGCCAGAATACCTTATGATGGTCGAGATATTGAGCTGGGCTTTCCCGGCGTCGAGTCATTTCCTGGTGATTTTGCACACCAGGCTGTACATGGCTTATATTTGAGTAAGAAATCAAAAGACCCCGGGGTTTGAAAATTATGAGGATCTGTATTCCAATATATCTTTTAATGTGCCTGCTGGTATTTGCCGGCTGTGAACAGTTTACAGGAGGTCACAGGTCTGAAGGAAACCAGATTACTCAGGATACTATACAGCAAAAACCTCAACTTACCTCAATGACCATTTTGCTGACAAACGTGGATCAATTGCGTTTAAGAAGGTATCCGGACCTCAGAAGTGAAATGCTGACCACCTTCGATGAGAACACACCATTGTACTTTACTGGTGAACAAACCGATTATGAAGAGACCATCGGTGGGAGAAAAGGGGCGTGGAAGAGAGTGAAAACTACGGATGGAGAGTTGGAAGGCTGGGTCTTTGGTGCTGATTACTTTGTAAGCGAATGGTTGGACAGATCTACCCTGGACTCGATCCACGATTCAGGCAGAGATATCAGGATAGTCGCCAATCTGAGCAGAAGTGAAATGAAACAGTTGACAGGCGCGAACTTTGCCAGTTCACAGAGGGGAACTCGATATTCAGGATATTATGAGTACAGCATGTCAGATGATCCACAGTTGCTCGATGGCAGGTTGATGGTCAGAGCACGCCAGTTTGATACAGATTCTAAAGATGTGATTTATAAGAAATGCACGCTTCTATTTGACCAGGGTATGCCAGAGTCGGACTTGGACTGTCAGGCCCTGTCCCGCGTGAAATGATCAGCGTTTGGTCATAAGATAAAAGTCCTTGTACGACTGATCATTGATGTCAAAGCATCTAAATCTTTTCGACGAATAGCTCTCCTTCAGACTATGTGATAGTACACTGTCACCCACTACAATTTTGAAGTCATCATTGTCGATATGTGTTTGTGCCTCTTCGTTGGACCAAACTTCTCTCACCGGACCATTTTTTCTCAAATAAAATGGTATGCTGATCATATGAACCTCTCTTTTTGCCAAAAGTATCTTGTCTCCATCTTTCATTTCGAATCCGGCAGCTTTGCCCATTTTCCTGGGACAATCCCAAATTGGCATCATGACATTCATCAAGGGCAGGAACATCATCACTCCAAATATTATTGCGCCCCATGAAAGAGACCTGAACGCAGGTCGGAATTTTTGACGTTCGATCTGTATGACATAAATGACAAGGCTGATTATCGGTACAAGTGCAGTGAGTATCGTAATGAACAACCCATAAAATCCAAATTGCTCCTGTATTACATAGACCATGACACTCGCAACGATACCCCAGAGAACGAATTGCAAGAAAACGCCAAATCTCAACCAGGTTGACTTCCAGGTCCTTTCATCGATAAAGTAAAGGCTTAGTCCCGTCAGTATGGAAAGTGGGGGAATGGCACCGGCAATGTAATGTGGTAGCTTACTTGGAATGAACTCATATGGTAGCCATGCGGATAGCGCCCATAGAATGAGGAAGCCCTCGATAGACCTCAATTTGAAGTTTCGTCTTACGATCTTTCGCAGTACACCCCAAAATCCCACGAAATAAAACAGGAATACGGCAATGAGAACGACCAGATAGTACCCTGGAGGTCCGGTTTGTCCCAAAACGCCTTCGGCACGTCTCAGAATATACCAGTCCAGGAGCCATTTGACAAACTCGCCGTCATCCGTTTGCCAGCTAAAATAACCCCAGATGAAAAGTGGGACGAGAGAGAGAGGAAGGTAGAACCACGGTTTAAGCTTGAGAATGATCTTTCTATCCATGGGCAATACCGTCATTAACAGTACCAATGTGCCAAAAGGAATAATGATCTGTGGACCTTTCACAAGTAATCCAAAAGCTATTGCTGCCCAGAAGGAGATGATTTTCAAGGATGATCTTTGGCCGGAGTGGACATTATAGAGACTGATACCTCCGATGATGTATGCCACCATTAAAGTAGCATCGGTGAATGCGATCTTACCCAGGACAAGGCACAGAAAGTTGGTGCAAAAGATAAGAGCACATATCACTCCGATCTCCTGCTTGTACAAGTGTGTGACCCATATAAAAATATACCATCCGGAGATCAGGATGAATACGGAGGAAAAGAACCTTACGGCCCATTCGTTGACACCAAAGATTGTCATTGACAATGCCGTAATCCAGAAGTGTAGCGGTGGTTTCCTATGTATGTTGGACCAGAAGAAGTCCTGATTCAAAAAATCACCGCTTCTCAGCATTTCCAGTGAAATACCCGCATAGGCAGCTTCATCCGCATTCCACAGAGGTATGGCCCAATTATTTATGAAGAATAAGAGGATGATTGCAGAAAAGGGTATCCAGATATTTACTTTGTCTTGCTGCGCCATTTTCTCAATTGGTTAATACTCGCCTTGAAATCCTTCGGCAGTGGCGCTTCAAAGGTCATTGAATTTCTGGAAACGGGATGCACAAAACTGAGTTGATACGAATGTAGTGCGGTTCGCCTCATCAGAGCTGTTTCGCGCTTAGGTGGTTGTTGCAATCGCTTGATATCGACAATGGTCAGAGCCCTTCCATTGCCATAAAGCCTGTCTGCCACCAGAGGGTGTCCAATATGTGCAGCATGGACCCGGATCTGATGGGTGCGTCCTGTTGATATCTTCACTTTGACCAAGGTCCATCCATGATAGTTCTCCTCCGGCGTGAATGACGTATCCGCTATTTTACCATCGCTCGTCGAAACGATCATCTTACTTCCTGTTCCTGATCTTTTCAACAGGGTCTCAACCTTTCGCGGTGTACTAAGAGCACCTTCCACCAAAGCGAGATAAGTTTTATCGATGCGACGTTCCTCGAACATTTTATTCAGGGACCTGTGAACGTCTTCATCCTTCGCGAGGAGCAATAAGCCGCTCGTCTCCTTGTCCAGCCGATGAACCATAAGGTAATGTGCCTTCCTAGACTGCAATATGTCGTAGACATTAGGAAGTTCAGGTTTGTATCGATCAGGCAATGTCAATAAACCGGCGGGTTTATCGATCACCATGATATGATCATCTTCAAATATGGTTGTCCACCTGAATTTCACATCACGAAAGTATTCAAACCTCGCGATGTATTGATCAATTCACAACATCATTCTTCTTTGTAAAGTCGCTATCAAACAGAGATGGAGTCTAGTGACATTCTCTCAGAATACTCCAGATCCAGTTGAGAAGAACAAGAGCAGTAAGAAAAAATCGATTTTCCCTTACGAATACTTTTTGATCGGCTTTTCTGAAAATTCTATAAAACAGATCTTTTCCTGTAAAGAGATCAAAAGATATGATCAGTAACGATATGATGCTGACCAGATACATCATTATTCCGAGTGGATTGAAGAATAGGGCCTCCGACCACTTTCCTGCATAAAGAGAAAAGATGGCCGTGGTGCTACCACATAAAGGACAAGGCCAGCCACTCCAAAGTCTGAATGGGCAGGTCATTGTATACTCCGAGTGGTGATAACCTGCCACGAGTATTAATGCCTGACCCGTTAGAAATATTGAGATCACCAATAAATAGAGCGCTCGCTTTTTCACAACTCTCGGGTTTGCCGTTTGGTCAGAGATCCTTGAATGCACGTATTCCCCTGATATAATAATCCCAGACAATACTGCCATGGTATCTCCCGGTATGCACTCTGCTCGGACCACATCTAACATCTCTGATCCTGATATTATTCCGCCTTTTTAACTTCCAGAGGTAGCCGAGTGCACTGTAGAAGGATAGATGCGCTTTCAAAACGGCAACAATATGATTATTCTGGCCTTTAGAGAGGAAATACAAAGCCGCCACACCATCGAGGAGTACTCTGGCGACCAGCATTATTAAAGCTTTGACAAAAGGTACATTTTTCAAGATGTTGGCAAGGCTGTTCTTAAAATTGAGGAACGTCTTGCGTTCGCTGAGATAATCCAGGGTCCCACCTCCAAGATGATAAACGATCGCCTGGGGCTCTACTCTGATCGTGTAACCCGCCCGTTTTAATCTCCAGCACAGATCTATCTCTTCCTGGTGAGCAAAATACCACGGGTCGAACCCACCGATCTTATGGAAGAGTTTGGATCTGATAGCCAAAGCTGCTCCTGTCGCCCAAAATATCTCCCGATCGTCATCATACTGACCCTGATCCTTTTCTACGGTCTCCAAAAGTCTTCCGCGGCATAATGGATACCCGAGGCTGTCCATATAACCACCTGCTGCTCCTGCATACTCAAAATGATCAGGGCTCTTGAGGGAAAGGACCTTGGGTTGTACCGCTGCTACATCTGAATTATTCTCCAGGGTATTAAGTAGTAATTCCGGAAAATTATCAGAGGGCTTGAGATCGCTGTTGATCAATACATAATATTTGGCATTTACCTTTTTCAGTGCATTGTTATAGCCGCCTGCAAATCCATAGTTCTGGTCCAACTCGATAACCTCTATTCCGGGGTGGTTGGTGTGTATCCAGTTGACTGAATCATCAGTTGAGGCATTATCAGCAACGATGACCTTGGTATTCTCCGTTGACTGTTTGATTATGCCAGGTAAATAGGCTTTCAGGTGTTCCAGACCATTATAATTCAAAATGACCATGGCACAGAATAACAGATCCTCATTGTCATCATCGAGCCGATTAAAAAGTCTCCTTATAACTCGTTCATCATCACGGATTTGTTTTTTAAGCTCATCCAGATCCTCGAATTTCTGATCCCCCCTTATGTAGGCGAGGACCTCAAGCTTTAGTTTTTCGCCATAGATATCCCTGTTGTAATCGAATATATTGATCTCTATACTCATACCGTTCTCTTCATCCAGGGTCGGTCGGGTGCCGATATAGAGCATGCCTTTGTATCCTGAGTTATCGATCTCTATGCGAACTGCGTAAACACCGGAAGGCAGAACAAGCTTGTTCTTGTCCTCTATGGCCAGGTTGGCCGTAGGGTACCCGAGCCGTTTTCCAAGTCTCAATCCCCTGATCACTTTGCCAGTCAGCCGGTAATTATATCCAAGAAGCTGATTGGCCTTGATGATCTCCTTGTTGGCCACCGCATTTCGTATTTTCGTACTGCTCACAACGAGGTCTTCCACCTCTTGTTGTTCGATCTCTTCGACCTTGAAGTCATAGATCTTGCCGAGTTCTCTGAGAAACTGAACATCTCCAGAACGGTTAAGTCCGAATCTGTGATCATATCCTATGACGATATATTTTGGATGAAAATTGTCAACCAGTATCTTCTCAACATATTCCTCCGGTTGCATACGGGAGAATTCAAAAGTAAAAGGAACGATCACCAGGTGATCGATACCTGTATCTGCAAGCAGATCTATTTTCTCTTCCAGAGTGTTCAGCAGTCTGAGCTCTGAATCACCGGGATAGATCACCTGGCGGGGATGTGGATGAAATGTCATGAGCACAGATTCTCCTCCGGTCCTTCGCGCCAATTTCGTGATCTCTGACAGAATACGCCGATGGCCCTTGTGGACGCCGTCGAAAGATCCGATGGTCAGGACAGCATCTTTTATCTGAGGTAAATTATTGAGGCCCCGGTGTATCTTCATAGTCTGTAAAAGTAGGGAATTTGTTTTTTCGTATATCTTTTTTTCTAATATAAATAGCTATTGTACTTTATGCTACCTAAAACATTTCATTCAATAAAGACGTGTCTTTTGGTCAAACATTGCATCTTCATTCCGGTTTATAAATTGAGCATCACCAAATAAAGGGTTAAGGAATTAATTACCATGGAAAATTTGGACAATAATCGAATAGTTAATGCTCTCAGGACGGTACAGGATCCGGAGACAGGGCAGGATCTTATCAAAACAGGCAAGATCAAGGATTTCAAGGTTGAGGGCAATAATGTGTTTTTCACCTTGAGCCTCAAATCTTCCGAGGCCTCGTATAAGTCTGATCTGACATTTGCGTGTATCCAGGCTATTCAGGCGATCTATCCAGAAGCCGATGTCAATATCCATTCGGTTACTGATGAAGGCAGTGGCGTTCTTAGCCAGATTAAACACGTCATAGCTGTAGCCTCAGGGAAAGGAGGTGTTGGAAAGTCTACAGTATCCGTTAACCTTGCACTAGGATTGAAAAAGAAGGGTCTCAAAGTAGGCCTGATGGATGCTGATCTATACGGACCATCTATTCCCACTATGCTCGGTGTTCAGGACACCCGTCCTACTGTAAAGAAGATATTCGGGAAGAACAAGATCGAACCACTCTCAGCTCACGGGCTGAGTTTTATTTCAATAGGTAACATAGTGGATCCCGAACAGGCTGTTGTATTGAGAGGTCCAAGGCTGGGAGGTATAATCAAGCAGTTCGTTCAGGAAGTGTTATGGCCGGACCTTGATGTTCTGGTCATTGACCTTCCTCCGGGTACGGGAGATATTCAACTGACCCTTGTCCAGACGCTTTCTATCACAGGAGCGGTGATTGTAACAACACCGCAGAAAGTTTCCATGATAGATGTTGTCAAGGCAGCTAATATGTTCGCACTAGAAAATATCAACGTGCCGATATTGGGTGTCGTAGAGAATATGTCCTGGTTCGAGCCTAAAGAAATGCCAGGACAGAAGTATCATTTGTTCGGAAAAGGTGCCGGCAAAGCACTTGCCGAGAAGTATAAAACCAGGTTATTGGGACAGATTCCGATCGTACAGAGCGTTCAGGAAAATGCTGATATAGGTCAGCCTCAAGTGCTGGATGAGAGTGCGGAAATTTCGGGTACTTTCATGAAGATAGCAGACAACTTTATTGAGCAATTGAATAAACGCATTTCAGAATTGCCACCTACTCAGAGAGTAGAGATAAAAACATAGTATCTTTGAACGGTTATGAACATTGATTTGGATAACAAACTGAATATAGAGGACCTGGATAAGGTATTGGATGAGATCAGACCGCATCTACATACGGATGGGGGAGACGTCAAAGTCATCAGGATTACGAACGATATGGATGTTGAAGTGGAATTTCTGGGAAATTGTCAGAATTGCACTTTGTCCGACATGACCTTGATCTCAGGGGTTCAAGAGACTTTGAAAAGCCGATTTCCGGACATCCGAAAGGTCATAGCTGTCAATTAATGGACCTTCTTCCGAAATGAATAAGACCGCGCTAGTAAATCACATCAGGACCCGACAGACCTGTTTGTGCGTAGGGCTGGACCTTCATCCGTCAAGACTTCCTTCACATATTTCACAAAATGCTTCCGGTTGGCTTGATTTTAATCGACAGATAATAGATGCCACAAGAGACCTATGTGTCGCATATAAGCCGAACTGGGCATTTTATGAGGCTCTTGGTCTCGAAGCCATCGAAGTGCTTCTAAAGACCATCGATTACATCGGTGATGAGCACCTGATCATTGCCGATGCCAAAAGAGGAGATATCGGTAATACCTCATCCCGATATGCTCAGGCTGTTTTTGAATATTTCAAGGCGGATGCCATAACCGTCTCTCCTTACATGGGGATAGACAGCCTCGAACCATTCAGATCGCCCGGGAAGTGGCTGGTAGCTCTTGCATTAACTTCCAACCCAGGCAGCTTGGATTTTCAGACAACCGAATTGAAGAACGGACATCAACTGTATGAAGAGGTACTCGATAAGCTATCAAGAGCCTTCAGTAAAGAAGAAATGATGTTCGTGGTAGGAGCAACACATCCCGGACTTTTCAAAAAAATCCGTCAGATCATACCAGAACACTTTTTACTCGTCCCAGGGGTTGGTGCACAGGGTGGAGATCTGCGATCGGTGATGGTGAACGGCATGAATTCCGAGATAGGGCTATTGATCAACAGTTCTCGTTCGATTCTTTATGCGAGTGATGGTAAAGATTTTGCTGATGCCGCCAGGGGTAAGGCTCTGGATTACAGGAATGAGATGAAGGGGTTGATATCTTCATGATATTGACCCTTGGAGGGTCCCCATACCCTTGGAGGGTCCCCATACCCTTGGAGGGTCCCCATACCCTTGGAGGGTCCCCATACATTTTACTTAAACCTCCAAAAAATCACTCCTTACAGAAATTATCCTCCTGGATTCACACCATCCGCGGTTTGAAGTTTGATCAATTCCGCATTATTCCGTTCAAGATATTGACGGATCATCGTGTTGATCTCTGGATAATAGGGGCTTTTCGGTACATGTTCGACAATTTCTTCAGAGCTGACCAGAGTAGAGTTCTTATCCATAAAGGTATGACCATGATACGTTCCGTTATGGACAACTACAAGAGCCTTCTCCTCATTAGTGCGACCGTCAAGAATGATGACGAAATCTTCATGGAATCGGTTATTGATATGTTTATGTGCCAGCTCAGCCCTTTCATTGTATTCGTCGGCGGACTCTTCATGGAGGCACGCGCCCCAACATCTGTCGTACTGATAAAGGGAACACGGTCCCATACCTATTTCTATCCCACAATACAAAGGGCACAGTCCATATTCCCTGATGAGCATTTGCATGACTGACTTTGCTGCTCTTGGGCTGGAATATGCATTAAGGATCTCATTTGATGTGTCTGCACCACGGACTATATCAAACCGGCGGTATCCCATATCATTGATGGTGGACTGGATGTAGACATCATACCGTTTAGTTCTTTGAGCTCGATTAAACTCAGGCCAGTTCTCCTTGATCTCCTGGGATTCTATGATCTTTGCAAGTAGATCGCTTCCTGTAAGCTGATAGTCAATAGATCTGATCCGATGTTGAAATTTTTCTGCTTTCCGGGTAGTCTTGGTAAAATGCGACATGACCCGCTTTTGTATATCTTTGCTTTTGCCGATGTAGACTATCTCGCCATCCCCGTCCCTGAAGTAATATATCCCGGGATCTTCCGGTAGTTTATGAAGGTCATCAATCGTAATGCCTTCCGGTAGAAGAGATTCCCTGACACCCCTCGTGATCTGCTTGTTGATATGACGTTGCGAGCCTTCTAATTTCAAGAGATTGTGCAGAACCACGGCAGTGGCCCGGGCGTCATCAAGAGCGCGATGCCTTCGATTTACGGGGATGTCGTAATGCCGGATCAAAGACTCAAGGCTATGACTATTCAACTGAAGAAGGCGCTTGGCCATTTGAACAGTGCACATCCTCCTGCGATTGAAAGGGTAACCCAATTCTCCAAATGCATTTCTGATGAAACCGTAGTCAAAACGAACATTGTGCGCAACAAATATGTGATTCTCCGTCCATTCAACTATGTCCCGTGCAACTTCATGGAAATAAGGTGCTTCGGCAACCATGTCATCGTCGATGCCAGTGATCTTGGTAATGAAAGGCGGGATTGATCTTCCCGGATTGATGAGTGACTCAAACTCACCAATGATCTCTCTACCATCAGAGGTGACTATGGCGATCTCTGTGATCTTATCACGTTTGAACAGACCGCCAGTGGTTTCTATATCAACTATTGCGAAGTTCCTTTTCTTCATTGGATAGGGAGTAAAGATACCTCAGACGTTATATTTAATATATAAAATTGCATCATGCATTCGGGGTGTTCAATAAAAATGGAGCCCTGTCGTTGATTTAATATTTAATAATGCTCGCATGAGATTTGCCTTGATAAGCCTTCTCTTAATATTTGTCAGCTGTGGTTCGGACCAAAGCCGCACTTCTGGCATACCTGTGATCCCGGTCAATAATACAATATCGACCGGCATAACGCCCGGTGCCGCTCAGTTGCCATTATATGTTCCAAAACTTGAGGGCCTCAGATGTGGGGTGGTTGTGAATCAAAGCTCTGTTATTGAAGAAGTGCACTTGATAGACACATTGAGGCAGTTGGAAATTAACGTAGTGAAGATATTTGTTCCGGAACATGGTTTTCGAGGTGAAGCAGATGCCGGTGCTGAAATACGAGATGGTGTGGACGTTGAGACTGGTCTTCCCATTAGATCACTTTATGGCCGTAATAAGAAGCCATCTCCTGAAGACCTGAGGAATATTGATATTATGCTTTTTGACCTTCAGGACGTAGGAGTAAGGTGCTATACATACGCATCAACCCTTCACTACGTTATGGAGGCCTGTGCCGAGCAAAGCATTAATCTTATTGTTCTGGACCGGCCAAATCCTAATGCGCATTATGTTGATGGTCCTGTTCTCGAAGAGGAGTACAGATCATTTATTGGCATGCATCCTGTTCCATTCGTATATGGCATGACAATCGGGGAGTATGCGAAAATGATCAAAGGTGAGGATTGGATCAAAGAGGCAAAGAACCTTGACTTGACAGTGATCCCCTGTCATAATTACGATCATACGAAACCATATTCTCCGAAGATCCCGCCTTCTCCGAACTTGCGTACACCACAAGCCATTTTGTTATACCCTTCCCTTGTCTTCTTTGAAGGGACTATAGTGAGTGTAGGACGAGGTACTCCACATCCATTCGAAATATACGGACATCCTGATTTTCAGGAGATGTCTTATGTATTTACCCCTGAATCCATGAAAGGAGCTGCTCACCCCAAACTTGAAGGCATCCGGTGTCATGGCGAATATCTTGGCGATATCGATCCCCACATAATGAGATCATGGTCGGCTATACAACTATCATATTTGATGGAAGCCTATGAATTGTCCGATAACACCGAAGACTTCTTTTTACCCAATCTGTTTTTTGACAAATTGGCGGGTTCCGACAAGCTAAGGAAGATGATCATAAGTGGCAGGTCAGAGGAGGAGATCCGAAACAGTTGGGAAAATGAACTGGAGGCATTTCGTGATGTGAGGAAGAATTATTTACTCTACGATGATCAATTATGAACTGATCATCGAATGGGGTAGGCATCAATCCGGAATGCTTTAATAACCGCTGGTATGATCATCACCGCGAGGATCAGCACCGCCTATCAGTCGTCCATCCGGCATTCTCATAACAGCGTCCACAAATCCGATGTAGTCCTTCTCCTTAAATAAGTGCCCCATTTGCTTCAAGTGCATTCTAATGCTATCTGGTAAGGCGGGCTCGTAAAAGATAATATCTGGAAGCCATTGGTGGTGGAATCTCGGGAGTGCTATGGATTCCTCGAGAGACAGGTCATATTCCACAACATTGAGGAAAACCTGCAAGACGGATGTGATGATCGTAGAACCTCCTGGTGTGCCGAGCGCCATAAAAAACTCACCATCCTTCTCAACAATGGTCGGGGTCATTGATGAAAGCATACGCTTACCAGCCTCAATGGCATTAGCCTCATTACCAATAAGCCCAAATTGATTGGGGATGCCTGGTTTTACGGAAAAGTCATCCATCTCATTATTGAGAAAAAAACCACCATATGGAAAAAAGATTTTGGAGCCATAATTTGAATTTAAAGTCGTGGTCAGTGCGACCGCATTACCATCTTTATCTACAACTGAAAGATGGGTCGTCTCAAAACCCTCCTTTTCTATGCTGAAGTCTCCGGTATAGACAGAATCACTGTCTGTAGCTCTTTGCCAGGAAAAGCTGGACATCCGTTCATCGATGTATACCGGGTCCAATAATTTGTCTATCGGGACTTTGATGTAGGCAGGATCGCCCAGATACGCTGCGCGGTCAGCATATGCTCTCCGTTCGGCTTCTACCATTAGGTGGATATCTTTTGGGTGAAGTGGTGAGGTGAGATCATAATTGTCGAGAGTTTCAAGGATTTGACTGAGGACGATACCTCCACTTGAAGGTAGCGGCATTGAATGGACATCAAAACCTTTATACGACTTGCTCAAAGGTTCACGCCATACAGACGTATAAGATTCCAGATCGGTTTTTGATATAATGCCCCCGAGATCCTGAATATGTGTAACGAGAGAATCGCTCAAATCACTCGCGTAGAAATAGTCTTTACCATGATTTGCGATCTTTTCAAGTGTGCTTGCCAGCGACCTCTGTTTTAAAACATCACCGACCTTCCAGTGATCCTTAATGAAAGGGATATTCAAAGTATTCCACAGTTTGAAATCATCGAGGTGTTTGTTGAGTTTCCGTG
>JAWVZH010000087.1:0-13325 GCA_033722295.1 Saprospiraceae bacterium
CCCAAGGCCACCATGATGCCCAGAATGATGTCAATATACATATTGCAATATTACATGGTTTTACGATAACATAACATATTGGATATTTTACAATTAACGAGGCATGCCTGATGGCGCGGAGCGAAATATCAACATCAATTGACAAGCTCAAAATGACATAAAAAGCAAAAGGGCCAATGCCAAAGCATTGACCCTTTCATATGCTATTAAACTTTTGCGAGTTTATTTCACTACAAAAGCCTTTGTTTTCATTCCGTCATCAGCGCGTACGATCAATTCGTAAGTGCCAGATCCCAAATTGGAAACATCGAATTTTTGAGTCAGTTGATGGACACCATCGAACTCTCTGCTGAAAACCTGTCGTCCCATCATATCCACGATCTCGTAAGAGAGCATCTCATTATTGAGCTTGGTAAGCTCGACCTCCAGGGCGATCACGTCCGTAGCAGGATTTGGATAAAGATTTATCCTTGCTTCGTCATCAGATAGTTCTTCTGTCGAAGTCTCTATTTGATTGACATAGATCGCTGTAGCATTGGATCCCCAAAAATCAGTGAATAGTCCGATAGCATCGAAATCGGCACCTGCAGGTCCGAACGAAGTGGTCTGAGCATATGGCAGTTGGGCGTCGTTGTATGTGCCATTAGGTATGGCCACATTATTGATATATTGATTGAGGTCTGCGCCTTCGTCAAAGCCGAAGAAAACAAGATTCAATCCTTCATATCTGGTTCCGACTACCAATCTTGCTCCATCATCAGGAATCACATAGCCCGGTTCGCCTGTTAAGAGGTCTTCAACAGGCAAAGTGACCCAGGCTTCTGAGGCGGGGAACGCAGGATCAAAGGACTGTATGCCAAGAGCAACCAATTCAACTTCTGCAGCTGCATAGTTGCCGTCGCCATCATCTACCCAGTTATACATATAGACCACAATATCCACGCCTCCCAGGGTAGGCTCTGAAGTTGAAACATAGAATTGAACACTGTCCACTCTATAGCCATTTCCATTGGGAAATTCGAAAGAGGTCAGCATCTCTATATTTCCGCCACCAGCTATGGTATAGGCATTCGTCCTCATGGGGCGATTGTTCACTTCATCCCACCTTGCCTTGGAATAGACATTGGTTGTCACATTGAGCGCATTGGTGATCTGATTATCGAAGTCAGCATCATCCGTACTGTCGCTTCCAACCGAATATGTATACTCGTATCTTCCTTCACCATTGGCTGGCTCAAATTCCGGCAACAGGATCAATTCTGAAGAATCGGTCTGGAGTGAGGTCACCACACCGGCTTCGTTATACACCTCGGTAGGTGCACCACCATTGATATAATTGATAGTGGTTTCCAGCGTTACATTCGAGGCATCAGCCAGACCTTTGTTCAATACATTTACGCCTGGTGTGAATACGAAATTACCACTGCCTTCCACCTGGTGAAGCGGGGCAGTACTGTACGGAGGAAAGACCACGGTGCTCGTTCCAATGGAAAGGTCGTTGTCGAACCTTATGTCACCCATTGACATATTGACTGTTTCTCCCATGGCCAGCTTTTCTTTGATCATCTGACCATCTTCATAGGTGATCATGATAACCGGAATGGTCACATTACCACCCTGTGCCCCTGCACCAAGAGTAATAACACCCGCTCCTGGTGTATGATTGGCGATGACCACGGCTGTGGCACCAACATTTTCGGCATTCAGAGCTTTCTGACCGAATTCGCAACTGCCACGATCGATAAGGGCAAAATTGCCCGCTACCTCGGCACCATTGACCAATGGACCGCAACCTTCAGAAGGAGCTGCTGAACCATCATCTACGAGCACGAGATCGCCTGTCCAGACGCTGTCAGTTAGAAATGCACCCCAGCTGGCGGTCTGGCCAAATTCAATGGCCCCCTCACAATCTTCCGGGGAGTTGATGATCACGAATTGGGCATTGAGCCCGAAAGTGATCATGGTTAATACAATTAAAGAGAGTAAATTTTTACGCATAGTAATCAAGGTTTTTTCATTAATCAGCCTATTAAGGTACATAACTTACAAAATTTTGATGCTACCTTTTAATACTTTTTATCAAAATGATCTCCTGCATGTACAAGAATTCTAAAAATTTAGCACTCTAGGTCGTTCAGCGAACAATAGAATCTGCTCATATCATCCACTATATAAGCGTCTTTTAGTGGTGAATTTCGTATTTTCCGATTTCAGAAGATGCACTGTTGCACCCCTCTTGGATTTAAAAAATTATATTCTGAACTTTTAACCCATTCGAATTATGAAGAGAAGCTTACTAACTAACCTAGTTCTTGTAGCTCTGCTCGCCGGAGCCTTTAATCTGGGGGCTCAGAAGGCACCTCAGGTGAAGGAAGAGGTCATGAAAGATGCGCCCTTTTTGAAAATAAATTATACTGGCACAGAGGTCCTGGACATTGAGGAGAGCAAATTGCAGACTCGCTATCCCGGGTTCGCTATTGGAAGAACGTTCTATGACCTTCAGACCAATGGCAGTAACCAGAACAGGATCACTGTACATGGAAGTAATGAAGTCAGTGCGGTGTGGACGATGTCACTTGATGAGTTCAACGCCTCATTTCCCAATCGGGGAACTGGCTATAACACATATGATGGTGGTGCCTGGGGCCCCCAGCCCGCCAATCGGTTGGAGACACGCCGTATCGGCTGGCCGGGTATAAATGTAGCGGATGACGGTACAGCCATAGTGGTTTCCCACGTTTCTGATCCGGTATTTAATAATGAGGTTTGGATCACTTCCAAGTCTCAGGGAGGCGCTTGGACAGAAGCTGCGATAGACAGTGATGTTCCCGATCTCGTGGGACATCTCTGGCCGAGATCCATAATTTCGGAAGATGGCAAATTACACGTGTTTGCTCTAACAACTCCAGTAGCTAATAATGGCGGAATCTACGAAGGGGTGGATGGTCATCTGCTTTACTTCAGGTCGGCCGATAATGGTCAATTCTGGGAGGTCAAAGATATGATCCTTCCCGGACTGGACAGTTCCAATTATACAAGCATGAGTGCTGACGCGTATGCTCTGGATGCCAATGCGGGCGTTATTGCTTTCGCGCATTTTGATGACTGGAATGATATTACCTTATACAAGTCTACCGATGGTGGTGACAACTGGCAGCGCATCATCGTCAATGACTTTCCTTTGGAAAAATATGAAATAGATGAAGGCTACACCATCGATGATATTGGTGGTGTGGATACTCTCGGACCGGGTGGCTCTCCAAACGCAGACTCTACAGCTTTAAAGGCCATCTATACTTCTGATAACGCGGGTAGCGTAGTTGTAGATAATACTGGGAAGGTGCATGTGTGGTTTGGTGAGATGTATGTCGCAGATGGCAATACAACTGACGGTGTATCAAGCTTCTATCCTGCAACAAATGGATTGGCTTACTGGAACGAGGATATGGTCGGTGAGAGACCGGTCACAATTACAGGAGCTCTGGATATAGATGGTAACGGAGTACTGGATATATCTTCAATTGACAATATTGCGACCTACTTCTTCTCATTGTCTTCCATGCCCAACGCGGCAGTTGATGAGAATGATCATTTGTACCTGACCTATGCGGCGGTAATGGAAAATTATACTTCCGTTGATTTGCAGCATTATCGTCACGTATATCTGATGAAATCGGAAGATGGTGGAGAAACCTGGACCGAACCCTTTGACGTGATCAATGAAGACCTCTTTGGTGATCCTAGCTTATTCGCCTTTGTAGAGGCTGTTTTTCCAACAATAAGTGTAGATAATCAGCACCTTCATCTTATATTTCAACAAGATTTTGAACCAGGACTTGCAGTAAGAGGAGATGAAGACCCGGTCTTCGAAAATGAGATCGTTTACCTCAGATTCGACAAGAACAATCTGACGCTTGTAGAAAACGTGGTTTCACCTGAAACACTTGACATGAGCGTAGCGCCCAATCCGGCAGCCGATGTGTCAAGACTTTCTTATACGCTTGATCAGGAGGCCGCTGTACAGGTGGAAATACTGAACCTGGAAGGCAAAACGCTATATTCCCGGGATCTGGGTACCAGGGCTTCTGGTAGTTACACTGACGAATTGAACATTGATCATTTGCAGACCGGCATTTACATGTGCAAACTTCGCACAGGCAAGAATGCTGCCACAGTAAAATTGGTCATAGAATAATATAACTTCAAGAACCTATTGGAAAAGCGGATGGGTCATTGACCGGTCCGCTTTTTTATTTGTTCTCATCTACGCTAATCAACCCTCTTACGTGCTATAATGTGGAGAACATTTTAAATATTTTCATAATATGTTTAATTTTATCGACCGGAACAAGTTTCGGGTGTTTCGCCGTTAAATAGATGGCATCGAGGCCATTGAGACCGCGATGCAGTGAATTATATAAACTCATGGCTCAGGAAGTAAGGTATACCGAAGAAAACATCAGGTCGCTTGATTGGAAAGAACACATCCGAATGCGGCCGGGCATGTACATTGGGAAGTTGGGAGATGGATCCTCACCTGATGATGGCATTTATGTGCTATTGAAGGAGGTAGTGGATAACTGCATCGACGAATATGTCATGGGTCATGGAAAGGTCATAGAGGTCAGGATTGAGGAAGGTAAGGTGAGCGTCAGGGATTACGGCCGCGGCATTCCATTAGGAAAGGTGGTCGACTGCGTCTCCAAGATCAACACCGGAGGTAAATACGACAGCAAGGCCTTTAAGAAATCAGTGGGCTTAAACGGAGTTGGAACGAAAGCGGTAAATGCCCTTTCCGAGGAGTTCGTCGTCCAGTCCATACGAGAGGGTAAGACCAAGGTGGCAGAGTTCAATCTCGGCGATATTGTCAAGGACCAGAAGCTTGTTAAAACGAAAGACCGAAATGGAACACTGGTCGAATTTGTTCCAGATAAGACGATATTCAAGAAGTATCGCTATATACCCGAATTTGTGGAGAACCAGCTCTGGAATTACGTCTATCTCAATGCCGGTCTAAAGATCCATTTTAATGGCAAGACGCTCTACTCAAAAAACGGTCTAAAAGATCTACTGGAGAAGAAGACAAAATCCGAGGGATTGAGATACCCTATCATTCATCTGAAAGGGGATGATATCGAAATGGCCCTTTCGCATGGTCAGCATTACGGGGAGCAATACTACAGCTTTGTCAATGGTCAGAATACAACACAGGGCGGAACGCATCTTTCTGCATTTCGCGAAGCGATCACCAAGACTGTCAGAGAACATTTTGGTAAGAATTTCGACTCGCGCGATGTACAGGCAGCCATTGTTGGTGCGATTAGTATCAGGGTCGAAGAGCCGGTTTTCGAATCTCAGACCAAGACCAAACTGGGTTCTCTGAATGTGGCACCGGATGGTGTAACGATAAGGACCTTTGTCGTGGACTTCGTCCGTCGTGAACTGGATAATTACCTCCACAAAAATCCTGAAACTGCGAAAGCCCTTCTCAAGAGAATAACACAATCAGAAAGGGAGAGAAAGGAGATCGCAGGGGTTAAGAAGTTGGCTAATGAAAGGGCTAAAAAGGCCAATTTACATAATAAGAAATTGCGTGATTGCCGTGTACATTACAGCGACAAACGGGGGGATGAAGAGAAAAAGAAGAACACCACGATCTTCATAACAGAGGGAGATTCAGCTTCAGGGTCCATCACTAAGGCACGTGATGTCCAGACTCAGGCGGTTTTTAGCCTCAGGGGCAAACCCCTGAATTGTCATAGCCTGACCAAGAAGGTCGTATATGAGAACGAGGAGTTCAATCTACTGCAACATGCTCTTGATATCGAGGACAACCTCGAAGATCTGAGATATAACAGGGTAGTGATCGCTACTGATGCCGACGTGGACGGGATGCACATTCGTCTGTTGCTGCTGACCTTCTTCCTGCAGTTCTTCCCGGAGCTCGTAAGGGCTGGACACCTCTTCATACTGGAAACACCACTATTTAGAGTGAGAGACAAGAAGAGTACGTTCTATTGTTACAGTGAACAGGAAAAAGAGCAGGCTATTAAAAAGCTGCGAGGCAAGCCTGAGATCACCAGATTCAAAGGGCTGGGTGAGATCTCGCCAGATGAATTTGCAGATTTCATAGGTGACGATATTAGATTGGAGCCCGTTATTCTTAATGAGGATACGCCGATTGACGAACTCCTGAAATACTATATGGGCAAGAATACACAGGACAGACAAAACTTCGTTATCGATAATCTAAAGGTTGAACTGGATGTCGAGCCGTCACTTGAGGAAAAGAAGGAGGAAGAACTAGCTCCTGTTGAAGCCTGACGTTTTGTCGTATAATCCCGGACATATTCTGCATTAATCTGCCAATTTGTTAGTATATGGCATGAGGAACACATTTTGATGTTGTCTAATATCAAGGTAGGTTTAGCCTATCTCTACTTTTGAATACAAGAAAAATATGTTTGACGATTATATATTTTCGGATGTAAAGGAGGACACAGAGTTCATGCCGCTCATGTCCATTACCGAGGAAGAAGAAACCGAATCGGGAGATTATCCTGAAGAATTGCCTCTCCTGGCATTGAAGAACACCGTACTCTTTCCGGGTATTGTAATACCTATCACTATCGGCAGGGACAAATCGATCAAAGCAGTGAATGCTGCTTATAAGGGCGATCGTTTTATCTCTGTTTTTTCTCAGATACAGATGGAGGACGAGGATCCCGAGACGACGGACCTTTATCAGGTCGGTACCGTTGCCAGGATACTTAAGTTATTGAAAATGCCTGATGGTTCGACCACAGCCATATTGCAGGGGCGTCGTAGGTGTAAGATCAATTACGTGACCTCCCAGGAACCCTTTATAAAGGTTGCCCTGCATTATCTGACACATCAGGAGGCCACGGAAAAAAAGGAGTTTGAGGCCATGATCTCATCGATAAAGGATCAGGCCAAAGAGATCATCGATCTTTCCTCTCAGATCCCTAATGAGGCAGTGATGATGTTGAAAAATATCCAGAACGAAAGTTTTCTGCTCAACTTTATTGCGAGTAACATGTCCTCGGATGTGGAAACCAAGCAGGACATTCTGGAGACTGATGATCTTCATGAGAAGGCGAAGAAGATTCTCAAGGGAATTAAGGAGGAACTTCAGTTACTCGAGCTCAAACAGCAGATAGAAGGAAAGGTCAAGACCGATATTGAGAGGCAACAGCGTGATTATTTTCTTAATCAGCAGTTGAAGACCATCCAGGAAGAACTTGGCCAGAACCCTCAGGAAGAAGAGATCAAAAAACTCGAGGAGAGGGCCAAGAAGAAAAAGTGGCCGGAAAAGGCTCAACAGCATTTCGAAAGAGAACTGAGCAAGGTGCGTCGCATCAATCCGCAAGTGGCGGAATATAGCGTTCAGCTCAATTACCTCGAATTGATGCTGGACCTGCCCTGGGATGAAGTGAGCAAGGATAATTTTAACCTCAAAAGAGTTAAAAAAATACTGGATCAGGATCATTATGGTCTGGAAAAGGTGAAAGAGCGAATACTTGAGCACCTTGCTGTACTGAAACTCAAGGGAGACCTCAAGGCACCAATACTCTGTCTGGTGGGACCTCCCGGAGTAGGTAAGACTTCTTTGGGTAAGTCTATCGCCAGGGCACTCAACCGGAGTTTTGTCCGTATGTCTTTAGGTGGACTTCACGATGAATCTGAAATAAGAGGTCACAGAAAGACATATATAGGGGCGATGCCTGGTCGTATTTTGCAATCGGTAAAGAAGGCCAAGACAGGTAATCCCGTATTTATCCTTGACGAGATCGACAAGCTCGGCAAGGACTTTCGAGGTGATCCGTCTTCAGCGCTTCTCGAGGTACTCGATCCTGAGCAGAATACCACGTTCTACGACAATTATCTTGAACTGGAATACGACCTTTCAAAGGTGCTCTTCATTGCTACAGCCAATTCATTGTCATCTATACAACCTGCATTATTGGATCGTATGGAGATCATCGAAATTGCCGGTTACAGCATGGAGGAAAAGGTGGAGATCGCGAAGAAACATCTTGTTCCAAAGCAGGTCGAAGCGCATGGACTGAAGAAAAGTCAGGCGAGACTGGGCAATGCGGCGTTAAAGAAGATTATTCAGGAGCATACTCGTGAGTCGGGCGTGCGAGAGCTTGACCGAAAGATCGCAGCTGTGATGAGGCATATCTCCAAGAAGGTGGCTATGGAGGAAGAGTACAAAAAGAGCATATCGGCCGGGGATGTAAAGGACATTCTTGGACCGAGAAAATACAATAAGGAGATATACACTCAGACCCAGGTGCCTGGTGTGGCTGTCGGACTTGCCTGGACCAGGTTTGGGGGGGATATTTTGTTCATAGAGTCCAGTGCTATGAAAGGGAAGGGTAAGTTGACCTTGACCGGAAATCTTGGTGACGTGATGAAGGAAAGTGCATCAACAGCACTGACTTTCATCAAGGCTCACGCTGACAAGCTAGATCTTGACGAAAGCAGTTTTGAAAAGCAGGATATTCATATCCATGTTCCTGAAGGCGCAATACCAAAAGATGGTCCATCCGCTGGTGTGACTATGTTGGTTTCGCTCGCTTCCATACTGAAGAAAAAACCGGTCAAATCTTATATGGCTATGACCGGAGAGATCACCCTCAGAGGAAAGGTGTTACCAGTCGGTGGTATCAAAGAAAAAGTACTGGCGGCACGCCGAGCGGGCTTGAAGACTCTGCTTCTGTGTAAGGACAATCAAAAGGATGTCGATCAGATCGATGAGCAATATCTTGAGGGACTGGACTTCATCTATGTGGATCGCATGGAAGAAGTGCTACATCATACTTTGGGTCTTTGGGAATTTTGACGTTAAGATTATCTTTATAACAAAGGCTGAAGCTGTCGCGTTATCTTAGCAGCCGATCACTTGATTTTGGCACTTTACCAAATTTCAGTCATACACCATCGACATCATATGAAGAATCTGATCATATTAATTCTTGTCCTCTTCAGCCTGACAGCCGCGGCACAAGAGGAAAAAAGGACCGCTCAGGATGAGCTTGTGCAATTTTCTGGACTGGTATTAACAGAAGAAAATGATGAGTTGGTGCCACTTCCATTTGTCAATATCGCTATCGTTGGCACCAACCGTGGTACTTATTCCAATTTGGACGGTTTCTTCACTATTGTTGGAAGTAAGGGTGATACTGTGAGATTTACGTCAATCGGTTTCAGACCGGTTTCTTATGTCATTCCAGATACCCTGGAATCGAATCGGTATTCCGTATATCAGTTGATGACGCAGGATACGATACTCCTTCCCGAAACTGTGATCTATCCATGGCCGAGCAGAGAACATTTCAGACTTGAATTTCTCGCTATGGATGTCAGTGACGAGCTGGAATCCCGAGCCGAGGAAAACCTGGCAGAAGATGCACTTAAGGAAATGAGGGAAAAGATCCCGGCCGATGGTAATGAAAGTGCAGATCAATATTTAAGGGCTCAGGCCAATGCTCAATACTACAGTGGACAGATCCGTCCCATGAATATCCTCAATCCGCTGGCCTGGAAACGATTTTTTGAGGCCTGGAAACGCGGTGATTTCAAGATTAGCAATGATGATGATTAGAATTGCTGGAGCTTGAGGTGTGTAAGGGTCTAATTCTTTGTGCTCTGGTATATTTGGACTTGGATGAATTTAGTATGACCGATCAAAACCTGACATAGTAATGATTTACCCTCCAGGTCTTCTATCGCGCCATTTTAATACACTAATTTCGACTCATCAGCGATTTACGACATCTGGATTACCCATAAGGCCTGACCGGTAGTTTTTAATGCATTGACGGATCTGATCTTCAGTATTCATAACGAATGGACCATAGGAATATACCGGTTCATTCAACGGCTGACCGCCAAGAACCAGAAGTTCGCTGGCACATTCAGAATATAAATTAATATTGCTCTGTCCGCGCTCGTACAAGGCCAATTGATTTGTTTTTACGCTTTTACCCCCTTCGACCTCGACATCTCCGTCGATAATATAAATAAAGGCATTATGCGTCGGATCGGTAGGGATATCCAGTCTGGAATCATCATGCATTTTTACGTGGTAGTAAAAGGCAGGGGAGAGAAGGTCGATCTTTGATCTGGCGGTTCCTAGCTGACCCAGAACGACTTTTATCCAGTATTTATCCGTATTGACGATGTCCATGGCCGGGAGACGATGCACAATCGTCGAGGGATCATCAAATTTGTATTTGGAAGGTGTATTCAACCAGATCTGAAAGCCATGATAGATTCCGCCATCGTCATACAACTTTTGACCTGATTCTTCCATGTGAATAGCCCCTCGTCCTGAGCTGAACATCATAAAGTCCCCTTTGCCTATCTGAAAATCATAATTCAGGCTATCCTTGTGATGGCCTGTGCCTTCTAAGAAATATGTTGTGGGTGTGACTCCTGCGTGCGGATGAGCATCAACGCGCAAAGGATCACTGCCAGCTTCCACATTTACTGGTCCGAATTCATCGAACAATACAAAGGGGGATACATAGTCGTTTTGATTGCCTGCAAAAGCCCTCATTACCGGCAATGTGCCAACATCAACATCATGAGCTTTCAGAATGCGATGGACCTTTCTGTTCTTAACCCCGGAATACATACCGGAATTCAGCGCATTAAGCGGATTGTTGAGAACAGTATAACCCAGTATGGCAGAGCCTTTAACAAAGAGACGGCGTTTCATCTGATCACGAATTTATGATGAAAGTAAATTTAGAGCAATTTTGTTCAAATTAGTGAGAAGGTATCAATTGACCCCCGGGGTTACTTTGTCAGCTTTATGTCTCTAAAATGAAAAATAGTGATGTAAGTGATTGATAATCAGAAATCAAAGCCGCTTACTAGCATTCTGTGAAAATTGATACACGATGAGTAATATGTTAAAAAGTGTTAAAATGACCCCCGGGGTCACATTAACATTTACACAACTCTATTCTTTTTACCTTTCAATATAAGCCTTGACGTCGCGGAGGTCGTTAAGTAGGAGTTTTTTCGTGGGGCCTTTCATCATGAAGCCTAATAGCACTGATAATATTCTGGCCATCAAAGTTACAGGTCGCGCACTGAATTGCATTTTGAGTATCAAATCTCCTGCCTCTTCTTCGATGATCATCCTTCCTTTATATATGGATCCGTGACTTTCTGCTCGGGATTCATAATATTTGTATTCCTCAGAGTCGGTGATCCACATCGTTTCAGTGGCTTCTTTGCCAAACATCGTCCTTGTCTCTCGCCATTTCAATCCGACCAGGCCATTCTCAGGCTTCTTGAGAATTTCAAGCTTTTCTATTCCCGATATAACCGTGTCAGAGTTTTCAATATCACTGATGACGTCCCAAATCTCTTCTCTTGTGGCATGGATGGCGACTTGTACTTCTATTTTCATCTCTATGTTGAATTAAAGTTTTTAAGGGCAATAATTACACTCTGTTTTGCAAAATGGCCGCGCTGATCAATGAGATCAGCAGACCTATTGGAAGTATCTCCATGTATGTCATCCCGATTTTGATCCATGGGTTTTTATATAACTCCTGAAATGCCCTTACTTCTTCCAGCTTGACCTGGATATCAGACTCGGACATTTCCGAGGCGCGAAGCGTTGATTCGGTATGGTCATAATATTCTTGCATGAAATCAGGTGCTAATGTATTGCTGATGATCATCCAGGAGGCGACATATACCGTGGAAGCGATAATGGTGATATATAGACCCACAAGGAATGCCTTGCCATAATTGATGGTACCGCCAAGGTATTTATCCCTGTAAGACCTTATTCCAAAGAAGATAGCCGATAGTGCTATGATCATGGACGTATATCCAATGACTTCTCCATTATCCCAGTTCACCAGCTCGGTAGCGAAAGTGATGAAGAGCATAATAGAGACGATAATGCCACTGATGAGGCCAAATGTCAGAACGATCTTTTTCATGATAATTTGATTTTGCTCTACAAAACAACAAATCAATGTGCCATACACACCTCATACTTTAGTATTAAATACATTATGAAGTTTAAATTACAACATTGGTAGAATAAGGAAACTAAGGTATTATGCCCATGTTCCGACCGCGTTTGACAGCTTGCGTACGTCGACTGACATCCAGCTTACTGAACAGGTTGGAAATGTGGGTTTTGACAGTTGGAAGAGAAATATATAATCTCTCAGCAATTTCTTTATTGGACAGTCCGGTGGCGATGAGTTTCAAGATCTCATATTCACGTGAGCTCAATTTGAGGTGTGCCATAGCCTTCTGATTGATCTCAAAATGCTGTTCACTGCCTGGCCGTTTCTTGATTATCTGTAAGCCTATCCAGATGCCGAGACCTGAGAACAGAAGCGCAATAAGACCGATGTAGACCTCTATTGTGAAATTCCTCACCAGATATTGGTATTCGATCGTCTTCAATATCAATAATAGTCCTGCCAAAAAAATTGCATACAGACCGATCCTTGTCCAGTAGGGACTTAGGGGCCAGATAGTACTGATTTTTTTCAAATAGGACATACCTATTGTTTTATCATTCGCCAACCGGCAATAGCCAGGCTGCTACCGATCAGGGGCGCAACGAGATAGATCCACAAATATCCAAAGTTAAGGTTGATGAAAGCAGGACCTATTGATCTTGCCGGATTCATGGAAGCACCCGAAACGGGACCGGCAAACATGGCAGCCAACATCACTGTCAGTCCGATGGCCAAACCGGCCATGATCCCTTCTTCTTTACTTCCGGTAGCTACGTTGATAATAACGAACATAAGAAAAAAGGTAATGATAATTTCGAGAAGAAAGGATTGAAGCAGCGAGCCTGCCGGAAGAGTTTCCCCAAGTGTCAAGGATTCGGGGAAGAGTAGTTTCAACAATAGGCTGGCCATCAAAGCACCCGTCAACTGGGCGGTAATATATGGGAGAACCATCTTTCCGGGAAGCTTGCCGGCAAGGCGGAACCCGATCGTCACGGCCGGATTGATGTGTGCACCGGAAATTGTGCCGATCGAATAGATCATCGCTGTGACGATCAATCCAAATGTCATGGATATGCCGACGTGACCGATCACTCCATGTGAAATCGAATCAATGACTATCGCTCCAGTTCCACAGAATACGAGGGCGAAGGTGCCTATTGCCTCAGCCAAATATTTGTTCACGACTGACCAATTTGAGAGAAGAGATAAAACATTTCATTTCCGATCTTGTAAGAAGTGGCGTCGTAGACAGTCGATTCTATTTCAGAGTTATCCGCATACTTTGGATCGGTA
>JAWVZH010000088.1:0-13184 GCA_033722295.1 Saprospiraceae bacterium
CCAGGACACATCGCCTTCACAGATCGATTACCAGTTCCTGCAATCCTTTATCGACTATATTAATGAATTGGGGCTCGGTGCAAGGAGTCAGGCCCGCATCCTTTCTGGAATAAGGGCATTTTTTAAATATTTGGTACTGGAGAATGTCATACCCGACGACCCTTCCGAGTTGATCGAAGGACCACGCCTGGCCCGGAAAATTCCGGATACCTTATCAGTTGAGGAGGTTGAATCCATTTTGGAATCCGTAGATATGAGTGGTCCACAGGGACAGCGTAATCGAGCCATACTCGAGACGCTCTACGCCTGCGGACTTCGCGTTTCTGAACTGGTCAACTTGCGATTGTCCAATATTTATCCTGAAGTGGGTTATGTACGAATCGTTGGCAAGGGGAACAAGGAGCGCATCGTCCCCATTGGCCAACAGGCGCTGAAGCACATTAAGTTGTACAACGAAGGGGTGCGACGAGGTCAGATGAACATCAAAAAAGAAGATTCAGATATCCTATTCCTCAATCGACGTGGAGGGCGCATGAGCCGGGTAATGATCTTTTTGATCATCAAGGAGGCGGTGCAGAGAGCCGGGATGAAAAAGAATGTCAGTCCGCACACTTTCAGACATTCCTTCGCTACTCACCTGGTGGAGGGCGGTGCCGACCTCAGGGCAGTTCAGGATATGCTCGGTCACGAATCCATAACAACTACCGAGATCTACACCCATCTGGATCGAGAGTATCTGCGTGAAACATTGATCGAATACCATCCGAGATTTTCGAATTAGGGGATGGTGAGATTTATGGACCCTCCAAGGGTCCCCCCACCCTCCAAGGGTGCCTTTTAACAGTTGACCTGCGTCCCACGGCTAATCGTCCTACCGCACCAGCTTCCTCAAATACTCACCGTAACCACTCTTTTCGTACTTCTTGGCAAGTCTTAGCAACTGTTCTTCATCGATAAAACCTTCGTTGTAGGCTACTTCTTCTATGCAGCCTATCTTCAGCCCCTGCCTCTCTTCTATGACCTGGATAAATTGACCGGCCTGCATGAGAGATTGATGTGTGCCCGTATCAAGCCATGCCACACCCCGGCCGAGTACGCCAACATGCAGCTGGCCCTTTTCCAAATAGTGTTTATTGACATCGGTGATCTCATATTCTCCCCGCGGACTTGGTTCCAGGTTTTTCGCCACTTCCACAACACTGTTGTCATAAAAGTAGATACCAGGTACCGCATAATTTGACTTGGGCTCGGTCGGTTTTTCTTCGATGGAAAGGGCTTTGAGCTCTTTATCGAACTCCACCACGCCGTACCGCCTGGGATCTGCAACCTGATAAGCAAAGACCACACCTCCGGTGGGATCCGTGCATTCCTGAAGTAACTCTTCGAGTCCCTGACCATAGAAAATATTATCCCCAAGTATCAGTGAGACCTTGTCGTCTCCAATGAAATCTCTACCCAGCACAAAGGCCTGTGCCAGTCCGTTTGGTTCATACTGCGGGATATAGGAAAAATTACAACCTATCTCTGAACCGTCTTTGAGAAGCTTTTCGAAATGAGGAAGGTCATTGGGCGTGGAGATGATGAGTATGTCATTAATGCCCGCCATCATTAAGGTCGACAGTGGGTAATAGATCATCGGCTTGTCGTAAACGGGCATGAGCTGTTTGCTCACAGCAAGTGTCAGAGGATACAATCTGGTTCCCAGTCCACCGGCCAATATGATTCCTTTCATCTTCTTTCTATTTCTGCCTCAACGGCGTTTTCAATTTCCGACAAACTTAACAGAAATTGATCCAATGATTCAATGACCTGCTCTCTATTATCGTCCTGAATGCCATCAAGGATCAACTGACACGATTGTATATGCTCCGAAGCCTCTAACATGGATAACGTGGTCTTGAGATTATGCACTTCGCTAAACAGAGTCTTTTTGGGAAGATCTCGATGTTTAGTCAGTTTTGTCTTTGAACTTCGAATATCCTCCAGAGCGCTCTGTAGTAACTGACCTATGAACTCCTTATTGCCAAAAGCTATGTTGTTGAGCATTTTTAATTTGATCATTCTGCAAAGATAGCAACGGAATGATGAATGCTCTTCGCAAGTCAGGATATAGCTGAATATCTATTAGGTATCGCACAAAATTTTTGCATTTAATTTGTTTTTGCAATAATTTTAAATAAAATTAGGCCGTTATTAGAAGCGAGTAGAACACAAACACTTTTTTAACAAAAACACATTTATTATGAGACACACATTTCTTTGTGGCATTTTACTATGCCTGTTTCTAGCATCCTGCACCAAGGACGACTTTGAGAAAGACTTTAATGTTGATGACATTGAACTTGATTTACGATCGCCAGTATCACTGAGCTTCCACGCAAAAAAGACATACTTCTCCGAATTTGAAAATCCGATAGATACGAATTCTACAGAAATCTGGAAGATATGGAGTGGCGTGCCCATTGAGGAAGAGTTCGATTTCGAAATGGACCTTACGACTGGAGGAGACTTTTATATGGAGATATCCAATATTTCCTATTATTCTGAAAAGCCGGACTGGGATGCCACTATTAATGAAGTAGACCGTATCACTCATGACGGCTCAAGAGTAAGAACATATGATGACTCAGGAAATTTGGTAAGCGACAATCCATCTGGAAATAGTGGTTTTGACATGAGTGAAATAGTAGGAATGATCGGCTCTCTTCAACATGTGACACTTGAGGATATTATCAGTGATGCTGAGTCCAAAGGCGCCACAGTGAAACAATCACCAGAGTTCACGATCATCACCAAGTCCAAATCGAATCCAAATTTTGAGGCCGACGAGGCAATGATCTTCAACAACGAGTTGGAAAAGCTCGTAATTAATTCGGTTTTCGATAATGAGGGTAACATTGATGTTTCAACCATGCAGAGTTATGACAAGGATGGCGTATTGGAGCAGACCTCCATTTTGGATTATGAATATCTTGAGGATGGTGATGTGGAGATACGCCGGACGATATACGAGTTCACGGAATTTTCACTGACTATCTAATTCATATTTTAAAACACATTATCATGAGAAATATAATTTTTTCAGCGATCATATTATTTTCTGTCAATCTGTTGTTTTCCCAATCAACGGACAGGAATGTAGCCTGGCTGCCGGGATTTACCGGTGATGTCAGCCAATGGGCAATTTATGCGCCATATTACCAAAACGAAAGACAAATTGAATCGCATACCGTAGGCTTTGGATTGGGTGCCATCGATCGTGTCACCGAAGATGTTTATGACGACATAGAGAATGAGCTCGGTGATGGATCCAGGGATGAAGATAACATTTGTGTAGGCTACAGCACTGGTGGATTGGTAGGCCGGAATGTGGAGCGATTGCATGACGGAGAAGAGCAGAATTTCGGTGGGGTCATTACATTGCATTGTCCTAATCAGGGAACTGTCCTGGCCGAAAATTTTATCAAAGGAGATGCTCAGAATATAATGATCAATTATATCGACAAGCTTCTGGAGCCTGTCAATAAGGATCCGGCCTTGACCCTGACTGAAATTATTATCGCTTTTCCCTTTTTATCAAAACATGTTAATTTCAGTCAATTCCTGAATATCATTCAGATCATCTTCGCCGGAGATGGTGAAGCCGCATTCAGGGAATTGGCCGACATCGGTGGACTGAATGCATTTGCAAGGGACCCACAAAAGGTAAATGATCTGCGGCCAGGAAGTGATTTTATTCGCGATTTGACGGATTTCAATAGTAGCGCCCTTGGAATTGATATTTATGGTTCCGAAGAACCGGACCTTTTTTACAGATTGATGTCCAGTTTTTTGGCCATGCCCGCATCGCGGCCTATGCACGAGATCACTGATGAGGAACTGGATAATGCTATAAGATCCCTCGGTAGTCTTTTTCAAGTCAACAGTCATATACGTCGGGCCCAGGCAATAATCCAGGATATTAATCCACTGAGGAGTGGATCGAAAAATCATTCACGAGCACGCGCTTGGTCGAATGGCCGGGACGAATTGGAAAATCAGGCGCAAAACAACTGGTTAAGAGCTATAGGTGCACTTACTCTTGAAAAGATCGTCGCAAAAGAAGGGAAGAGGTTGCTCACACCATTGTGCAGGTCGAAATTGGAATTCCTGAATGAGCAACTTAAATTGGCCATACAGGATCCCAATTATGATCCGGGCCCCCTTTATCAGAGAATAGCCGAACTGGAAAATAATCCTGATTGTTATTACTATGATCACATCATCCATTATAAATGGATATTGAGAGACAGTGACAGCTTTCTTTTGGTAGAAGATCAAAGGTTGTCCGGTGCATATGCCTCATATAAAAATGAAAGGGTAAATCATGCAGAGGCGATTAACCATTCTGAAACAACAGAAAATTTTGATCGAATTTGGGATCGCCAAGTAGGTGATTTTTTCCGAACAGAAACCCGATAAAGATGAAAATTAGAATAATATTTTTCGTTTTAATAGGATTCTCCTTACTCACATGTAGTAAGGAGAATTCCTCTCCCGGGGAGGTCATTCAGGATGGGGTCGTAGTGGAGAAGAAGCCAAAATGGAAGCGTTGGACTACAGATGATGGTATTCATCGGAGTTTTACAGGAGGACAAATTACTTACAACGACGGATTTGTTGCGATCAACAGAAAGAATGGTCTCGATTATTTAGCATTATTCGACGGAGAGACAGGTGATATCATTTGGGAATGGAGAGATCTAATAGGAATTGATACTAGAATGGATTTGTTCTTTACTCACATTTATGAGAACTATCTAGTATATCAAAGAGGTTCCCGTACATATTGCATTGACTTGGAATCAGGTGAAACCGTTTGGAGCGCGCAACGTCATCAACCATTCCATAATTACATATCAGGATTTCGATATAACTACTTCTTAACCGGCAAATTCGACTATAGAATCAATGGTATTAATCTATATGGGCTTTTTATTGGAGATGTCAGATATCCAGGCATAGAACAATGGATACACCCTCGATACGACACCACCCGTCAGAGTATGCGAGGCAATCTTGGAGCACCGGGCATGCCGTTGGGATTTACACGAGATGGTCAGGACTACCTGATCATGGCCTTCGGAGAAGGTGGGGAGGACTGGTTAGTTGAACCGTATTCCGCATTGTACAATCTGACCAGGGAAGAGTGGGTCTATGACAGGGCTCCGCTGACTGTTCCACCTCATGCGAGGAACAGTGTGGACGGCAGGCCGATTATAGAAGGAGATCGCGTTTACTTCACGCCGGGACATCATGTGGTCTGCCATAACTTATGGACGGGCGAACAGATCTGGCGATTTGATTCCAACGGCAACTTCGTATTTGGTGGAATGATGGTACATAACGGCCGGGTTTACGCGCAGAGCGAAGCAGATGCCTTATGGTGTCTCGATGCAGAAACGGGCGAAGTATTATGGAAAGGCCCTCACCTTGGCACGACATCCAAGATGGCTCACCTGAATGGCATTCTTTACATCGTGGAAGGCGGGCATCTTTATGCCCTGGATATGATCACGGGTGAGATCTACTGGAAAATCGTCAGTCCGGATCACGAGTGTTGTGATGAGAATTTTAAAAGAGAGATCAATGTACTTCCCGGCAAGGATGGAGAAAAAGGACTGGTCCTGACAAGTACGTATTTGAGCGCAGTAGCTTACGAAGCAATACGATGAAAAATAAAACAAACCTGAGTCGTACCTACGGCACTCATTGGAATGTATATTGATTATTGATTATTGAAGGTTGATTATTGAAGGTTGATTATTAAAGGTTGACGACTTGAGAGAACATCCTACTGCTTGTTACCTGTCACGTGCAACATGTCACTGAACATCGGTTAACGCTAAACTCTTATCTCTCAACTCTCAACTCTATAAATGAGTCGTACCTACGGCACTCCCGCAACAGGTGGACTTTGGTGAACTATGAGACGTGCCTCCGGCACTGGTACAAATAGCTAATCGAGGAAGACCATTAGAAAATGAACTAACCTCCGTCGCTCACGAAGCTACATGATAACTTCGTTGACATACTACTTTACAGGTATCCCCAAAGGAGTCCCATCGGGACGACTCAAAGCTAAAAATGAAATGCGTGCCTAAACAGGGTCCTGTAAGGACGCCTCAGAGCTGGTGAATAATTAGTTAATTAGCACAAAACACATTCCATGGCAAATTCATATTCAAGTCTATTCGTACACATGATCTTTGTTGTCAAATACAGACAAGCACTTATTCAAGAAAAATGGGAAGCCAGCTTATTCAAATACATTAACACTCTAACCTCTGACATAGGAGGCAAACTTATCGAGATCAACGGCATCCAGGATCACATACATATGATGATACGGATCAATCCCGATAAGAGTGTTTCAGAATACGCTCGGCATCTGAAAGCGAATTCTTCGAGATGGATCAATGAAAACAAATTTTGCAGGGGTCGATTCAGATGGCAGTCTGGATATGCGGCTTTCACGGTCAGCCCACGAAACACTGACATCGTTCAAAACTATATAGCTCAACAGAAGCATCATCATCGTAAACGTAATTTTCAGAAGGAGTATAGGAAAACGCTAGAAGATTCATCTATAGAGTACGATGAACGATATTTATTTCATCCTCCTGAATGATTGATTCGTGCCTCCGGCACTGACAGACTAGAGATGTCAGTCAAAACCGGCAAAAGGTTGTGATCATCGCTATCACTCATGGATCAACGTCGTCTGACGATTATTTGCTCCTGGAAAAGTGTCATTTCCAGAGTCCTTTAAGGACGCCTCAGAGCTAAAAGGGACAGATAGGCCTTAACCGAGTCCCGTAGGGACGCCTTAGAGCTAAAAAGGAATAGGCCTTAATCGAGTCTTGTAAGGACGCCTCAGAGCTAAAAAGGAAGTACACGTAATAACTGAGTCCCTTCGGGACGCCTCAGAGTTTAAAGGGACGACTCAGCTTTCTATTCTAATTCACTTATCCCACAGCCGGTAAAAATATAAACTGCGCTCCCAGTTCGCTGATCACGAAAAAACAGAAAAAATCATCCGGGTCCTTATAAACCTCCTTGAATTCATCCAGCTTTTCAGGCCGAATAAGATTTTTGTAGGTGAATTCCTCAAGCGTCGAAGCGTGAATATCCCAATTGCTTTTAGTTTTTTCCTTATCCACGATCTTCACACCAAGTTCGACCTCCTGTTGGTGCACAACGAAGATGGGGTAATTGGTCAGATCCTTATCGCGCATTTCCTGACTCGCCCGGCCAAGGACCTCGCGAAAGGATTTCAACTCTTTTTCTAACTGTAGAAACTTCTTTGTCTTACTCATGATCGCAATTTCAATAATGCCACGGCCTCGATATGATTGGTTTGAGGAAACATATCAACGGGTTGCACATATTCAACCTGATAAACCTCAGAAAGGTTTTTCAGGTCCCTTGCCTGCGTAGAAGGATTACAACTGACATAGACGATTCTCGGTATCCTGGCCTCCTTCAAAGTTTCAACGACCACGGGATCCATACCGGCCCGGGGTGGATCAGTAACGACCACATCGGCCCGGCCATGCCGCCCGATGAAATCCCTGTCGAGCAATTTGCCTACATCACCAACATGGAAGTATGCATTTTCAAACCCGTTCAGCTCAGCATTCATCATGGCATCTTCGATGGCTTCCGGAACTTCCTCTATACCTACTACTTTTTCGCAATTACCGGCAAGGAACAGGCCTATGCTCCCCACGCCGCAATAAAGGTCGTACAAAACCTCATCGGTTTTCAGAGCTGTAGCCTTCTTCACCTCATCGAATAATCGCTTTGCCTGGTAGGGGTTGGTCTGAAAGAAGGACTTTGGCCCTATCTTGAACTTTACGCCATCCAGTTCTTCCGTAATGTATCCGTCCCCGGTGAGCACTTCGAAATCCAGATCATGCAGAGAGTCATTTTTTTTCGTATTCACGATCCAGATCAGGTTTTCAATATCCGGAAAACTGGCATTCATCATTCTGAGAAAATCTTTCTTCAGTTCCTCATCCTCTTTGGCGACCACCAGGATGACCATGACTTCTCCCTTGCGTGTAGTCCTGATGATGAGATTCCTCAACTGGCCTTCATGGGTGCGGTAATTGTAGAAGGCGAGTTGGTTTTCTATTGCCCACTCCTTGATGGCGTTTCTTACATGATTGGTCGGCTCTTTTTGCAAATGGCATTCCCTCAGGTCGATCACCTTGTCAAAAGCACCGGACTTGTGGAATCCCAAGCCCCGCATATCAAAGACTTCATCAGTCGATATTTCCTCAGGGGTCAACCACCGCCTGTTGGCAAAGGTGTATTCCAGTTTGTTACGATAGTAAAGCTCAGGATCGCCTTTGATGATCGGCCGGATTTCTACATCCGGAAGTTGACCGATCCTCTTCACCGCACTGGCGACGATGTCTTCTTTTTGCCTGCATTGTTCCTCATAATCGAGATTCTGCCAACTGCATCCGCCACAGTGATCGAAATGCTCGCATACAGGCTTTACCCGGTGAGGCGATGGCTCCACGAGTTCAAGGACATGTCCGAGCTTCATTCCCTTTTTCTTCCTTCTGGGCTGGTAAGTGACGGTATCCCCGGGAACCGCGTCTTCTACCAAAACGGCCTCTCCTTCCGGAGTCTTGCCGATAGAAGTTCCCTTATGACCGAAGGCAACGATTTTAACATTCTGGATGGGTTGTCTTTTTCTACCCAATGATATTATGGTTTGATTATGATGAATTCCGTACGCCGATTGAGCCGTCGTCCTTCCTCAGTATCGTTATCAGCAATAGGACGGGATTCTCCGAAACCCTTCACTTTAATACGCGATTCTGAAATCCCTTTATCCACGAGGACCGACTTGACACTCCGGGCTCTCGAAAGGGATAATTCCTGATTGTCCTCAGGCGTTCCGACGTTGTCCGTATGACCGCGAATCTCAATAAAAATCTCCGGATTTTCATTCAACAGCTTGTAGAGATAGTCGATCTCCGAATAAGAATGTGCTTCCAGTTCTGCAGAACCGGTTTTGAAAAGGATGTTTTTTAGAACAACAGGCTCTTCTTCGGTATCCCCGGGCTTCCAGAGTTCTACATCGTAGACGAATGGATCATCAAGAGTATATATACCTTCCAGTTCGATGCGCTCGCTGAAAAAAGCGTATCCGTCATGGGATACACGCACGCTGTAGTCGTGATCGAGTGGCAGCACTACCAGCATTTCGCCTTCCTCGTCGGCGATGCCGTGAAAGTTGACCTTTCCAGATTTAGCATCTATGACTTCTATATGGGCCTCCAGGGGGTCGCCTGTTTTTCGGTCTGATATATCAAACACAACGAAGGTGGAAGGGTTGGGGCGTATCTTTTTTGGGACCGTAAACTCGTAGATATCCGTTTCACTGTGGGCCAGTTCACCCTTTCTCAGCTCTTTCTCATGGTGTCGGTCAGAGGTGATATAGCCTTTTTCACCCAGGATGTCGATGCTTAATGTGCCATCGTGAAATTTCGTATTGATAGGATATCCCAGATTTTCAGGTGTCGTCCAGGCCGTATCCGAGATCCTTGTGCTCTTGAAAACATCAAAATCACCCATGCCGATGTGCTTGTTGCTCATGAAGTACAGTGTGCTGCCATCGAAATGAATAAAGGGTGCTTTTTCATCGCCGGAGGTATTAATGTCCGGACCCAGATTGCGCGGTATAGACCATCGGCCACTGGGCAATCGTCGGGTGACCCAGAGGTCCTTCTTGCCAATAGTTCCCTGCCGGTTACTGGCAAAATATAGTGTTCTGCCGTTGTCCGCAAGTGTGGGTTGAGAGTCCCAGGCAGCCGAATTGACATGCTGGCCAAGATTGCGGGGTGGGATCCATCGTCCATCAAAGATCCGCGTGTAGTAAAGGTCACAACTACCATAGCCATCCGATCGCTCGCAAGAGGTGAAGACGATCAGCTTTCCATCCGCTGAAATGGCATGCGCGCCAGACTCCATATACTGGTTGATAATGTCCATGGACTCTGCCTCCTGCCATTTGCCATTCTCATATTTGGAGCGGTAGAGGAACTCATATTTACCGACACGCCGCGTAAACAGCATGATCTTGCCATCAGCGGTGAGTGACGGTAGATATTCATTAGCTTCGGTATTGATGGCATCGCCAACCGAGACAGGGTTAAATGTCAATGGATTGGCCACGGCCTTCGCTGAAAAAAGGCTGCGCTCGTATAATCTCTTCGCTTTTTGTAGAAACCTTTCATCCTCATCGTCGTATTTGAGGAATTGCTCAAAGTTCTGGGCCGCCTGTTCGAACTTATCCAGTTTCCACTGGATCATGCCCGTGGTAAAATAGACCTTGGGCGGAAATTCTTCATCTCCGGCAAGCACCTTGAGAAAGTCTTTTTCAGCTTGTTGATAGTCTTTCAGATTATATCGCACCGATCCCCGCATGATCCTTGCCGCCGTGAAGTCCTCTGACCTTTTCAATGCCTTTGAAAAATGATCTATCGCCTCCATGGCCTCGCGTTCTTTGAGCGATGACAGGCCTTTTTCGTAAAACTTGACGGCCTTTTTGTCCATGTCCTCAGGAATGGCCAGATTCTGTGAAAAACCACAGGAGACGCCGTACAAGATCAATAGAAAGGCCATGAGAGAACTGCGCATATTCGGTGCTTTATTCAGTACAACGCGCATGGCGTCAGTTTTGGTCTTAAATAAAGTTAAAGCCTGGTATGGAAATGTTAATTCGATTCTGTGGCCAGTAGTTCATTGGCCCTTGGTTCTCCCAATGCCGCGGCTTCCTCCCAGTCCTTGATGTAGCTCTTTTCGCCGAGTTTTTGCTTGACCAGGCCGCGGTCTGTCAGCATAGCCCTGCGCTGATCTTCCTGTTGCTTGGGAATAGAATCCAGCGATTCTTCGATGAAGTCCAGTGCTTTTTGTTCCTCTCCCGTTTGAATAAGGCACTTGACGTACATCGTATTCACGTGGGTCGTGTATTTGAAGTTGGGATCGTCAGACGCAAATTTTCTTCTGATGAGAAGTTTACACTCTTTGAGCGCTTCCTCCCATCTTTCCAGTTGGATCAGGCACTCTACTTTCATCCGGCGCACCTTCCAGAATATGCTCTGGACGGCGAGTAGATTTTTAAGGGCCTTGCTGAAATCCTCCACAGCCTCTTCCCACTTCTCTTCCTTCATGTTGAGCCAACCTCGTCCGTAATAAGCCATCGCATTCCTGTTGTCCAGCCTTATACTTTTGTCAAAGTCGTATCTCGCATCTTCCGGACGCTCGAGCATGATATTGGTATAGCCTCGTCTTTCGTAGGCCTGAGAATGCTTGTCGTACTTGCTTATTGCCTTGGTGAGCAGATCATAGGCTTCCTCTTCCTTGCCTTCGTTCTTTAAAAGGTCGCGCCCCGATTGGTAGGCCGTAATGACACTTTTGTCTCCGTGTGGTTCAAACAATTCATACTCGAGGATCTTGCCGCTCTCGACCATCCACGCTTCGATCTGTCCTGACAGGGCAAACTGGCGGATGTAGTCAAACAACTCATTGGTGTTCTTCCAGACTTTTTCTGTGATATTACTGACTGTCCGGGGGATATCCAGACTGTTGGAGTTCTCATCGAAAACGTCCTCTACCTTGAAAACTACCTCGTTCTTGAAGAATACTTCCGCCCTTTGTTCAAATTGGCGGTAAGCAATGTCAAAACTTGAGGCACTTCCAAAATCAAGACGGCCCTGAAAAATACATTTATGCATAAGGACAATAGGTTCGTACTACCAGCGATGTCCCTTACTTACAGCAAAAGTCATTCCTGAAACATCGGACTCACTAAGATACGGAAAGTCAGGTGGTTTTTATGTCATAAAATAAAATTTTGTCCTCTGAGGGGTTCAATACTTGGTCTTAAGCCCACACCGAACACCCTTCAGAACAGTTAGAGCAAATGTCGATGTGTTGCCGTCCTGCCATGATGCGGTCTCTGAATGCTTGCGCTTCATGGCCATTCCACACCTGGTCCATGGCGTTTTCCTTCAGGTCTCCGAAAACGTGATCTGCATCCTTGTCGAAGCAGCAGGGGACCAGGAGACCATCCCAGGTGATCACGCCAGAATGCCACAGCTTCCAGCATTCATTGGAGAGTGGATTTTTAGGCGAAAAAGTCCCGTCCTCATTCCGTTTGTATCTCGAAAATCTTGTCTGTTGAGGCATCAGGTCGTGCCCGTTCTGGTAATCGTAGAGCTGGGCGGTTTTCAGCTTGACCTCGTCAACCCCGATCTCCCTGGCTATCTCATACACATCATCTATCTCCTCTTCGTTAGGACGCACCACGAGCATCTGGAAAATGACGTAAGGATGGCGCACTCCGAGGCGCTGTTTCATCCTGATCAGTCGTTCGGCACCTTCGAGGACAGTCTGCAGTGTACCTTCCCGCCGGTATTGCTCGTAAGTATCCTGCTTGGCGCCATCTATGGAGATGATCAGTCTGTCCAGTCCACTTTGGATGGTTTTACGGCAATTCTCCTTCGAAAGAAAGTGTCCGTTGGTAGAGGTCATGGTGTAGATCCCACTTTCGTGGGCATGATGGACCATATCCAGAAAATCAGGATTGATGTAAGGCTCGCCCTGGAAGTAAAAAGTGAGATTGATGAGATGGTCCTTCACCTGATGGACAGTCCTCCTGAAGAGATCGGCTTTGAGGTTGCCCGTATTGCGGGTGAAGGAGCGAAGTCCGCTGGGACATTCCGGGCATCGCAGGTTGCACGCGGTGGTCGGTTCTATCGACAGGGAGACCGGCCGCCCCCAATGAATCGCCTTCCCCGTCCAGCGGCTCACCTGAAAGGATGAGAAGACCAGGATCCAGTTCCACAGCTTTCTCAGCGAAAGCTTTCGAAAGAACCGGAAAGCATCCGATAGTTTTGAGCGCGCGACCATATCATAAATGTAAGTGAAATGTGGATTTTGGCTATTCACCCCGAAGTCGGGCATAGATCTACTTCGCACTTTGTACTTCAGAATTCTTGTGAGTACTTCGGGGCTGGCTACCCGTCATCTGTTACACGAAAGAATGAGATTATTGATTATCGATTATTGTTTACTGAATTCTATGGTAGAATTAAATTTACCTTATACTGGCTACTGGC
>JAWVZH010000089.1:0-13147 GCA_033722295.1 Saprospiraceae bacterium
ACCAAAAGAGAAGTGGGAAGAACTGAAGATAAATTATCACGATCTGGTTTACTTCAAGAATATCGACGGCACCTATAAGATCCCAACGGGCTGGTTGATCGAAAAATGCGGTTGGAAAGGTAAAAGGACTGGCAACGTTGGATGCTATGAAAAACAGGCGCTCGTACTGGTCAATTATGGAGGTGCCACCGCCAGTGAAGTGAGAGATTTGGCTCAAAGGATTCAGAATGATGTAATGAATGAGTTCGGTATCAGGATCGAACCGGAGGTCAATGTGATTGAATCTTGAGGACTCATGTCCTGGGCTTGTTCGACTTGGTAGGTGTGCCTAGCAGTGGTTTAAGCTCTATTCAGAGCTCTTGTTGAATGCAGGATCGTTTTCAGGTACTTCGTACTCCTTTTGCTTTTTGCCGAAAACCGATACATTGATATAACGCTTGGGATTGAGCCTGATATCCTGTATCAGATAATCCAGGTTTTGTGATACGCGGTCCAGGCGATTATACAGGGTTTCATCTTTCACCATTTTACCTAAAGTGCCCTGTCCATCTTCGATGGAGACCAGTATGGACTTTAGAGACTTCACACTTTCATTGGTTTCCTCAAGAGTGGTCTTCATAGAAGTGAAGACTTCATCGGCAGAGTTGATCGTTTTGTTTGAAGATTCGATCAACTGATCCACTTCTGAGTTCTTCAACTGTTGAGTAAAGGCTTCCAGGTTATCCAGGCTGGCCGTGATGGTATTTCTGTTATTATTTAGTTCTGTGGTCAGGTCATTGACATTATTCAGCGATTGGCTGATGGCATTACTAGAGTTCTCAAGTATGTCATCCAGGTGACTTGTGATGTTGTTCAAATTACGGATCGTCAATTGTAGCTCTGTCAATGATTTATTGACCGAACTGTCACCGGTCACACCCTCTTTTACCTTGGATATATAAGCGTCCATATCTTCAGGAGTTCCCATCATGGAACCCAAAAAGCCCTTTGTTCGGCCCTCCAGAGTACTGCCATCCTCAAGACAGTCATCAGTACACAGACGGTCAAACTCCAGATCGATGGCTTTATCACCGAGAACCCCAGTGGATATGAGCACGGCAACGGTCTCTTCGGGCAATTTGATCTCAGACCTGACATCGATAGTTACCTTGATCAGGTTGGCATCCTCTTCATCTATTTGGACATTTATGACCGAACCAACCTGGAAACCATTGACCAAAACCGGATTGGATACATCGAGCATATTCACATCCATGTATTTTACATAGTACGTTTTGGACTGGTTGAATAGATTCTGTCCTTTGAGATACTTATAACCGAATATCAATATGAGGAGGGCTGCAATACCGAGGAGCCCAATTTTAATTTCTTTCTTCATTCCGAGCTTATGCTTATCCTTACGTTGTCTTTATATGCCACGATGAATGCACCATTAAAACCGATATCCCTCAATCTTTCCTTTTCGATGTTGGCATCCTCCAAAGAACGGAAATTTCCTGTTAAGTATTTGAAAAGTCCACCTTCCTCTTGAATATAAACATCGTCAACCTCTTCCCAGGGGCCTGATTGAGTCTGACTGATCGGTTGATTTCTGGATGCGGCTATCTGTATTCTGTACAACGTCTCAACGGTCGGGGCCTCAGCTTTGTTTGCTATCTGCTCATCATTAACGAGATCTGTGTAATAATTACTAAAAGCATTTGACAGGGCATCTGCCATATTTTCGGTTCCGTCTTCGGAAAGCAGGTAATCTTCCTCACTTCTATTGCTTAAAAATCCCATCTCCACCAGAACAGCAGGCATCGTGGTATAATAGAGGACAATAAAGCCGGCTTGTTTCACCCCTCTGTTAAATCGCTTTAATTGCTCTGAGAGCGCTGCCTGGATCAGGCTGGCTACCCTGATACTATGTTCGAGGTTGGCGCTCTGGACATTTTGAAGTATGATATGACCTAAAGGCGAATCAGGATCGAGATCGGCATATTGATGGGGATTATCTTCTAACTTTATTACAGAGTTTTCTCGTTTGGCAACGTCAAGATTTTGTCTGGTTTTATGCAAACCCATGACATACGTTTCAGCTCCATGGACGTGCGGTTTATTGTCGATATAGTTGCAATGGAGCGAAATAAAGAGGTCTGAGTTATTCCTGTTAGCTATGGCAGCCCTTTCCTTAAGAGGAATGAACACATCGGAGTCACGAGTATAGACGACTTCAACTTCCGGGTGCCTTTCCTTTATCTTTTCACCCAAGCGTAGCGCCACGTTGAGACAGATCTCCTTTTCTCTGCTGTGTACCCCTGAACATCCAGGATCCTTGCCACCATGTCCGGCATCTAAAACCACCGTATAAGCGTTATTACTTGATTGACCTGAACTAACCAGCGGCAGACTGAGGTAAAATACTGTTAAAAGGCCGGAGAACAGCAGTATTTGTCTAATTTCGACCGTTGAAGAGTAATTCAGCATTGTCAAAGCAATTGAGCGCTTTATATATGTTAAATTATTTTAATATGAAGATATAAAATGTATTTGTATTCATTTTGATCCGTCTGTCATTTATATTCATTTTAACAGTTCTGCTTAATATCTGGGGTACTGCACAAATACCGGATAGTATCTCATTGGATAGCATTCAGCCCCAGGATACGGTCCCGCGGGTCAGGATAAGCAAGGATTCGCTGAGCAGCCGTGTTGATTACGGCGCCAGGGACAGTATGGTCTTTGACAATGAAAAAAAGTTGATTCACTTGTATGGTGAAGCCTATGTGAATTACCAGTCTTTAAAGCTCAAAGCCAACTATATAGTGGTCAATATAGACAGTAATCTGGCCATTGCAGAGGCAGGAAGGGATACCAACAACAATATTATTGGCGTACCGGAATTTATTGATGGAGAACAGAAGTTCAACGCCATGAAAATGCGCTATAACTTCAAAAACAAGAAGGGAATAGTGTACGAGGCTTTAACGCAGGAGGGCGATATATATGTCAGGGGAGCCAGGACGAAATACATAAGTGAAGGAGATGCGACGACAGGGGAGGATCATATTTTCAACCGGAATGCCATTTTTACCACATGTAACCTACCTGAACCACATTATGGTATTCGCAGTGGTAAGCAAAAGGTCATACCCAATCGGCTCGTAGTGACAGGCCCGTCAGTAGTGGAGATCCACGGCGTGCCAACACCACTGGTTATGCCCTTTGCTTTTTTCCCGCTATTAAAAGGTAAACGTTCGGGACTGATCTTTCCGCGTGACTACGAATATTCCGACAGGTGGGGATTTGGACTCCGTGAGTTGGGCTATTACTTCCCGATCAGCGATTATGTAGACCTGAGGGTTCTTGGCGACATCTACTTCAGCGGCACCTGGGGTATAACGGCCCGTTCGACCTATACCCAACGATACAAATACAGAGGAAGCCTGGAGATCGCCTACAGCGATCGCGTTCAGGAGTTTCCTGAAAACTACAGAAAGCAACATCAGAGGTCATTCAAGATCGTCTGGAATCATCGACAGGATAAAAAGGCCAATCCATTTTATACCTTCAGCAGCAACGTGAACTTCCAGCTCAACAGATTTGACCAACTCAACCGCAATGATGCCAACTCGGCATTGAACAATACCTTGAAGTCATCGATAAAATTTACCAGGTATTTTCCGGATAAACCCTTCACATTCACTTCGTCTTTGAGACATACTCAAAACCAGAACACTGGAGAGATCAATGTCGCTTTCCCTAATCTGCTGTTCAATGTGCGTCAGATAAACCCTTTTCAGCGAAAGGAGGCCATTGGAGACCCTAAATGGTATGAGAATATTGGTATGTCATATTCCCTGGAGGCGGAGAATAATTACAATACTCAAGATTCTTTGTTTCTCAAGGATATCAATGCGAGCAATCTCGATTACGGCGTAAAACACAGCCTCAATATCAGCAGCAATTATACCATTTTGAAGTACCTCCAGTTCAGGACGAGTGTAAGGTTTAATGAATTCTGGCATTTCAGGCAACGTACGAAACGCCTGGATCCAACCCTGATCCTGGACACTTTATCTACGGATACAGCTGCCAACGGAGCCGTCGTCGCCGAGGTTGACTCGATATTCGGCAGGGTATTGACAGATACTATTCAAAAATTTACACCTTTCCATGATTTGAGCCTCAGCGCGGGATTCTCTACAAAGTTGTTCGGTACTTTAAGGTTTAAGGGCTGGCTGAGAGGAATTCGCCACGTCATCACGCCCTCGGTGAGTTTCAACTACTCACCTAATTACCGGAATGAAAACTGGAATTACTGGAAAACGGTGTCTACCAGTACGAGGCCTTCTGAAGATGAGATGGAAGAGTATTCTATTTTTCTTCCTAATATCATCGGTTCACCAAACGTCGGTGAACAGCAACTATCCATTAATTATAGTTTCGACAATAACTTTCAGGCCAAGATATTCAGCAAGTCGGACTCTACAGAGAAGAACATCAAATTGCTGGATAATGTCTCTGTCAGCGGTAATTATAATTATGCTAGAGAGGAGTTGAAGTGGAGTATGATCAATATATCAACTTATACCAAGTTATTTGGAGGACTGACGGATGTACGGGTGGGAGCGCGTCTGGATCCATATGCTGTTGAATACGATGAGAATGGCAATGCTGAAAGGATCAATAGCTTTGCATTTGATGAGACCGGTGACCTCTTGAGGTTTGACCGCGCAGATCTCAACTTGACGACCAGATTCACAATAGGACAATTAGGAAAGATCGTAAATGGGCTTTTAGGCAAAGGAGGGGGTGAACCGGTAGGAGATACCCCACCACTTCCTACTACACCTGTTGATCCTGTTTCTCTGGGTCCCGGAGAGATACAGGCTCCTCCGGCTGCAAAAGAAGCACAAGGAGAATCCCTGTTCGACCTGTTTTCCAACTTTTCCATCAGTCACTCCATAAGATTTGCCTTGACTACCAATGTCAATGGAGACACAGTCCAGATTAATAATCATTATATGGAGTTATCAGGTGCTCTGAGGTTGACACCAAACTGGTCAGTGGGATTTACACGGGTGGGCTACAATTTCAAACAGGAGGCGATAACATATCCTGACCTGAGTTTTACGAGGGATCTGCATTGCTGGCAACTGACTTTCAGTTGGCAACCGGTTTACGGCACGTATTCTTTATTCATAGGCGTCAAACCCGGTTCGCTGGACTTTCTCAAAGTACCTTACCGAAGAAACAATGTGGACACGTTCTTTAATTGACGTTCGGGGATGACCAAGGCATTTCTACTCATCCCTCAATTGTAGTTGTGCATTGAACTCTATATTAACGACTTCGGGGTGACTACTTAGCGCAATAAATAATTGGCCAGGTGATATCTTTTGATGGTCATATCGCAGTAGCCAGGAATTCATATGGTCGGAGATCTTTCTCCTGACTTCGACCTGACCCCAGGCAAGTTGATCTGTGATCTGCTCAATATCTGCACTCTCTTCTACTTGAACGATCAAATTGTGGGACATGCCGACATCGTCCACATTGACACTTGCCAATCTTTCCCAGCTTCCCTCATTAGCTATTTTATCCAAAAATCGTCCCAATACCTGGAGCTTATGTGGTGCTTCCTCCTTGAATTTGTACTGTTGTGTTCCATGCTCGATCACTGTCATCTGTAGATCGGGGATCTGACTTTCGTAATAATTCTTATACGAAGACCAATCCATGCCCTCTAGTATTTGGTGCAGGGTTTCTCTTTCCTTTTTATTGAGCTTTCTTGCGTGAATCCCTGTACGCTCGGTAAATCTATGGCCCTCATAAAGTATCGTACCGTCCTCGTAGACAGACAACTTGAAGACAGGACAAGTTCCGAAACACGCGCCTTTATATAATTCAACCATCGGACCCTGGACCTTTTCCTGAAAGGCATTGCGTGAGGAGGTGCACATCGTAAAGAAGATGAAAAATGGGAGTATGCATATTTGGATGAGTAGTTTCATATTTTGTTAATCAAATTTTAAAATTGCCTTTAAAAACTGGATCATTCATGATTTTGACGATCATCATATGATCAAAACGACTTACTCGTCGTTCTAAATATGTGAATTTGACCAAAGTTAAGAAAGAGTCCCCTGCTCCATCTCTGGAATGGGAGCCGGAAATACTGATTTTTAACCGTATCTCTGAGATCAGGGATATGTGGAATGATCTTGCTCCAAATAACATCTTTCTTCAGGATGCTTACTTATCGGTTGTTGAACGTTATCCTCCAAAAGGGCTCACGCCTTTTTATGCTCTGGTCAGGGATGATGAGGGGCAATATGTAGGTAAGATTTATTTCCAACTCAAAAAGTTCAAGGCACAGGAGAGTCTGACATTTGAAAAAGGTAGCAAGTGTCCTAGCTTCTTTTCTACTTTGGGTTATTACCTCAAGGAATATGTAGCAAAGAAAGTGGAATTCAAAGCTTTGGGTTGTGGAAATCTCATGCTCAGTGGTCAACATGCCTTTTATTTTCGTGAGGATATCCCTAAAGTCGAGCAGCACATAGTGGTGGACATGGCCATTAAAGAATTGTCTGAGCTGTTATCCAGCAAGGATGAAAATCCATCTGTTGTACTATTGAAGGATTTCCCTGAAGACGAAGCCTTTACCAAAAAAACAGGAGTGGGCACTCAGTTCTATGATTTCAAAGTACAGCCTAACATGGTTCTTGATATCCGAGAGGACTGGGAATCATTGGATGACTATCTGTCAGCCATGACTTCGAAGTACAGGGTGCGATATAAGAGAGCAAAGAAAAAGCAGGGTCAGATTTACACTCGTGAACTGAATTACGAGGAAATCGTGGACAACAAGGACAGAATGTTTGACCTGTACACAGAAATAGCCAATGGCGCTGGCTTTAATCTGTTTATTCTGAGTCCGGATTATATTCCAGAGTTAAAGCGTGTTTTGAGAGGTAATGTCCAGATCACAGGCTATTATAAAGGAGACAATTTGATAGGTTATACAACCTTGATCAAGAACGGCGATGAAACAGAAGCCCATTTTCTGGGATTTGAGAACGATCTTAATTACAAGCATCAGCTATATCTCAATATGCTCTATGACATGGTTGATACGTCTATTCAGTGGGGTGTGGAGAAGTTGAACTTTTCAAGAACTGCAATGGAGATCAAAAGCTCTGTTGGTGCTGAACCAGTGCCACTCAATTGCTATATCCGCCACCAGAAGGCCATCCGTAACAAATTTCTTCCTCATCTTTTTGATTATCTCAAGCCAGACGAAGATTGGATCCAAAGGCATCCCTTCAAGGACCAGTGATGCCTCATTCGTAAGATTTGTAAGTTTCAAGTAACTGAGCATATTCTTCTGACTTGATGAAGTCCCGGTAATGGTCATAATAGTCATCATGCGTCGATATAGAAAGATCTACGATCTGTACGTCTGTTTCCTTCGGGGTAATTAACAGAAAAGCAACGATCAGCATGGGCAGGAGTACTGCTGCTACTTTCATTATCCGCTGCATATATAATCTTCGTTTTAACGAAGTATCCAGCTGATGTTCCAGCCGCTGCCAAAGCTCTGATGGAACCTCAGATCTACGGTTTTGCGCCTGGTCTTTATAGAGTTGATCAAGTTTACGATGATCCATTTCCGAAATCTTTTTGTCTGTTTAGCTCAATTAATTCTGCCAGTCTTTTTCTGGCCTGGATGAGTTGTGATTTTGAAGTGTTGATACTGACATCCAGCATTTCTGCGATCTCACGATGTTTATATCCCTCGATCACGTATAGATTAAATACAGTTCGATAACCGTCAGGCAAATAATCAAGTAAATTGAGGATATCCTTTTCTAATAATCGATCTATCGCAAGAGGAGATCTTTCAGGATGATCTGGCAGGTTTTCGAGAGGTATCGATTCAATTTTCTTTTTACGGAGTGCCATCAGGCAAGTATTGATGACAATTCGTTTCATCCATCCTTCAAAGCTTCCCTCTCCGCTATATGAACTGATCTTCTTGAAGATGGTAAAGAAGGCACTGATCATAGCATCTTCGGCTTCATCATTCTTTCGAAAATAACGATGACACATGGAGAGGAAGAGCGGTGCATATCTTTGATAGAGCGCCTTTTGGGCTTGCCGGTCATTTTTCTTACATGCCTTTACCAACTCGTGCAACTCCACTGATGTTAGTTTGATTATCTTTGCGTTCGTTTTCAAAAGTACGGTGTTTGCCTGAGTTCGAACATCTGAATATAAGATGCAGCTTTATGATATTCTGGCGTATACAACTGATCTTTTTTGGCGTTCTGATCATCCTTAATACGAGTTGTCAGGATGACTATCAGAAAGTTGGTCAGATCGATGTATTTACCTATGACTCCCCGATCGTGGATATTCTAAATGACACAATATTCCTCAGGGACAAAAGAAAGATTCATATAAGAGGCATAAACTCAGGCGGCTATAAGCATCTTGTTCTTATAAATCATGTTGAAACCGATACTATTGGTCTGGACCCCGGCCTGAGTACTTTGGGTTTGAGGAGGGCTGACGAGTTGACTCGTCTCTGGAGTAATACGCCTATCAGGGATTTTTATATATCTCATTATCGGCGCACTTACTTGAGCATTCTGCCTTTAAGTAAGAGCATTGACGCAGAGATTTTTAGATATGAACCTGGAGACCAAAATCTTTTTGCCGAATTGCTCCTCAGGGATGAGCCCGGTACCGCATTCATTGTCGGACATAATGAAACTCTGCCCACACTGCTCGAGTTTCTCACCCAAGGACGACGCATAAGTTTTGATTTTAAGGACAATGATTATATCATCATTGCATCTATATTGGACGATGTAGTATCCAGTTTGCACAAACTCAAATATCTTCCATGACGCTTGATCAACAATATGAAGCATCGAAAGTAGAATCCCGGTGGTATGAGCACTGGGAGAATAAGGGATATTTCAGATCTGTACCCGATGACAGGGAACCATATACCATCCTCATTCCACCTCCCAATGTTACGGGTGTATTGCATATGGGACATATGCTTAATAATACTATACAGGATGTTCTCATACGACGGGCTAGACTTCAGGGGAAAAATGCGTGTTGGGTACCCGGTATGGATCATGCTTCTATAGCCACGGAAGCTAAAGTGGTCAAGCATTTGAGAAGCAAGGGGATAAAAAAGTCTGATCTATCCAGAGAAGAGTTTCTGGAATACGCCTGGGCGTGGAAGGAAGAATACGGTGGAAAGATACTCGATCAACTAAAAAAACTGGGTGCTTCCTGTGATTGGGAAAGGACAGCCTTTACGATGGATGAGATAAGATCAAGGGCTGTATTCAAGGTATTTGTAGATCTTTATAACAAAGGATATCTGTATCGCAAGAAAAGGATGGTAAACTGGGACCCGGAAGCTCAGACGGTGCTTTCAAATGAGGAAGTCATTTATCATAATGAGAGTGCCGGACTTTATCACGTAGAATACAAGGTTGAAGATAGCGATGAAAAGATAGTCATTGCCACAACCCGCCCTGAGACTATCCTGGGTGATACTGCTATTGCTGTTCATCCAGATGATCCTCGATGGCAACATCTGAAGGGTAAGAGGGCTATTGTTCCCATGGTGGATCGTCCTGTCCCTATTATAATGGACGACTATGTCGATCGGGAATTCGGAACTGGTGCTCTGAAGGTGACTCCTGCTCACGATGTTAACGACTACGAAATAGGATTGAGACATGATCTTGAGATAATCGAAGTCCTTAATCCTGACGGGACAATGAGTCAAGCTGCTGAGTTGTTTATAGGTCTGGACCGGGAAGCTGCACGCAAAGAAGCTATTGAGTTTTTGACTGAGAAAGGATATCTGATCAAGGAGGAAGAACTTGAGCATAATGTTGGAAGGTCTGAACGTACGAATGTGATAGTTGAACCGCGACTTTCATTGCAGTGGTATGTCAATATGCCTGAATTGGCAAAACGGGCCCATGAAGCCGTAATGACTGATGAAGTAGAGTTCTTCCCGAAAAAACAGAAGAATATATACGATCATTGGATGAAAAACATTCGAGATTGGTGTATTTCCCGTCAGTTGTGGTGGGGACACAGGATCCCTGCATGGTATTATAAGGAAGATGTGTTCGTTGCTGAGACGGCTGAGGAGGCGCTATTACAAGCAAGACAAAAGTATGGTGGAGCTATACAATTAAGTGATCTCAGACAGGATGAGGATGTACTTGATACCTGGTTTTCATCCTGGCTTTGGCCTATAAGTGTATTCAATGGTTTTGAAGAGCAAGTGGAGATCGATTATTACTATCCGACCTCGGTTGTTGTTACAGGTTGGGATATCATCTTCCTGTGGATAGCAAGAATGATCATGGCCGGCTATGAATGGAAGGGTGAGCGGCCTTTCGATCATGTATATTTTACTGGTATGGTTCGTGATAAGAAGAGGAGAAAGATGTCAAAATCATTGGGCAACTCACCTGACGCCCTGGAACTTATCAAGAATTACGGTGCAGATGGCGTAAGATTTGGAATGCTCAGTTGTTCGCCTGCAGGTGGAGATCTTTTGTTTGACGAAAAGTTGTGTAAACAGGGCCGAAACTTCGCCAATAAGCTTTGGAATGCCCTCAGGCTGATAAAAGGTTGGACTGTTGATAGCAAAACCGAGGCTCTTCCGGAACAGACTTTCGCTTTGAAGTGGATGACTTCTTTGACAAATAATGTCATTGCACGACTCGAATCAGATTATGAACAATATCGCCTTTCCGAAGGATTGATTCGGCTTTATACCTTTTCGTGGACGGACTTTTGTTCGTGGTTTCTGGAAACAATGAAGCCTGCCGATGGAAAAGTGGCTCCTGAGGTTCTTGATGAAGTGATCAAGATATTTGAAAACATTTGTAGGATCCTACATCCATTTATGCCGTTTCTTACAGAGGAGATATGGCATCACCTCGGTGAAAGAAATGGTAAGGATCTGATCATCGCTCAATATCCCGAGGCAGGGAAGGTCGATCGAAAGGTCTTGGAGTATTACGACATACTCAAAGATGTTACTACGGCCATAAGGGATATTAGAAATAAGAAGCAGATCAAGCCAAAAGATGAGTTAAATCTCTACATACATGAGAATGCTCAGGCCGAACAGTTGATGGATACAGAGGGATTTAAGGAGAACCTTATTAAACTCGCCGTATTGCATAGTGTAGATTTATGTGAGGAAGAGCCTGAGAATACGATGTCCTTTCTATCAGGCACCTATAAATTCTATCTAGAACTGAACTTTGAGATCGACGTCGAGGCAGAGCTTGAGAGATTACAGGGTGAGCTTCAGTACACGCGAGGATTTTTAGCTTCTGTAGAGAAGAAATTGAAGAATGAAAGATTTGTTGACAATGCGCCTCCAGCAGTTGTTGAAAGAGAAAGAAAAAAGAAGGAGGATGCCGAAAAGAAGATCGGTATACTTGAAGCTTCTATACAGGATTTACAAAAGAGGTAAAAAAATATATTAAAAAAGCCGCTTTGATCATCAAAGCGGCTTTTTTATTGTCAAAGGACATTAATGTCAGGTCTAATGTTGAACATTAACCGTTCGCGTCTTGAACCCTTCATCAGTAAATATTTTCAAGAGGTATTCACCATTAGCGAGTCCTGAAACATTATACCTGAGTGTTTCACTTCCCACGTTTTGTTTATCCTCTTTAAAGATCAATTTTCCATCCATCGACCACATGCCTATGGTGATATCTGAAGCCTCTTCAAGGTCGACCTCCACATTCATGTTATGGTCAACAGGGTTTGGATATACGGTCAAGGCATTATCAGCCAACTCTATATCATCGTTACTGTTGGTTTGAGTACCATGGAGTTGAGCTAATGGCACGAGATCATAACCAAAACCGATACTTGAGAATTCACCAGTGTTTCCTACATCTAGCATGGCAGCGTATCTGGGTTCACCGATTGAGTCCTGAAGAAAGACCGTAGCTCCATAGTCAAGGTTTTGAGCAGCCGCCAAGAAAGCTGGGGCGGGAGCAGCAAGGTCATCTGTATATTCTATCATTACAATGTACTCTTTACCTGCCTCCAAAACCAGGTCGGAAGGGTCTGTCCATGGATCCAGAGTCACATCGATCAGGGCATTATTGTAGTTTTCATTTCCAACAATAGTATAGCTGCCGATCCCTCTTCTGGTTCTTTCGGACTCTTGAGACAGGGCATCGCCATTCTCATCATTCCACTCATATAGCCAGATAAAAAGTTCTCTTCCCGCTACAGCTGAACGATCACCATCATTGAAGATAAGCCCCATCCTTACGAAGTCTGCTTTAAATCCGTTCTGTCTTGCTATATAATGACATCCATAAGCGAAAGTGTTGTCTGCAGCAGGTGCAACTGACCTCGTCGCACCGAGATCTTTAGCAAAAAAGTCTTCTGTGATATTGAAGCTGAACATGGTTTGATTATTGGATGGATCGATGTCAACGCTGTCAGAGCTCAAGGTGTAAAGACCATTATAAGTCCCTATATCAGCTGGTGGCATGAATTCTCCAAATATTTCATTCTCAGCCAATGAATCTACGCCTATGGTACCGTACATTTTATCAGCTGAATAGATCTCCATATTTTGCGGATTCCTGACGGATACATTCAGATTTACGCCAGTAGCAGCTTCGCCACCTACATTCTGAATGTCATGGAGAAAACGCATGGTTCCAGCATGTCCAGATGGTACCTGAGCATCTGAAGGAATAGCAAAGAAGTTTTTATTGGCCCTGAGGTCCGTTCCACCTCTTTCTATAAGTTGAATATCATCCAGCACCCAGAAATAAAAATCCTGTCCGTAGGTGAATTTGATTCTGAAATTAGCTTGTCCGGCTGCATTAGGAATTGGTATAGTAATCTGATTGTTCAATGAAGCTTGATTAACCATCAGATCCGGATTGGCCTCAATAGGATCAGACCATGTATTGCCATCATCGAATGAGTAACTGACGGATGTTCTAAAAGTGGCACCCGTAGCCAGATTCAAGTGGCGAACCAATTGATTAAATCTCACAGATACTCCACCTGTAACTCCGGAGAGGTCTATTCTGGGACTCACCAGATCACAGATAAACTG
>JAWVZH010000090.1:0-13129 GCA_033722295.1 Saprospiraceae bacterium
CCTCGGACTTACCTTTATCACCGTTCAGGCCTTGGGTCAGTCGGAGCCCAAGTCGTCTGAATTCGAACACTGGGAAGGCATATCGCTGAGCTATAAGGTGAATAAGAAATTCGAAATCTCCTTTAATACTCAGTCCAGATGGGAAACCGATCCCTCGAGTTTGAATGTTCTTTTTCTTGAACTCGAACCGGAGTACGAACTTTTTGATGACATGAGCATTTCCGGAGGGTACAGGTTTTCTACCGATATAGAAAAGAACAGGAATCGACTCTATTTGCAGTTGGAGCCCGACACAAAGTTGACGGATGACCTGGACCTTGACATGCGCTTGAGATATGATTATAATTGGCGGGGAAGTCGTGAAGATAAGCAATTACGAATGAGAATGAGGCCTGAATACGACTTTGGCAAGACTGAGGTCTTCCTGTTTGCCGAGTTATTTCTCGAAGATGGCCGACAGAGGGAGAAAACACGATATGCGATAGGCTACCAGTATAAATTCAACAAGTCCAATATGGTGGATCTGAGAGCAATGGTAGATGCCGAAGAGGAAGAGAATGTTTGGATTATTTCAATGGTATACAAGGTTGACTTTTGATCACTATTTAGACCTCATCTAAATAAATCCGATTTATTACCTTTTATTGTTATATCCTGAGTAGGGTTATATTTTTGTCCCATCTTGAAAAGACGTGATATTAGGTCTTTTTACAATGTGTAAATGTCGATAATAATGACCCGTATATTCGGAATACTCTTTATGCTGTGCCTTTTCCTGGGCACTGACCTGATAGCTCAAGAAGAAGTAGACCTCAACGCTGGAAAGACGCTTTTTAAAAATAATTGTGCCAGCTGTCACAATAAGAACATGCGTGATGATCTGACAGGTCCTGCTCTTGGGGGTTATGAGGAGAGATGGGCAGACTATTCACAGGAAGAATTGTACCGGTGGATCAGGAATTCACAGGCGATGATCAATGAAGGTCACCCTAAAGCAGTTGAGTTGTGGGATGAATGGAAGCCTACTGTGATGACTGCGTTTCCAAATCTCACAGATCAGGATATCGCCAATATCCTGGCCTATGTTGAAGGTGTTTACGAAGGCACCTATCCGCCCAAAAAAGAAGGAGAAGCTGCGGGTGCGGCGGCGGCTCAGGAGGATCAGGGTCTGTCAGCCTGGGTTTATTGGGCCATATTTGGAATACTGGCATTTCTGGCATTGCTATTGTCAAGGGTGCTTGCAAATCTCAACAGGCTTCGCAGGATAGCTGAAGGAGGAGAAGACGAACCTGTACCATCAGTATGGAGCGCATTGACAAACAAGAGCGTCATCAGTTTTATAATATTTGCGCTCATTGTCATAGGAGGCTACTACACGGTCAATAATGCCATAGCTTTTGGCCGACAGCAAGGCTATGCCCCAGAGCAACCCATTAAATTTTCACACGAGATACATGCTGGCTTACACAAGATAGATTGCCAATATTGTCACGATGGAGCCAGAAGAAGTAAACATGCCGTAATTCCAGCGACCAACACTTGTATGAACTGTCACAGGGCAATTAAAAAGGGTAGTTTGGATGGTACCGCTGAATTAACCAAGATCTTTGTGAGTGTAGGTTATGATCCCAATGAGGACACCTACATCGAGGACTATGATAATATGGCTCAGGACTCCATAGCCGAGATCTATAAAAAATGGATCAGCGATGAATATGTGAAAGACGCCGGACTTAACGCCATTGATCAGGAGGGGATAAACCTCGTTGAAGATCAATGGTCAGACATCGTGGAAAGTCTGACAAATGATCACAAACCAAATGTACAGGGGCCTATCGAATGGGTCCGCATACACAACCTGCCGGATCATGTTTATTTTAATCACGCACAACATGTCACGGTAGGCGAGCTGGAATGCCAGACCTGTCACGGGCAAGTGGAAGAAATGGAAGTTATGGCTCAATATGCCCCATTATCTATGGGTTGGTGCATCAATTGTCACAGGCAAACGGAGGTTCAGTTCGCCTCTAACGAATACTATGACAGTTATGAGAAGTATCATGAGGCTCTGGCCAATGATGAAAAAGACAATGTTACCGTAGAGGATATAGGTGGACTGGAATGCCAGAAATGCCACTATTAATTTTTAGACAAGACAGAGATCTATAATACGATATGAAAGAAAAAGATCAATTGCTTTGGATTGGAGAAGAAGATCTGAGCTCAAATCCCGAATGGATCGAAGAGTCAGGTTCTGAATTCAAGCCATTGAATATCGTTGAGTCCCTTGGCGACGAGAAAAAGGCTCCTGATTTTGCCAGTAGCCGACGTGATTTTCTCAAGTATTTGGGCTTTGGGATGGGCGCTGCCACAGTAGCTGCCGGTTGTGATATTCCGGTAAAGCGGGCTTTGCCATATGTTATCAAACCAGATGAGATCGTTCCAGGGGTGGCGACATATTATGCCTCTACCTACGTACAGGGCGGAGATTTCTGTCCAATATTGGTCAAGACCAGGGAAGGGAGACCTATCAAGATCGAAGGGAATGATCTTTCGCCCGTGACCAGAGGTGGGACATCGGCCAGAGCTCAGGCATCGGTTTTAAGCCTATATGATACGAACAGATTCAGGTCCGCAATAAAAGTGGTGGAAGGAGAGTATCAATCGGTGGATTGGGATGAACTGGATCAAAAAGTGCTTGACCTGCCGGCATCATCAACTGTACGCGTGGTGAGTCAAACACTGCTGAGCCCCACTCTAAGGAAGAGCATTGACCAGTTCCTGCAACGATTTGATAATAGCGAGCACGTTGTTTATGATTCCGTGTCATCGGCAGCTATGCTTAGAGCCAATGAGAGAAACTTTGGTCAAAGACTGGTGCCAAATTACGACTTCAGCAAGGCCAAGGTGATCGCTTCTTTCAACGCTGATTTTCTCGGTACCTGGATCTCTCCGGTGGAATTTGCCAGACAATATGCTCAAAACAGAAAGATAGACGATGTCCATCACGCTAAAATGTCGCGTCATTACCAGATAGAAGGACATATGTCATTGACTGGATCCAATGCGGATCACAGAATATTGGTGAAGCCATCCGAACAGGGCGTAGCTATTGCATATTTATATAACGAGATCGTTGGTGGCGCATCCTCCCTGGGACAAACCCTGAGCCCGGAGGCCAAAAAAGCGCTCACTGAGTTGGCGTCAGACCTTAAAGAAGCTGCGGGAGAGAGCCTTGTAATTTCAAGTTCGAATAATGTGGAAGAGCAGTTAATGGTAAATGCCATCAATCTGACTCTGAATAATTACGGTTCAACACTAAGTTTTTCCGGAGCCAGTCTTCAAAGGCAGGGTGACGAAAAGGGGCTGATCGATCTGATCAAGGAAATGAACGGTGGTAACGTTGATGCTATGATTATCCTGGATGCCAATCCGGCATACGATAATCCGGCAGCCTCTGATTTCGCTTCCGCTATGAAGAATGTGGAACTGGTCGTTTCCACGGCGAGGCAACCAGATGAAAGTACTTTACTTTCCAGCTATATCGCTCCTGACCTTCATCTTCTGGAAAGCTGGGGCGACGTGGAAGCCAAAAAGGGTGAGTTGAACGTCATTCAACCTTGTATATCTCCGCTGTTCAAAACCAGATCAGCCGGTGAAAGCTTTTTGAAGTGGAACAGCGAGGAAGAGACGAGCTATCATGAATACCTGAAAAATAATTGGGAAGAGAATTACTTCCCACGTCAGACGGAGTTCTCATCATTCAAATATTTCTGGGATGAGGTACTTCATAATGGCGTTTTCGAATATGAGGATGGTGCAAGTGTGGAATTGACTCGGCCCGATATCGATCTAAGCAAGGTGAGCAAGCCGGCCCAGGGATTGGAAATCGCCATCTATGAAACGGTCAATCTGGGGAATGGCGCTCACGCTGTGAACCCCTGGCTTATGGAGATGCCTGATCCTATCAAGAGGACTGTTTGGGGGAATTATTTAGGAGTGCCGATCTCCTTCGATGGTGATCGTAGCTATGTCACATTTGCCAATGTGAAGGAGAATGGTCAGAAAGTAGGGTTTAATATAGGCGACAAAAATTTGGCCCTTCCGACGTTCAAGGAATTCGGGATTCATAAAGAGGTTTTGTCCCTGGCTCTGGGATATGGTAGGACATCGAGTGGAGTTTGTGCTAACAATGTAGGCATCGACGTTTATCCTTTCTTGTCTACGGAAGATGACCTTTTCCAATACCACATTTCAGGAGTTGAAAAAATCTCGGACGCTGGTGAGATCGAAGACGATTTTGCCTGTGTGCAGCATCACCATACATTTGGAGTTAAAGCCATTGAAGAGTCGACAGGAGAAGTGATCAATGCCGATGAGGCAGCTCTTGTGGATGACGCGTTCAAATGGTTGACCAAGGGCTATCAGGGCTCTCTTACGAAGAGGTCTATCATCCGCGGAGCCAATTTTGACGAACTCGAGGATTTCGTTCATGAATTGGAGCATGAGCGCGAGCATCATCAGAAGTTGAATGACGGAACCTTGTATCCTTTTGATGAATATTATGAAGAAAAATATTCACAAGGACATTACTGGGGAATGCACATTGACCTCAATGCCTGTATTGGTTGTGCGGCATGCACAGTGGCATGCATGGCGGAAAATAATGTTCCCGTAGTAGGGAAGAGGGAGGTTAGCAGACACCACGAAATGACCTGGTTGCGCATCGATAGATACTTCTATGGTGATGTTAACAACCCGAATGTGGTATATCAGCCTATGATGTGTCAACATTGTGATAATGCACCTTGCGAAAATGTCTGTCCTGTCAATGCTACTAATCACAGCAGTGAAGGCCTGAATCAAATGGCATATAACCGATGTGTGGGAACCAGATATTGTGCGAATAACTGTCCATATAAAGTAAGGAGATTCAACTGGCTGGATTATACCACCGCGGATACATTCCCTCTCAATGAGTATGAAACAATGCCGGGTGAGGACCAACCTTACGGATCCGATAACCTGACGCGTATGGTATTGAACCCGGATGTAACAGTGAGATCCCGAGGTGTTATTGAGAAATGCAGTTTTTGCGTACAGAGGTTACAGGAAGGTAAGTTGCAAGCCAAGGTGGAAGGCAGGAAACTGAGGGATTCTGATGTCAAAACAGCTTGCCAAACAGCTTGTCCGACTGGAGCGATCACATTCGGAGACAGGAATAATAAGGAAGGGGAACTGAGTCGCAAGAATGAATCACCATTGAATTACGTGGTTTTGGAAGAGACCAACGTCAGATCATCAGTTCAGTACTCTTCCAAGATCATTAATAAAAACAAGTCCCTGGAGGCATAATAAATAGCGTAGCATGAGTTCTTATGTATCACCAATTAGGGAACCATTAGTAGAAGGCAGCAAGACCTACCATGATATTACTGTAGATCTGTGCAGCCCTACTGAAAAGGCACCGAATCTTGCCTGGGTTTTGGCTTTTCTTGTATCCGGTGCTGTCCTATCCTTCGGTATCTTCTGTATTCTTTGGACCATCTGGATGGGAATCGGATCCTGGAACCTCAACCGTACTATAGGTTGGGGTTGGGACATTACGAATTTTGTTTGGTGGATCGGTATCGGACACGCGGGCACGCTGATCTCTGCTATTCTTCTTCTTTTCAGACAAAAATGGCGTACCGGTGTAAACAGAGCTGCGGAGGCCATGACAATATTTGCTGTGATCTGTGCGGCCCTGTTCCCAGGAATTCACGTGGGGCGTATGTGGGTAGTGTTTTACTTTTTCCCTTATCCCAATACCCGGGGACCGTTATGGCCCAACTTTAATTCACCTCTTCTCTGGGACCTTTTTGCGATCAGCACTTATTTCACAGTCTCCCTTTTATTCTGGTACACTGGTCTGGTGCCTGATTTCGCGACAGTCAGGGACAGGGCGAAAGGGCTCAGGAAGAAATTTTACAATTTTCTCTCATTTGGATGGACCGGCTCAGCGAAGCACTGGCAAAGATGGGAGTCTCTCAGTCTTGTTCTGGCCGGCTTGGCGACACCCCTGGTACTTTCGGTTCACACCATCGTAAGTTTTGACTTTGCGACCTCGGTCATACCCGGGTGGCATACAACAATATTTCCGCCATATTTCGTTGCGGGAGCCATATTCTCCGGGTTTGCTATGGTTCAAACGCTGATGCTTATCACGCGTAAGGTGCTCAAGTTGGAGCAGTACATCACTTTGGAACATATCGAATCTATGAACAAAGTGATCCTGCTTACAGGAACCATTGTTGGTGTGGCATATCTGACGGAATTGTTCATCGCTTGGTACTCAGGTTATGTTTACGAGCAATTTGCCTTTTTCAACAGGGCTATGGGTGTCTACTGGTGGGCGTATTTTGGAATGATGACCTGTAACGTCATCTCGCCGCAATTCTTCTGGAGTAAAAAATTAAGGAGGAATGTGACATTCACATTCTTCATGTCCATCCTGATCAATATAGGAATGTGGTTTGAGCGATTCGTCATTATTGCTACAACCCTGGCCAGAGATTATCTTCCTTCCAGTTGGAGTTATTACTCACCAACCTGGGTGGAGATCGGAATATTCGCTGGTACTCTCGGGATCTTTTTCACCTTGTATCTGATTTTCGTGAGGATCGCTCCGGTGGTGGCTATCGCCGAGATCAAACATATTCTTAAAAGTGCCGGGGACCAATATATCGGTCCGGGTTCTGATATGCCGTCCAAGTCGGGTAGCAGTCAAATCTCCACAACATCTCCAGGCTCTGCAGGAGTTGAAAGTGGTGAAGCAGCGGAAGAAGCTGTCATGTCTGCGCCAGTAGCAGAAGCGATTGTGACTTCTGATGGTGATGATCTGAAAAAGATAGAGGGTATAGGACCAAAGATCGAGGGATTGCTTAACGCGGCTGGTATTATGACCTACCGTGATCTTGCGGATGCCAGTGAAGCCAGATTAAGAGGTGTCCTTGAAGAAGCGGGATCAAGGTTTCAAATGCACGATCCGAGTACGTGGCCGGGACAGTCCAAGCTGGCTGCTGAAGGCAGATGGGATGAATTAAAGGAATGGCAGGATAAATTGGACGGAGGTAAATAAAGAGAATCATGAGTGCTACAAATAAATCAATCGTATATGGCCTTTACACAGACGAGACACAGTTGCTCGAAGCTGTGAAGGCGGCCAATGTGAAGCATCTCAATATCGATGATGTTTACACCCCTTTCCCCGTGCATGGACTTGATCCCTTGCTCGGCTTGTCGGAGTCCCGCCTCCATATTGCGGGATTTATCTATGGTGCTATAGGTACCCTTACGGCTTTTTTGGGAATGACCTGGATATTTACCAAGGATTGGCCAATCATTATTGGTGGTAAACCGTATTGGTCAGTGCCGGCCTTTATTCCGATTACTTTCGAGCTGACCGTCTTGTTCTCTGCCATAGGAATGGTGGTGACTTTCTATACCGTCTGCGGAATGGGACCGGGCGTTACTAACGAAACGCTGGATCCACGGATCACAGATGATAAGTTCTGTATAGCTTTCAATACTGAGCAAGTCGGTGAAGATGCAGCGAGGTCATTCTTTGCTGAGACAGGGGCTTCTGAAATTAACTCAAAGAATATTTGAAGTAGATGAGAAAGAAGAATATAAAAAGTCTGCTACTACTGATATCGGTCGTAATTGTTCTGCATGCCTGCGCACCGGCAGATGGCAATCACAGCGGACATGAATACATGCCTGATATGGCCCACAGTATTGCGTATGAGGCCAATTACTTCAATTATTATGCTCTTAATACCTGGGGAACAGAAGAAGAGTATAAGGAGTTTGCTATGCCACGCAAACCAGTTGAAGGTACGGTGCCTCGCGGATATGCCGGGTTGGATAAATCCAACCGGAAATCCCTGGAAGGCAGATTGACTCACAACTCAATAGCGATTCCGGTCAATGGTAGTGTGCCGTATTATTATGAAGATACCGAGGAAGAAAGACAGCGCGCGACCGAAGAGATCATAGAGAATCCCTTTCCTATTACTGATGCAGGCTTGGAGAAGGCTGAGTCTAACTACGATATATACTGTGGCATTTGCCACGGAGAGAAAGGTGATGGTGCCGGTTATCTTGTTCGTGATGACGGTGGTGTATATCCAGCTCAGCCTGCCAACTTTCTGACTGATGAATTCATAAATGCTTCCAATGGTCGGTATTATCATTCCATCATGTATGGAAAGAATGTCATGGGAAGCTACGCTGACAAGTTGTCCTACGAGGAACGATGGCAAGTTATCCATTACATTAGATCACTGCAAGCGGAAGAGAAGGGGTTGGCTTACAATGAAAATGAAAATACGTTGAACTCGATCGATATTCCCGGTGCGATGGTAGAGGCTGAGGCTGATAGCGATCAGGAGTCTCAATTGGAGGAATCTCCTGATAGTATGGAAGATGGCTCTCATGGAGACCATAATGGAAATGAAGGCGATCATTAAATTAGATATATCAGAATGAATACATTCTCACTGGCTGGAAAAGAAAGAATAGTGCTCATTGCACTGATGATATTGGGAGTACTCTGTCTGGGTGCTACCTATATGATCGATGATGAGTTGCATACCAGGTTTTGGTCGAATATTCTTCACAATACGGTGTTCTTCACCGGCATAGCCTTCATGGCATTGTTCTTTTTGTCTGCCTGCATAACAGCCTGGGCAGGGTGGCATGCGGTTTTCAAGAGGGTTTGGGAATCTTTTTCGATCTTTTTGGTCGTCGGACTGATACTCATGGCCATAATAGCGCTGGGTATGATCCTTGGATGGCATCATCTTTATCATTGGGCGGACTCTGCGTCTGTGGCAACGGATGATTTGCTGCAGCATAAGTCCAAATTCCTGAATTTCACGTGGTTCGGAATCATTTGCCTTATTATAGTCGGAATATGGTACTTATTTGCGATCAAAATTAGAAACCTGTCCTTGGCAGAGGATGAGAGAGGAGATTCCGATTTCACCCAGCATAAAAAGATGCGTATCTGGGCAGCCGCCTTTCTACCTGTAGGGGGATTTTCCAGCGCAGCAGTTATCTGGCTTTGGGTTATGAGCGTTGACGCACATTGGTACAGCACCTTGTTTGCCTGGTATTCTGCAACTTCGTGGTTTGTCGCTATGATATGTCTCACCATCCTGCTATTGATGTATCTGAAGAACCAGGGCTACTATGAACGCGTAAGCAAGGAACATATTCATGACCTCGGCAAGTATTTGTTTGCGTTCAGCATATTCTGGACCTATCTGTGGTTCTCACAGTATATGCTTATTTGGTATGGAAATATTGGTGAGGAAACAGTTTACTTTCAGATCCGCCGTGAGGAATATCCTGTATTGTTTTATGGCAACTTATTTATAAATTTTGTGTTACCCTTTCTAATTCTCATGCGGAATGATACCAAGCGTAAATATGGTTCCGTAGGTTTTGTTGCGGCTATCGTATTTTTTGGTCATTGGATCGATTATTTCCTCATGTTGAAGCCGGGCATTCTGCATACTGCGCATGAAGTGCTGGGCCATCACGGCCAACATACAGAAGGAGCGGCTCATGCTGATCATGCGTCTCCATTTGTGGCCGGATTCACCTTACCAGGATTATTGGAAATCGGAATTTTACTTGGATTCTTGGGACTGTTCTTGTTTGTCGCCTTGCGCGTTCTTGCAAAAGCACCGCTTGTAGCAGAAAAGGATCCGTATTTGGAAGAAAGCATACATCATCACGTATAAACGTTGATAGAAAATGACAGGAATTATAATCATATTAAGTGTTATTCTGCTGGCTGTCATTCTGGTCCAGATAGGTAAGGTCAATGAATTGGCCTCTGTTATCAGAAAGGATGAAAATCAGGAGGAAAGGGACAATAAGACGCAGGGGGTCTGGATGTTGATCTTTGGTATAGCATTCCTTGGATTTTGTTTTGTATCCGCAGGTTACTATGCCAACTGGATGCTTGGCTATGGACCGCATGGCGCCGCTTCGGCACATGGTGGATTATTGGATTCATTATTCAATGTAACTCTGTTCTTCACAGGACTGGTATTCCTGATCACACATGTTGCTCTTTTCTGGTTTACGTTCAAATACCGAGGACAAAAAGGAAGGCCCGCGCTTTTCTTGGCACACAATAACACTCTTGAACTGGTCTGGACTGGTATTCCCGCCATAGTTCTGACCTTTCTGGTGGTCAAAGGCTTGGTGGCCTGGAATGAGGTCATGCCGGATATTGACCCTTCAGAAGAAGATGTGATCCATATAGAGGCGACCGGTTGGCAATTTGCCTGGAACTTGAGATATCCTGGAGAGGACGGTGAGCTTGGAGTGAAAGATTTTAGATTGATTGAACCTGGTGTGAATGAATTAGGCCAGGATTGGACTGACCCCAGGAATCACGATGATTTTATGGCTTCTGAGCTCGTATTGCCGGTCAATAAAAAGGTGAGGGTTAGTATAACATCCAGAGATGTACTTCATAATTTTTATCTGCCCCACTTCAGAGTGAAGATGGATGCGGTACCGGGTATACCGACATATTTCATTTTCACTCCGACCAAGACCACCGAAGAATATCGTCAGGAGTTGAAGAAGTATCCCGACTATAATGTGCCATCAGATCCTGAGGATCCAGAAAGCGAACCTCTGTGGAAGACTTTCAATTATGAGTTGGCCTGTGCTGAGCTTTGTGGTAAAGGACATTATAGTATGAGAAGGCTGGTCAGGATCGTTTCCGAAGAAGAATATGAGGCCTGGAAGAATGAGCAAAACTCTCATTACCTGAGCATGGTACACAATACTGACTCTGATCCTCTAAAAGGAGTGATCGTCGAGGCAGAAAAAAAGTCACGAACCGAAGAGTTTTCAAATCTTTTTGAGTCTGCCATCAATACTGATGTAGAAGAGGATAAAACGTTAGATCTGGAGTATGTCTATTTTGAAAGCGGTTCCAGCGCTTTGGAGGAAAAGTCTACGTTCGAGCTTAATAATCTGATAGAACAATTGAACAAGTACCCTGAAGTTAATATTGAAATAGCAGGACATACCGATAATACCGGCAGTACTGAGCAAAATTTTGAATTATCTCAGGATCGGGCCGTAGCAATTCAGAGTTATTTGATCAACAATGGAGTAGATCCGGAAAGGATCATTGCCAAGGGTTATGGGGCCTCCCAGCCTGTAGAGAGCAATGATACTGAAGAAGGGCGCGCTCTAAACCGAAGAATTGAATTGAAGGTGTTATAGTATCAAAGGCTTTGTGAAGCATTAAAAAAAATAACATGTCAGAGGTAAAAACAGTACAATACGATGTCGATACGCTGATTGATGATATTGGTTATGACGATCATTTTCATGATCATCATCATGGAGACAAGTATCAATCGAGCTTTATCGACCATTATGTTTTTAGCATGGATCACAAGATCATTGCTCGTCAGTTTCTGATTACGGGAATGATATGGGCATTGATCGGAGCAGCTATGTCGGTAATTTTCCGATTACAACTCGGCTTTCCAGAAGAAAGCCTGGCCTGGTTGCAGCCTATATTGGGCAAGTGGATAACTGTAAGCGAAACCGGGGTCGGGACCCTTGATCCACAATTTTATTATGCCCTTGTAACCATGCACGGCACCATCATTGTATTTTTTGTACTTACTGCGGGATTGAGTGGAACGTTCAGTAATCTCCTGATACCATTACAAGTGGGAGCAAGAGATATGGCTTCACCTTTTCTGAATATGTTGTCATATTGGTTCTTCTTTCTCGCCGGTATCGTGATGCTCGCTTCACTATTTCTGAATACAGGGCCGTTCTCAGGAGGATGGACAGCATATCCTCCACTGTCAGCCTTACCTCAGGCTTCATCTGGGTCAGGGGCTGGTATGACATTATGGTTGGTCAGCTTAACCTTCTTTGTGGTATCTGTCCTTCTTGGAGGTATGAACTATATCACTACGGTTCTTAATTTGAGGACCAAGGGGATGACTATGTGGAGAATGCCATTGACAATTTGGGCATTCCTGGTGACTGCGATCCTTGGATTATTGTCGTTTCCTGTACTTGTATCAGGATTCTTTCTCCTGATCTTTGATCGGGCACTCGGCACGAGTTTCTTCCTCAGCGATATTTTCATCGCAGGTGAGGCGCTGAACCATGTTGGTGGAAGCCCGATACTTTATCAACACCTTTTCTGGTTCCTTGGTCACCCTGAGGTATATATTATAATTCTACCTGCATTTGGACTTGTATCAGAAGTCATTTCAGTACATGCCCGAAAGCCCATTTTCGGATACAGGGCTATGGTATATTCAATTTTAGCGATCGGGTTTCTCTCATTCATTGTTTGGGCACACCATATGTTCATGGCGGGGGTCAATCCATTCATCAGTAACTTCTTTGTGATATTTACCTTGATCATTGCTGTACCATCGGCGGTCAAAGTATTCAACTGGATCGCCACTCTGTACGGGGGCAATCTGAGACTTAATACGCCGATGTTATTCGGTATTGGTTTCGTGTCACTTTTTATATCAGGCGGTTTGACAGGTATCTTCCTTGGTAATTCCGCGATCGATATTCAAATGCACGATACATACTTTGTGGTTGCACACTTCCATATTGTAATGGGAGTAGCAGCGTTCTTCGGCATGTTTGCCGGGATATATCACTGGTTTCCGAAGATGTACGGTCGCTTCATGAACGAAACACTTGGCAAGATCCATTTCTGGGGTACGATCATAGCATCCTATGCTATTTTCTGGCCAATGCATTATCTGGGAATGGCCGGCGTGCCAAGAAGGTATTATCGTTTTGATAACTTCGATGCATTCTCCCATTTTGGGACAATGAACCAATTCATTACGATAGCTGCTATCGTAGCGTTCTCTTTACAGGTGCTTTTCGTGATCAACTTTTTCTACAGTATCTGGTATGGGAAGAAGGTCAAAAAGAGAAATCCGTGGGGAGCAACTACTCTGGAATGGAGTACACCTATCAATGCCGGACATGGTAACTGGCCCGGTAAAATTCCTACGGTGCACAGATGGGCATATGACTACGGAAAAGACAA
>JAWVZH010000091.1:0-12900 GCA_033722295.1 Saprospiraceae bacterium
ATAAATGAGTACGCAAGGATCGATAGTTTGAAATTTTTCATGATTTAAAGTTTTAATGAATAATACGACCAAGGTATGCCCGGAATGACATTTTGAATCACAAAATGAAAGAACTGGTCATTTAAGGAAACTGTCGGTTAATGACACGCATCCAGACAGTATGTTGTTTTTAAGTAGGGCCGGCTCGGTGAAACTATTTGGTGACCATTTATTGTGATTTCTGTCCAGTTACTATTTGGTGATAGTTAGAAAGTTATTGGATATCAATATTTGGTTCAATTGTTAACTAAATAGTTTTATTATGTACACATATCCAATAAGTAGTTTTGATTTTATTCAGCTCATTAAGGCATTAGAAAGTGTTGTGAGCATTGATACCTTTTCTCTTTTTCTCAGCTTATTTGCCGTATTCATATCATTTCTTGGATGGAGAGCACGGGTGTATGGATTGGACCAGGTGGACTATGATTGCTTTCAAAAATTAATAAGAGAATTGGTCGATATCACCAATGAATGGGATTTACTTCAGAGGACACCATTGAAGCGAAGAGATCAATCCTTTGAGGTAAGGCTGAACTGTCTTAATGTAAAACGAGCATATATAGCTGATAACATTGGTTTTTACGAAAAGAGGTTCTCAAACCGCATCCCAGCAACCCAGTATTCTGAACTTGCCAAGACATTCTATGCATTATTCGACCTTGAAAGAGCGGAGGAATACCATAAGAAGGCATATCAAAAATCTGGGACTGACGCACTTGGCTTGGCTGTGCGAAGATCTTATGCTGACTTTCTTTTTCTGCAAGGGGATATTAAGCAGGGAAGGAAAATGTATGAGAAAAGTAGACTGGATAATAGTACCGACATTAATATTCAAAGGAATATAAAATCCTATGGCATGCAATTATATAATGAGGCCTCTGCCGGGAATATTACGGAGGCGGCTGAATTGTACAGAAGAGGAATGAGTTGTATTAATGAAGTAAAGAGTGTTTTATTAGCCAACCGTATGAGGGATTCCCTGAACTCAAAAATGAAGTCGGCAAGGGAAGTATACTATACAAATTATCATGATAGAGAAGTAGGGAGCATTATTGGTAAATCAGTCAATGCTTAGTTCCAAATAGATGGAATATGTTGATCATGGGACCAATCATTAGGATATTCAACCACTTATTATATGCCTCTTGTATTGGGATGTTTCTTCACTGATATTTGAATTATTAATTAATCAAAAATCTTATAAAATGAAAAACTTATTATTTACTTTACTTCTATTGGGTGGAACAAGTTGTATAGCTCAAACTAGTACTGGGATGAACGAAGGTATGGCTATGGGCATACTTGAAGAATGGTGCCAGGAGAATTTTAGTTCCTGTTTTTCCTGGGAATTTATTGACATTGAGTATGTCTCAGGGATTCTGAGGATTTCCTCTAATAAGTATATTGTGAAGGGAACAAATCGAAACTCTGCAATGGGAAATCGTGGGTATAACCAAGATGTCGTTTCAAGAGAGTTCAAAGCTACAATAACAGATCTTGGAGGTGGCAGATATTCCGTGAAATTCAAAAAGCAGCAGATCTATGATTTGTTTGGTGAATCTTGGGCAACATGTACAAGAACAATAAATTTATAGTAGTGAGTGTTACGGCAGTCATGTTTGGCCTCTTGTTGCAGAAAATGCTGAGGGTTGATTTTCCAATCTGTAAGAATGAATGTGATGAAACATATACAGTTCACTTTATTCATGGATCGAAAGTCAACCCTCAGTGTACTTTGAGCGGTGATCGTCTGGGAGGGACATTTGGAGGACATGTTGAGATTGAGATTGATTCCTTTGTTTACGGATTTCAATTTGATGACATAACAAATTATCACTTTATTCCACAAGAAAATTTTAATTGTAAATTTAGCCGGACACCTTTATGTAAATGGCTAGATGAGAACAATCAAGAGAGAATGTCGTCTTTCGTTATTCCTGCTAAATCAACAATATTGACTAATCTGAGGAATAGGTATGAGTCTCAATTTCTAAATCCAAAATATGATTATGCTGTGCTGGGTTATCGCTGCACTTCGAGTTTTTTGAAGGAAATGCTTGAAGCTCACGGCGCTGATTATTGTGATCTCAGGATTTTCATGAATGCTTTATATCCGAGGCAGTTAAGAAGTCGACTTCTGAGACTGCATAATAATGAAAACGTTTCCATAGGATATTATTTTCAAAAGGGAGACACCTGTCGAGAATGGGAATAATGTCAATTCTAAAATCATGTTTTTGGTCAATTTTGTTTCCGTACCTTCACCCCATGACCAGAATTGGTACGGATATAAGTCAGGCGGTAGAGTTACTCACTGAAGGAGAAGTTGTCGCTATACCCACAGAGACTGTCTATGGCCTGGCGGGTAATGGAACTTCAACGGAGACGGCTGCCAGGATATTCGAGATCAAGAACCGCCCCAGATTCGATCCAATGATCCTCCACTTTCGGGACCTAAGCGCTATCCAATCTTTTGTAATAGACATCCCCGACAATGGTCGGAAGTTGGCCGAAGCACTCTGGCCAGGACCTTTGACTCTCCTGCTCGAAAAGACCAAAAAAGTGCCAGACCTTGTTACCTCTGGTTCGCCAAAAGTGGCCGTGCGTGTGCCATCTCATCCGATGTTGGTGCAGGTGCTGGGCGCACTCGACTTTCCCCTGGCAGCGCCGAGCGCCAATCCTTTTGGTTACATCAGTCCGACTACGGCTCAACATGTAGCGGATCAACTGGGAGACCAAATACCCTATATCCTTGATGGCGGACCTTGTACTATAGGTTTGGAAAGTACAATTGTAGATGTCACGGGATCCAAAGCCAAAGTATTGAGGAAAGGCGGTGTCACGATTGAGTCGATTGAGGAGCTCGTCGGTCCTGTCGATGTGGAAGAGCGGTCTACGAGTCGACCATCTGCACCGGGCATGCTGCAATCCCACTATGCACCGAAAACGAAATTCAAATTAACCGATCGATCATTGAAACTGGAAGGGGTCAATGTGGACAAAGTTGGGGTTTTAGCCTTTCAGGAATATTGGCCGGGCGTCCCACGGGAAAATCAAATTTTACTGTCTGAGTCTGGTGACCTATATGAAGCAGCGAGAAGCCTCTTCGCGGCGATGAGAGAAATGGACAATCAAGGATTTGAAATCATATATTCGTCCCTGGTGCCTGACAAAGGGCTTGGAAGGGCGATCAATGATAAGTTGAGGAGAGCTTCTATGAATGTTTAGAGTTTAATGTTTATTGTTTAGAGGGGTATTATTCAAATTATAATATCTCTATTTCAGTAAAAAAGCCCGGAGAGACCTCTCCGGGCTTTTATCTCTAAACCCTACACTCTAAACTCTCAACCAACTACTTGATCTCGATCAACTTCTTCTTGGGCTTGGCTTCCTCTACTTTTGGAATTTCAAGAGAAAGGATACCGTCGTTGTAGGTAGCCACTATGTTGTCGCCATCCACACTGTCCGGCAGGTAGTACCTGCGCTCAAAGGAAGAGTAGTTGAATTCTCTTCGAGTGTAATTGTCAGTTTCTTCCTTGTCTTCATGAGAGACATTTGCTGATACTATCAGATGGTCATTGTCAACCTGTACATCAAAGTCTTCTTTTTTCATACCGGGAACAGCCAGTTCCATTGTATAGCCATTATCGGTCTCTTTGACATTGACCTTAGGTTGTGAGATCATCATGGAGGATCTACCTGTATCACTGAAACCAGGGTTGAAGAATTCGTCCATGATACTGAAGAGGTCGTTACCTCTGAATGAAGGATTATATTTTCTGAGCTTATTCATTTTATAAATTTTTAAGATTGTACTTATGAAATTGTGATCGACTTGTTCCTGATCTTTTCTTCGTCTTTGTTTAGCGTAATGTTCAACACACCATTTTCAAAGGAAGCGGAGATCTTTTCCACATCTACGTCATCAGGAATGATGAAAGACTTGTTGAAGTCTTTAGGTCCGAACATCATTCTTCTATAGGTAATATCACTTGAAGAAGAAGCTTCAGACTTACCTTGAATTACAAGATGGCCTTGCTCTGCTTCAATTGAAATGTGTTCCTTGTTCCATCCCGGAACAGCCAGCTCGATGTGATAAGCTTTATCACTCTCACCAACATTGAATAATGGTCCACGAGTACTTACTGATGGTCCACAGTTCTTATAAGTGCGTCTTTGTCTTGGTCTAAATCCTGTTGAAATCATTTTTTCTTTTTTTACTTATTCCAGATCAATTGATGTACCACTCCGAAAAAAGTGACCGAAAGGCGGATTTTATCCGAAAAGCATGCCAGAACGGCAGGGAAAACACGGACAGGGCTGCCAAAGCGGCAGATTCAGTGAGCGGTGAACAGTTCCAGCGATCAGAAGAGGTGTTCTAATTACTGTAAACTGCAACTAAATCCTGATCACTGATTTAAGCATACCTCCGGCATGCTTTGGAACCTTTGAGTATTGAGTTTAAGGTTGATCAACTCCCTCGGAGTTGGATCAAGATCAGGAACATCAGGTTTTGAGCTAAAGTTTTTTATTTGTTTGAGTCAGGTTACCAAAATAGTTTCCGGAAATTGAAGGTTAAGTGACTTGACGTTATAAACCCCAACGGGGTAAATTCGAACGGGGAAATCCTTGACCAGATATTGCCGTCACTAATCCTGAATAAGAAATCATTATTGTAGTCAGAATCTATAAATTCAACAGCTTGACCATATCAACCCTAGCGGGGTTGATCAACATTAAAACGGATCGCAAACAAGATCACAACCCCGAAGGGGTTGGTCTACCGCTACAATAGATGGAGGTGATCAAACGTTAATCTAGGAACACTGAGAGAACATGAGCACAACTTACACACAACTTCTTATCCACATCGTTTTGGTCGTTAGAAATCGTTCTGCACTCATCAACCTTGACTGGGAAGAAAATCTGTACCGATACATAAATGTTGCCATGAACGATATGGACAGCAAACCTCTTGCGGTCAATGGTATGCCGGATCATGTACATATTCTAGCACTTCAAAATAAAAATGTAGGGCTTTCACGGATCATTCAGAGAATCAAGATTAATACTACCAATTGGATTAACAAAAACAGATTCACTAAAGGCAAGTTTAGATGGCAGCAAGGTTATGCGGCGTTTTCTGTAAGTCGAAGTAAGTTGGGTGTTGTAAGGAACTATATTATAAACCAGAAAGCTCATCATAAAAATGAGACTTTCCCAGAGGAGTTCAAAAGGATCATGATGGAGCGGGATCTTTATTACAAGCAGAAATACGGATTCACAGTGCCTCAATGAAAATGAGAGTCACACTGGATTGCTGAGTTCTTGTAGCTGTCAATTGGCTTTTGGACTGGATTTTGTCACTTCTGAAGTGAGATTTGAAACCGGATACTGTGAAGTGCAAGATGCATACCTCCGGCATGCTTTGGAAGCTTTGGGCACGGATTTAAGGTTGATCAACTCCTCTGGAGTTGGATCAAGGCCGGAGATTACAGGCTGTAGGATCAGGAATCGGCTGTCAGATTGAGTGGTTAGAAGATGTGCCTAAAGACTGTCTACTGCTACTGACCCCTGACCACTGTTTAAAGCATACCTCCGGCATGCTTTGGAAGCTTTGGGCATGGGGTTTAAGGTTGATCAACTCCTCCGGAGTTGGATCAAGATCAGGAACAACAGGTTTTGAGCTTAAGATTATTGTTTGTTATAGTCAGCTTATCAAAATAATTTCCGGAAATTGAATATGACTTGACATAATCAACCCCAGCGGGGTAAATTCGAACGGGGAAATCCTTGACCAGATATTGCCGTCACTAATCCTGGATAAGTAATCATTATTGTAGTCAGAATCTATAAATTCAACAGACTGACCATATCAACCCCAGCGGGGTTGATCAACATTAAAACGGATCGCAAACAAGGTCACAACCCCGAAGGGGTTGGTCAATGTACAATCATCGGTGATCAGTTTGAGAGGTCAGTGCAGGGAAACAGCAAAAAAAACCCGGTGCATGAATGCCACACACCGGGTTTCGATTGACAATTCTATTTTAATTCAGTGGCTAGATCTGGAATTTCACCGGTAAGGTATATTCTACAGAAACCACCTTGCCGTCCTGCATACCGGGATCCCAGGTAAGTTCTGCGGACATATCTTTCAATACGCGAAGGACCTCATCACCCAGGCCGGCACCAGGATCCTTGACAATTTCGATGTCATAAACCTGGCCATCTTTCGATACGACAAACTTGCTGACAACCATGCCTGCTATGTTCTCTTCCTTAGCTTTTTCAGGATATTTGACCTTGTTAAAGACGTATTGAGTGAGTTGCATCTGAGTGCACTTCATCTGAGCATTTACGTCACCATCATCACATCCCGGAAATCGAGGCATGACCTCGGCTACCTTCAATACCTTGGGCTGTGTTTGTTCCTGGAGGGAACTCTCAACAACTTCATTGTCTTCATTTGTGATGCTTTCCTTGCATGAATGCATCGCAAATAAGGACAGGCAAAGAGGGAGTATGAGTAGGTATTTGATCTCGCTCGCTGTCGATTGGAGACTTTTCTTGATCATGATTATTCTGTTTTTAAGTGGTTTGTTAAAAAATGGATGAGCCCATTGGACGCGCGCTGTCTTCAGGGCGTTCTGCCAGAGAAATCGGCTGTACAGTTCCGGATCAGACTGCCTGATCACTCTGGCATCGGCTTGATACTCGTGTATGTCACGAATGAGTTTCTTATAGATATAAAAAAGTGGATTCCACCAGACGAATATGCCAATACTGTGGATCAAAAGAAGATCCCAGGCGTGCCCTAATTCAACATGAGACCTTTCATGCAAGATCACATCTTCCAACTCACGAGTAGAGTAGTTGTGTTTACTGGGTATGTATATCTTGTTGAAAAATGTATAGGGAATAAGGCAAGTATCCGAGAGATAAATATTGTTCTTGTACTCACTGACCTGGCTATTCTGGGCCTTTAAATGGAAATAGGCTAAACCTATGAAAGCTACATAGACAATAGAGCCCAAAAGCCATATGGACCAGACCGGAATCAGAGTTTTTTCGCTTATTTCTCTTATTTGAACAAGCTGTCCGTTGCTTCCTACGATGATCTCGGGTATGGTAGCCTGAATTGGGTTCACGCCGGAACCATATGAGATCATAGAAAGAACGTCAGGCAAAAAGGGAAGTAAACAACTCAGCGCGAGGCCACCTAACAGGAATACGCGATTCCATTGATGTTTATGTTCCTGCCTGAAAAATAGAAGGAATACAGCCAGTATGACGGCACTGAGGATAAGATGTTCTAAGATCAGTAGTATCATTTTTCTTATTCTTTAAGTGAGTCGATCAATTGTTCCATTTCATCCGCATCGATCTTTTCCTCCTGAACCAGGAATGACACAAGCGCCTTGGGAGAATCGCCGAAATATTTGGTAAGCAATTCCGTGAGAAATCCCCGTTTGTAGTCCCTTTGGGAAACAATTGGATAATATTCGTATGTCCTGCCATACGCCTTGTGATCGACAAATCCCTTCTTCTCCAGGATACGTGCAACGGAGGAAACTGTCGAGTGGGGCGGTGGATCATCGTAGCGCTCAAGTATCTGACTTACAGTACAGGCACCCAAATCCCAGATATGCTGCATGACTTCCTCTTCTGACGCTGTTAGCTTCTTCATTTTCAACGTATTTTTTACAAATGTAACTAATTCTTTCGATATATAACGTAATTATACGTTGAAAAGCTGCCAGATGATAATTTTTTGATCCTGGAGATCCATATTTCGGGGGTTAAAGACTCATTTTTTAAGGAGTCATGTATTTAGATTTTGACTATTGCTTCAAGTATATTTTCCATTATCTCCCGGTTATATCAAAATAATAGTCTCAACCCGAATCGGACATTAAGTCCCGTCTCATCCGCAAAGTATCGCCAGCGGTTCAGATAATTCCTGTAGGTGGTATTTAGAGCGTTCTCCACTGATGCAATAAATGCCATATCCTGCTGCCATAACTCAAAGTTCAATTTGGCTTCGCCATGAAGCAAAAAGTACCCGTCGGGCGGTGGCAGGAAGTCCTCATCCTGCGGATAATTCTCTTGTCTGAAGACATATTCCGCATTGAGGGATATATGCCCTGAAGCCTTATGTTCAGAAAAAAGATATTTGAGACCGGACTGGACCCGATTTTGTGGCATAAGGATCAGTGGTTGGTCATCAGAGAGGTTCGTACCCTTCAAGGCACTTCCTTTGAGTTGATACTCTATAGATTTGCCGATCGGCAGCTGAAAACTAAAATCCACGCCGCTGATATTCACATTATCCTGCACATATCTGAAGACCGGGAAAGCCCCCCTGATAGTTAATCTGATCTCGTCCTGAGGGTCCAGATAGATGTAATTATCTATCCACTGTGAGTAAATTCCTATTTCGATCCAGGCATGGGAAGGTGTATGCCAGGATAACCGGCCCAGGATCTTCCTGGAGGCCTCACTTTCCAGATCTCTGTCTCCCTCCTCTATGCCCGCGACACCCTGGTGTAGACCTGAACTGTACAATTCATTTATGTACGGCTGTCTTTGGGTGATTCCTGCGTTAATACTCCAGTTGAGATCGTGGCTGATTCGATGCAGTATTCCTATGGAGCCCATTAAATTGTGAAAGTTGTGCTCAAACCGCTTTACTTGATCCTGAGAATTGAGAGGAGCGATGGCTACACTGAAGAAGCGATAATCATATCGACCGCCGGCCTCATAGGTCCAGTTGCCAATTTGCTTTTTCAGTGTACTGTACATGCCGCCTACAAACTTTACGTAGTCCGGGATCAGAGGTTCGATACCCGTCTGTGGATCATTAGTATTGAGTAACCAGGAGGTCTGCAATCCCGATCCCCAGGTATATCCGTTTTTCTCGTAGGTCAGGTCTGCGTAATTTTGTTGATCGATTAAGGTAAGGTCAAGAGACGGCAAAGAGGTTCTTCCTCCTCTGCGTACATCAAACTCCTGGCGATGATTGGATTGAAATCCGGATTTTAGTTCAAGCCTCGCAGTGGGACTGAGGCCTAAGTGACTTTGTAAACTTATAATATGATGTTCGACTTTTTGACGAGGTGCCTCGATCTCATAGCTGAAGTTATCTTCGGTGAAAAAAGGCACTTCACGCCCTATGGCCTCGTCCAAGTCGGTTAGATTTCCCACATGAGCCCCCCGGAGGATGCCCAATTCGTCATTGTAGTAACTGTAGTTCAACTGAACATCATTGTCCTTTCCGATAGGATGATAGAGTGAGATATCTCCATGAAAATTAGCACGACCGGTATTCGTCAAAAAATAGTCTGGTGTCTTGCGATCTCCGGACCGGCTTCCTCCGCCGGTGAACTTCCAACTGAGCCCCTTCCATTTTTGCCTTAATCGAACGGCGGCACTGTGTTGACGGCCATTGGAAGAAAAGCTGTAATTACCCCAACCGTGGAGATGGGGATCATTGACTATCGGATTGTCAGACAGGATGATGGCTCCCCCAAGCCCTTCAGTACCGGCTTTTATGGCATCTACGCCCTTGAGCACAGTGATCTTGTCTGCCTGGGCGACTGCAACCTCGGGAGAGTGATCATTACCCCAGCGTTGACTGGAAAGATTAACTCCGTTTTGAAGAATGGCGATCCTGTTGCCGTATAGTCCGTGGATAACAGGTTTTGAGATCTGCGTCCCCGAATTCAGACTGCTCACCCCTGGAATGCGCGAAGCGAGACGCCCGAGTGATTCTCCCTGTGCGTCCCTGATCTCCGCTTCCTGGATACTGGACCGTGACTGAGCCGCACCAAATGGTTCAGTTTGGCCCAATACTTCTATCTCATGCAGGACCTCTGAATGATGTTCCAATGTTATTTGCAACGCGGTGTCTGATCCTATATCAAAATAAAAGGATCTTGTCTCACATCCTATGTGACTTACTCGCAAATGAATGTGCCCCGGACAGACTTTGCGTATGTGAAAGCTACCGGCACTGTCTGTGACAGCGCCGGCACCTTGTTCTTCTAAAAACACATTGGCATACTCCAAAGGCTCTGCAGTTGCTCTGTCCAGTATCTTACCTTTGATGGTAAGATTACAAGACTGGCCTCTCAGAATTCCTGAGAAGGAGATCAGCACGAGAACCAGTGAGGGTAAGAGTGTCTTCATCACTGTATGACCACATCGAACGTCACCTCTATGTCGGTCTCACCTCCAGCATTGGTGATATCTCCTTCAGAGACGCCGTCGGCCCCTTTATCCGGCTCATGACGCAATATTATAGTCAACTGACCGGTGGATGGCTCTCCGGTCTCAAATTCCGTCAGCAATCCAAGGGGATTCCCTTCATCATCCGCATCGAGATATTCAATAGAGGCATTCAGACCTGAGAATAAATAGAACAACTGATGCTCTTCATCCTCTTCCTGAACCTCTTCGGCAATATTCTCCTCTGGTGTAACAGCCTGGTTCAGGATCTCGATTTGACCAGAGTAAATTGTATTGGCCTGAAGGGTGCCTCCCTGAATGATAGGATCTACACCTCCACTGCCGTCCAGGTCCGCAAATGATAATGTGACGGTCTGACCAATGTTTTGAGGCGTAAGATTATACTTCAATGTAGTGATCAGCTCACCTTCATTTACCGGATCCGGATCGTCCGGATCGCACGAAGTGAATATTAATGGTGTGCTGAATAGTATTAAGGATAATTTGATGAATTTCATATCCATGTTTTTAGATGTCTAAAATTTGTGCTGTGCACTTTATCAAAAAAAGGTCCAGGGTTACACGTGGTGGGGCGGCCCCTTATTGGATATGATCTTTAAACTGGAAGGTAAGAGAACAAAAATGTAATGTGTTAGCTCAGATGTGCCATGCAAAAGATTGACCTGACAGAACTTAGGTTCTTCGAAGCTCTGATTGACAATTATTTGATGACAGGTTGAGCAACTTTCGCGCAGCGGGATCAAGTGTGCTTTATGATGGCAACCATTAACAGTGTCACCATGAAAGATCGTACGGTGACACGCATCGGTTTCGCATTCTACACCATGGAGGTCACCATTGGCCTGGCTGTGGTCATGATGATGACCGGGTCCGTTATGCCAAAAGGCCATCAAGTAGGCCACGACCAACAGAGTGACGGTCAGATTCCTATATGAAGCGCTATGATGTAATTTGATCGACACGAAAACGAAGTTATGCAATAATCAACGAATGGTCATTGTACATTGGTATGCCGGATAAAGCATGCTTAAATTATAGTGATCTGAAGAAAAAAAGATGTGCTGATGCCTATCTTTATTAAGATATCGGAATCAAAATATATTATCCATGTCTTCACATGACCTGACACCGGAAGAGAACAAGCAACTTGCAGCCCTGTTCAAATGCCCTGCAGGTGACGAGGGTCGACAGCTTGCAGATGAAATGAATGAGGGTGGACTTTACATCAATAAGTTCGCCCTGGAACACTTAAAGATTGAGGATGAAAACCAAATTTTGGAGTTAGGTATGGGTAATGGTCATTTTGTCAAGGAAATTCTGAATAAGGCAAAAGGACTTAAATATTCAGGTATTGACCACTCAGTGGATATGGTCGACTATGCCAGAAAGAAAAATAAGAGATTCATCCAGGACGGACAAGCGGATTTCATTCGGGGAGACATAGAAAAGTTGCCATTTGATGACGAGAACTTTGATAACATCATCACAGTCAATACGCTATATTTCTGGAAGTCACTTGACCTGGGATTGACTGAGATCAAGAGAGTCTTGAAGCGCGATGGTCAGGTTGTCATTGCCTTTCGGCCTAAATCATATATCAAGGAATTTCCATTTGTCAAGTATCATTATAAACTTTATGACGAAGCGAGAGTAGAAGAAGAGCTTAGGGATAGAGGATTTGTCAAAACGCAGCTGAAGTACAGAACGGAACCTGTTCAGGAGGTTTTTGGCAAACAACAAGCCAAGCGATCCTGCCTGGTTTTGGGGCGAAAATCAAATTGAAATAATAGCTGGAAACGGGAAACATTAATACATCTGGTATTGTCATATAGACGTAATTATTTATTAAAATCAAAATCAATCAAGAAGTATGTTACCAGTTAGAACAGGATTTTTTCCAAGTGTTTCAAGATACATGGACGAGGACTGGTCCAACTTATTTGATTGGTCCAGAAAAAAATACATGCCATCATTTTCTACAACGCCGTCCGTCAATATTAAAGAGTCGGATGAAGCATACACTGTAGAAATGGCGGCACCTGGAATGAAGAAAGATGACTTTCAGGTAGAAGTTAATAACAATGTGCTGACTCTTAGAAGTGAGCGCACCATGGATCTTGAAAATGAAAGTGATGACAGTTTCGCAAGACGCGAATTCAGTTATCATACTTTCCAAAGATCATTTTCTTTGGATAATGAAATGGTGGACGAAAGTAAGATCACTGCGAAGTACGAAGACGGTATTTTGCGTGTACACCTTCCGAAAAAGGAAGAAGCTAAGGTTCAACCATCTAAAAAGATCGATATTTCCTAGGTTTTAATTAACCAATATCACAAAGGTCAGTGACCCACGGTCATTGGCCTTTTTTATTTTGGCTACTTGTCCTGAAGTCGAACGGAGATCTCTTCGCACTCTGTGCTTCGAATAGCGCAGTGAGTACTTAAGGACTAGCTACTGGCTACCTCATGCATCCTGCAGAGCTTCGGTGGCTATGCTGTCATAAGAGAGCTCTTTGAGGACGAACTTTTCCTTGTCCTCGTCATAAACCGTACACTGATCGATAGGATTCATATAAAGGTGGAGTGACATTGACCTGCCGGGGGCAA
>JAWVZH010000092.1:0-12795 GCA_033722295.1 Saprospiraceae bacterium
CAATTCCGCTTCTGCAATAGACAAAACCTTGCGGTGCGTAGGTGTAGGCCCATACCTGGATCGCCCAATACCACGGGCAACGGCGGATATGCGTTGTCCTACGGTCGGTTTTGTTTTCTGACCCGGTTTTCGCTTTGCTGGATTAACATAAAGATCCATATAGACCTGAACTATAGCATTTATTATCTCATAGATCTGTCGCGATACATCTTCATTATAGATCGTTGACGACTGGTAGGCCGTTCTTAACGCACGAATCCTTTTTGAGACGTTATCCAGCTTTTTTCCTGTAGCAGATTGCAGGGCAACTATATCTTCGTAATGACGCCAGAAGTCTGCGACCTCCTCAATGGCCAAACCAGACAAAGTAGGCTCATGCAACATGTTCACTTCGAATGGCACCTCTTCACTAAGGACAGTGGTTCGACCATCTGATGTCCTCGTCAGCTGAGCGGTATATCTTCCCGGTGGCGCCATATAACCCCTTCCAGATTGTTTCTCAGGTTTATCGGTATCAATGGATCTGGGAGAAGGATATCGAAGGTCCCAGTTCACGCGATGAAATCCTTTCTTGGTCTTTCCGTCAATACGCCTCACGACCTGGCCATCAGCATTTCTTACGACCAAAGTCACTTCAGGCTCTTCCTCATTGATTTCGGCGGCCAATCGGTCCCAGCCTGGAAAAGGTATATTCTGATCATCAGCTATCTTCTCTTCCCTATCTTTTCTTTGTTCTTTTTTTGTTTTAAGATCTTCAGGAAGGTAGTAGGTGAATAAAGCTCCAAAAGGAGGGTTATCCGCTACAAAATGATCCGTACCCTGGCTGCCTTTTTTACTTCCAAAGCTCAGGTGGGGCCTCGGGAAATACCACCACGCGTCTCTGACCGGATACAATCTCGCCACAGTCCTGACTTGTTCTTCGGTAACGAATCTAAGCGACGTGATGTCATCCAATATATAAATGCTCCGTCCAAACGATCCACAGACCAGGTCATCTTCCCGGCGATGAATCGTAATATCCCTGAATGAGATCGTGGGCAACCCACCTTTAAGTTGAACCCATTTCTCTCCTCCATCTATGGTCATAAAAATTCCATACTCAGTACCGATGAACATCAGATCGGGATCTATATGATCTTGAACAAATCTCCATACCAAATGCCGGTCAGGAATGTTTTCAGACATTGACTGCCAGGTCCTTCCCTGATCGGTTGTCTTGTACAAATATGGCTTGAAGTCACCGTCCTTGTGGTTACTCAATGCGAGATATGCGAGGCTGTCGTCGAACAGGTCTGCCTTTATGTCATTGACATAAGCACGCTCTGGCGCTCCGGGTAACTCTTCAGTCTTAATCATTCTCCAGTTATCGCCTCCATCATCCGAGATCTGTATCAACCCATCATCAGTACCAATGTACAACAGACCTTCTTTCATGGGAGATTCAGCAATGGAAGTGATTGTATTGTAATTACTCATCGCATACAAATCCCAGGCATTGTCAAAACTCTGTTGACGTCCCATAATGGGTAATTCCAGGCGATTTTCATTTCTGGTCAGATCACCCGACACCAGACTCCAGGTATCACCTCTGTCATCGCTGCGCCAAAGTCTTTGAGAAGCAAAGTACACCCTCTTTGGAGAATGCGGGCTAATAAATATGGGCGCATCCCAGTTGTATCTTTCGTAGTCTTCCCCTTCCATGGGTTGTGGCTGAATATCCATTACTTCTCCTGTAGCCATATCTATCCTGGAAAGTGTACCCTGTTGTCTTTGTCCATAGACTATATTTGGATTGCCTGGTTCCACAGCTGGTTGATGACCGTCCCAGTTGAGCACGACTCGCCAGTCTGAATTCTGAATTCCCTGAGCATTATCAGTTCGGGAAGGCCCACCTTCGGTGCTGTTATCCTGTGTGCCGCCGTAGACATTGTAAAAGGGTTCTGCATCATCCACAGCTATCTTATAGAATTGAGTAATAGGCATGTTCTCAAAAAAGCGCCAGGATTCTGCCAGATCATAACTCTCATAGAGCCCTCCATCACTTCCGACCAGGAGGTAATCTGGATCACTCATCTTGAATGCAATAGCATGATTGTCGCCATGCTTGTACTTTTCATTCATCCGTCGAAATGTCTTGCCGCCGTCTTCAGAGATCTGCATATTGTTGTCCATGAGATAAAGTCTGTCGTAGGCATGAGGGCTGGCATACAATTCCTGATAATAATGAGGCCCTGTCGCTCCCGCTACCGCATCTGATCTTTTTTCCCATGTCATACCACCGTCAAATGATTTGTATACACCACCCGTACGAAGATCAAGCTCAATAGCTGCATATACCTCGTCCGGCTTTTGAGGTGATATGGCCAAACCTATTTTACCCATATTCGACTTGGGTAATCCCTTCCTCAATTCTTCCCAGGTGTCCCCTCCATCTGTACTTTTATGAACACCTGTTCCAGGACCACCTCCCATATAGGCAGCCACGGTTCTGTGCCTGTCCCATGTGGCAGCATACAATACATTGGGATCCCTTGGATCTATGACGATGTCAGTAACTCCGGTCCAGATACTGTCTCCCAAGGTCCTTCGCCAGGTCTTGCCGCCGTCTTCAGTTTTATACAGACCACGTTCACCACCTGAACTCCAAAGCGGTCCCTGGGCGGCTACCCAAACAACATCGGAATTTTCAGGATGCACCAGAATTCTCGAAATATGTTCCGACTCCTCAAGTCCCATATTCGTCCAATTCTCGCCAGCATCACGACTCAGATATATGCCGTCGCCGTAGCCTACATGACGACCCCCAACATTTTCGCCGGTTCCGACCCAAATTCGTTGGACATCACTGGGATCTACTGTCACACATCCTATGGAATAACTACTTTGGTCATCAAATACCGTTTCCCATGTGGTACCCGCATTAACGGTCTTCCAGACACCGCCGGACCCGACGGCTACATACCAGGTATTCTCATCAGTTGGATCAACAGCAATATCAGCAATGCGACCCGCCATTAGCGCCGGTCCTATACTTCGAAATTCCAGGCCCTTGAATATGGACGAGGACCAGACCGTATCTTCCTGGGATTCACCGAATGGCAAGATCAGAAACAACAACAAAATGGAATAGAACGTCTTCATTCTGAGAAATTTTTGGTCCATGAAACTACATAAATTGAAAGTAAATATCAGAACGTACTCCCGCGCAAAATGTCATTTTGATCAATTCCCTTTCATATTTAAACAGGAAGAACAGAATTATTTTTTATAGTAGACGCTTATATTATATAGCAAATAAGCCTAAATCTCCTGTTCCAATAATGGACGCGACCATCATCACCAAACCGAAAGTAGAGATCGACCCTGAGATCAGACGTCAGCTAAGGACAAAAACCGATGAAGAGGGTCAGGTCATCGTACATTGCCTTTATCGCGATCGGCTACCCTGGGGATCGGCCATCAGGATCTGGCCAACTACGTACTTGCTGGATTGCGACTCGGATCACAAAAGCGAATTGGTACATACCGAAAATATAAGCTTATACCCCAGTTGGACTCCGTGTGATCCTTTTTCAGATACCCACTTCACCCTTATATTCACAGGATTGCCCCGGACATGCACAAAGTTTGACTTTGAAGAATTTTGTGATAATTCAGGAGGTGAATTTGTAGCAAGAAATATTCCTAGAAATAGTTCAGATATTTATTACCTCGTCATCCTTTGAGAGTAAACCGTTTACATCGGATACCTGATCGCCAGTGTAGTGGTATCACTCTTAATATTGATAAAATCATCAATGCTGTTATATAAGACAAGATCAAAGCTCACGTGGACCAGTTTCACATTCTCCTCCAGGGTGGGGTCAAAGAAATCCTCGACCGCATCGATCCTGAAAAAATTAGTGGCTCCCTGGGAATAGAGCCTCGAGGTATAACTCGTGCGACTCCCATCTATAAATTCTACTTCAACTTTCCCAGTCTTATCATCAAAATTTGGTTTTACTTCCCTGAATTCTACCACTTTAAATAAACTTACCAGGTTAAACCTTTTCACATTCTGGTCTATCTTGAGGCAACTCTTGCTGCTTCCAATATTCTGATTCCTATATCCGACGTTCACGCATATCTCCTTGCCAACAGCTTCGACCGGATCAATAGTAAGACTTCGACCGGTGCTTGACGGTGTCCAGTCGAAAACAGCCCTGGCGTTATCAAAGGGTTGCACCGGGACTGCCTCAAATCGGGCGATGGAAGGATCGGCAATTGTCAATTTTACGCGTGGCGGTGCACTTCTCGTCGGCGTTAATGTCTGGCAATGACGCGATAACCCCTGCCCTGAAGCTCTGTCCTCGAGGCATATTTCAATCTCTTTTCTTCGATGTATGTTAAAGGAAGTCGGAAAAGAGTCTCTTCCAATTTTTATTCTTTTGTTATCATACAGATAAAATGAGTTCTCTGGGTTGCCTTCGGAAAGGTGATTCAGAACAACCGTGAGGCTATCATTTCGATTCATCCACGCCAGATCCTTCATGCCATCGCTGAGTGCCTCGTCAATATCAAATCCAGTGTTTGTCGGCTGTTCAGAATATATTTTAAATAACAAACTATTTTCACAATTAAGAGCGCAATCCCTTTCTTTAAAATGACTGATGAAGTACACCTGCCCATTCTCTTCGTTGTGACCTGCATCTAAAATGTAATCGTTCGATCCGGCTTCCAGAAGAAACGGTTGGCCATCAATGGTCAGCTCGGATCTAAATATAGCGCCATCATTCCCGGGTTCCGGTATATCGGCCACTCCATTGCACGCAGTGAAGACAATGACTAAAATAAGATATGTATAATTGTAGATTCTCATAAAAAGTAAAAATGATAGTTCAAACCAAGGATCAATTGCTGACTCTGAATTTGAGTTTCACTGTTCTTATTAAAAAAGGCAGCATTGTAGTAACGACCAGCAACTCCGACCTCATGCAGTGAATTTATCCTGTAGTTTATATTAATCTGCGGGCCGTGGATAATATCCAGACTGTGATCACGCTTCAGCCATCCCTCTGAAACCTTCTCTATTTGTTCGATATCGCCATCAACTTCTATAATTTCATAGATCTCACCATGACCGGCGATAAGATATCGAAGTCCATATCCAACATCGAACCTCCAGTTTTCGACCGCCAGCCCCACGCTTAAGGGTATCTCACCGCTGACGATCCGGCCAGGTCGGATACCGAACATCTGTTCCATGACCTCCACACCGTAACTCAATTTCTTGACTACCTTGGTGACGGCCGGATCGCCATAACTCATCGATATTTCAGGTTGAAAGTTTAGATAACAACCATTCGGTAGAAACCTCATCAAACTCAATCCTACGGATGTCTCCCACTGACGCTTTGAAAATTGATGATTAACCGAGTGGCTGAACGAAATACTTGTCGCCCACTTCTTATACACGCTGTCCGTTCCGTCCATATTTGGCAGAGCAGGCTCGGGATCTTTGCCAGCCAAAATCCCAGGCAAAATACCATCTATCTTTTCTATGGCTATTTGTTTTCGCGGTTCTTCACTCATACTATAAACATCAACTTGAGGAGCTAGATCGCTCTTGTTATCTTGTAACAATTCTAATTGAAGGTGGTCCTCGTCAGTCACGATTTGGCCAATTTTGTCTTCCTTGTAAAGTTTGTCATCTGACGTATTACCATTTACGTAAGATCTGGTATTTTCCCTGTCAGCCATTACAGGGACGGCCGCCTTCTCTTTTTTATTATCTTCCTTGATCTCTTTTAGGCTATTCTCAGAGCCCCGTTCAGAAAACGAAGACAATTCCCCGGTCTGAGTCAGGGCGTTATCAGGGCTCACATAATAAGCAGCAATTGCCAACGGCAGGAGGAGGATCAAAAGCCATCTGTAATCAGGCTTTTTCTTTTTGATCAAGTCCCGCGCTGCAGCCCAGTCCGCCTCATTAAATTCAAATTTTCCACTGTCAGCCGCCGAACGTATTATGTTATCCATTTCCTTAGGTCTCATGATCCTTTAGATTTTGAATATGAAAAATGGTGCCCTGCGCTTTCCACATTCCTGTAATTTTGAAATACTTCTTGCAGCTTTTTCCTCGCTGTGGCAACGTGCCATTTGGATGTACCTACAGAAATATTCAGTTTTTCACTTATCTCCTTGTGATTATACCCGTCAATCACAAATAGATTAAAAACAGCTCTTGTACTTCCAGGTAGCACATCAAGCAGCTTGAGTAATTCGTTATAGTTCAATTTATTTTCGGCGATGTTAAAAACAATTTTACTTTCATTTCCATTGATCCGGCTCCAATGGTTTAAATGTCGATCGTAAGCCTCTTTCTTTCTCAGTTCGTCTATGATAAGGTTTATCGTGACTCGCCTTATCCACAACTTAAAAGGTGTCTTTCTGTCATAGCTGGACAAGTTGAATATGATCTTCGCAAATCCAGTATTAAGAAAGTGCTTTGCTTCCTGTTCGTCATTGGCATATCTCCAGCAAATAGAAAGCAAGTAGTTATAGACGCATTTGTAAAGCTCGTAACAAGCCTTTTCTTCTCTCCTCTCACACCTGTTCAATATATCAGCGTCGACCTTCATTTATATGAAAGGCCCTGCCCTTTTAATCAGGGCAGAGCCTTTATTCTAATGGGATTAATTTTTAAAGAATGATACAGATTTCATAAAATCAGGTCCGATTATCATAATGGTATAATGTCCTGAAACAAAATCTGAAATGAAAATATCTTCTAACCCATCACGACCGACCTTACCTGCTGTCATCCTCTTTCCGTACGCATTGATAATGACATAGTCCAGATCTGCCTCTTCCAATGCAGTTGCATCCAGATATATTCTGTCACTGGATGGATTTGGAAAGACCTTCAATCCACCTCCGCCTGGCCCACCGGTGGGTGATAGCCCTCTAGGATGAGAGATCCTCTTGTCTTTCGGAAGTTCTATACAGGCTCTTGCCGTGCAACCTTTCGCATTTGTGACGGTGACACAATATTCACCCTTATTCTTCACAACGATGGTTTGTATCGTATCTCCGGTACTCCATTCATACGTAAATGGCCCTTTACCTGTACCCTTAGCCGTAAGCGCTCGGGTTTCCCGATTATCAGGTGTTGGCCGAACGATGATATGTACATTACAACCATGGCGGTCAAAAGAGAAGCACGCTTTAGCTACGCATCCGTTGGCGTCCGTGATCGTCACGCAATATTCACCTTCAGGTCTGATAAGTATTCTTTCTCCTGTGGCGCCATTTGACCATTCATATTTAAAAGGTGCCGTTCCTTTAGCTCGAGCCCATAGATATGTGCCACCGGCACCTCTTAAGAGATGTATCTTCACGGAACAATTAGAGCCCGGGGTGTATTCGTGGCAGGCCTCAGACTTACATCCGTTAGCGTCAGTGATCGTAACACAGTATTTTCCTTCGTCCACTACTTTGATATTCCTTGATGTATCTCCGGTACTCCACTCATAAGTGAATGGCTTTCGGCCATTTCCTACGGCTACCAGCAATGCTCCGTTTCCGGTCTGCCTGGCAAGGATTTCTGCAGAACAACTGTCGACCTTGCCTACCTGATAGCACGCTCTCGCCTGACAGCCGGTAAAGTCAGTAACTGTCACGCAATACATACCTGCACTGTCTACGCGGATGTTTTGGGTAGAGTCTCCCGTATTCCATGCGAACCTGAATGGTTCTTCTCCTTTTGCCTTGGCTATCAGCATGATGCTGCCATTACCAGTTCTGACCTCAAATATCTCGACATAGCAACTGTCCTTCCTTCCAAAATCCACACATGCCTTTGCCTGACAACCTGTGGAATCCGTTACAACCACACAATAGGTGCCTGGACTGTCCACACGGATCCTTTGTGTCGTATCACCCGTATTCCACTCATACTCTATCGGTGCCTGACCCGCCGCCTCAGCAAAGAGCACCGCAGATGTGCTGTCTCTTTTCATCAAGATCCTGACAAAACATGCGTCTCTCAATCTAATTTCAGTGCAAGCTCTGGCCTGACAACCTGTGGCATCTGTGACGGTGACACAGTATTTGCCTAAACTATTCGCCCTGATGGTTTCCGTAGAGTCACCTGTAGACCACAGGTAAGTGAAAGGTGCCTTTCCGTTGGGTTTTGCAATGAGAATAACCCCGCTAACCGCTCCGGTTTGTCTTTTTATGATCTCTACACTGCATGAATCCTTTAGCCCATAATCAAAACATGCTCTGGCCTGACAACCTGTAGAATCGGTCACAACCACGCAATAGGTCCCAGGACTGTCAACACGGATCCTTTGAGTGGAGTCTCCTGTATTCCAACGGTAATTCAATGGTTCTTTCCCATGGCCCTCTGCATAAAGAACAACGGAGTTGCTGTCTCTCTTCTGAAGAATCTTTACGAAACATGAGTCTCTCAATCCGACTTCCTTGCATGCACGTGCCTGACAGCCAGTAGAATCGGTGACAGTTACACAGTACTTTCCTGGATTACCCACCAAAATAGTCTGAGTGGTATCGCCTGTTGACCACTTATAGGTCAAAGGTTCCTCACCCTCTGCCTTGGCCAAAAGAACCAGTCGGTTAGTAATCCCACCTCTTCTTATCATGATCTCAACTTCACAGGAGTCCAACTCATACTCAAAACAGGCCTCCGCTTCACACCCGGTGGAGTCAATGACTTTGACACAATACTCACCTGCACTGTCTATTCTTATGGTCTTAGTGGAATCACCGGTATTCCATTCATATGTAAATGGTTCTTCTCCTCTGGCTTCCGCTGACAACAAGACGGAGACGCTATCACGCCCGGGTCTGATCTTGACACCGCATGAATCAATATCCCCAAACCTTGTACATGCTCTGGCCATGCAACCCTCTTCATCCGTAATTGTCACACAATACTTAGCCAGACTATCCACTCGAATCATCTCTGTAGTATCTCCCGTGGACCACTCATAGCTCAAAGGTTCTTCGCCCTCAGCATCGGCTTTCAAAATGAATGAAGTACTATCTCTTTCGATCTCGATCTCAACATGGCATGAATCCCTCTCTTCGATCTCTTTGCATGCCCTGGCCACACAGCCAGTCGAGTCTACTATCTTGACACAATATTCTCCGAACTGATTCACTCTTATGCTGCTTGTGGTATCTCCTGTTGACCAGAAATAGGAGAATGGCGGAATACCGCTTGGTAAAGCTTTAAGGACCATAAAGGCATTGGTCTGCCTCATGGCTATTTCAACATCACATCTCGCACGGGAAGCACAAATTTCCAGTTCGGTCTCGATTTCTGACGCATCCTCTGAAAATCGAAATTTCTGTTGAACCAGCGCGCGGCAGGATTTGGTAGAGATCACGAGGACGCCTGACAACCCATCCGGCATGACAAATTCATCTTCGAATTTCCCGTCTGCATCCGTCAACAGTTCATTGTAGTATCCTGAATTCGGGTCTAAGGCAGCAGCCGTCAGTATGACGAGATGTTGTGATACAGCATGGCCATTTTCATCCTTGACCATGCCTTTGATATGCACATCATAAGCTGATAGATCAGAAATAACAAAGATCAAAAACAGGGTAAGGAGAGCAGTGTTGATGTTTTTCATGTTGTCAATAATTTTTAGAGTGTAAGGATTCTTTGGTGACTACACGGATGTGAGTCTCACAAGGTTGGGTCTGACATAGAAATTTCCTCTAAAATACAGCTTTCAACACCGTGATGCTAACTCTCGGCCAATAATTGAAGCAGCTTCATCAAGTTGGCTTTCGTTATAGAGCCAAACACGGACGGTATGAAAAAGTATATTTTATTATCCCTTTTAAGCCTATTATTCATTTGTTTATCATTCACATTCCGGGATGAGATCGCTGAAGCTACCTTTTTGACCGGAGGTCCAATACCGGAGTTGCCTAATACTCCATTTAATTATAATGTTGAATTTCCAGAGTATTTTAAAGAAGACAGCAGGTTTGGATTCCCGCGTGGCAATCAAACTTTCGAGATCGACGATAATGAAGCTACTTTAGGCCGCGTCCTTTTCTATGACAGGCTTCTATCGGTATCAGGAACGATGAGCTGTGCTTCTTGTCATCAGCAAAAATTTGCTTTTTCAGAAAATACCCCTCTATCAGAAGGATTGAATTTCGATACGAAGCGCAATAGTATCGCCCTTGCCGATTATTCCTGGACGCACAATAGGTCATTCTTTTGGGATGCGCGAACCAATAATCTGAACAGGGCTGTATCTCTCCCCCTTTTTGACACCAATGAAATAGCTGCCACTTTCGAAGACATGGTTGAAAAGATGAATAATACAGCGTACTATCCTCATCTTTTTGCGCAGGCCTACAACGGGGATCCTACAATCAGCAAGTATAAGGTCAGAAGGTCACTCGAAAAGTTTCTTATGTCAATCACGACTCTAAACTCGAAATATGATAAAATGAGAGAGGGAGAGGTTGCCTTTACGGGCCAGGAAAAATTCGGTCATGACCTGTTCATTGAAAATTGTTCAACCTGCCATATTTTCGCAACGCGCTACTATACTTCTACAGTGGATCTGGGGTTACCGAGAGACCCAAATGACAAGGGAAAAGGAGAATGGGCCGGTGAGAGATACAATTACCACTATGATATACCTTCCTTGCGTAATGTCGAATTATCTGCTCCTTATATGCACAATGGACAGTTTGAAAGCCTTGAAGAAGTTTTGGATTTCTATAGTGACGGACCTGAGCATATCCCTAGCAATACATCATTACCAAAAAGTGGATTTCAGTTCAGTGAGACCGAAAAAGAGGCCATTATTGCATTTTTGAAAACTCTGACTGACACCAGTGTGACTCACGAAAGAAAATGGTCAAACCCATTTTTAAAGACAGTAACCAATATTGAAGAGCAGGTCCCTTTAACGGAGATCAATATCTATCCAAATCCGGCGTCAACCAATTCCAGATTGTTCGTCACAGGAGACTCCAATATCGACAGATACGAAGTTTTCGATATGTCAGGTCAACTATTGAAAAGTGGTAATTACAACGGTGAACTGAATCTCAATATCTCTGCTGGATCACACCGAAGCGTTATTGTGACATTCTATGGAGAAAAGCAAAAAACCTCCCGTATCCTTAATCTCATAGATCAATGACGAGCAGGTCCTCTACTGATCCTTTATATCACTGGTTGACTCATCGTCATAGGGCCAGTCAAGCTCCAGTGCCTCTATAGTTGGCTTGTTCAAATGACCGATCGGAAGTTCATTGTGCTTTTGAAACTTCTCAAGAGCCGATTTGATCTTGGAATTGAGGACATTATAGATCAGTCCGGAATAATAACCCATATCCGTAAGTCGCATTGACACATTATACATCAGAGAAGGCGTAATGTCCTTGTCGCAGATAACAGGCACCTGTTTTTCATATCCACCTTCTTTGACCAGTTTTTGCCGGCTGAACTGCTGCTTAAAGTAATTGGTTTGCTTTTCGATGTTGGTAACGACTGTAAGGTCTATGGATTCTCCTTCTGACTCTACAGGAGTCCATATCATGCAATCCTCAGGCGTCCCCGAAGGACAATTTGGATCAGGCATTCTCTTCCACATGGTCTTTGACGGGCGGAGTTCTACAGTTATGTCCTTGGTGTAAGGTGCATCTGCTTTATCTCCTGTGTAAATATAATAACTGATAATCTCAGTCTTGTATTGATCGGGCATGACAGCAGTTGCCATACAGGCCGATCCGGCGGAGGTTGCCTCCTGCCCCATCGTACCAAAAGAAAGAATAGTACATACTACGCAAAATAGATATTTCATGCGATCAATGATTTAGCTGGGATCCGGCCAACCCTCTAAATATCGCATTTTTTTTCCTAATTATCAAGGCAGTCAACAGTTCTGCTACCCTGTATACCAACTGATTAGATCGCCCATTTCGGGATCGACATACACAAGAGGGTCAGAATGTGATCTCCCTGACCACCTCCTCTCCACTAATAATTTCAACAGTAAAAGTCTTCTTACTGCTCTCGTCCTTACCTGTTTCAGAAACTTCGATCAAGTATTGGCCTGTAGTAAGTAGAAAGTCCCGTGGATTGCCTGATTCCGTAGCATTGGTCCTTCCGCTGGCCAAAACTGTTTCAGAGGACTTGTCCATTACTTTCACAAGCGCATCAGAGGGTCCATAGGAGTTGCTCACTTTTACAGAGAGTCTGCCGAATTCGAAATTGTGGACCTTTTCGATCTTTTTATTGGCCACCACTTCAATACCACTTAAAACAACCTCGGCATCCTTTCCTGATAATGGCAGAGCTTCAAGGATGATGTCATATTCGCCCGGCGTCAATAAAAACTCTGTAGGATTGGAGGCTGGAGAACTATAGGTTCTGCCACTTGCTACACTATTGTCCTTTCCCGGTACGAGGATCTTTATGGTGGCATCGATCAATCCTTGAGGGCTCGATGTCCCGATCGAAAGTTTTCCTGTAGTAAAGTTGTGAGTCACATGAGAGGAATCCCCCTCTCCGACAATAACATTCTCGATCAAGACCTTAGAGCGTTCACCTTTGATCCTCATTGCTTCCAGTTGGACATGATAAGTTCCCGGTTCCATTTCGAATACCGGTGTTTTCCCAAACGTTCTGCCGCTTGCCACCTTCGACTTATCCTGAATATCAATTATGGAGATTTCCGCATCCCAGGGTAGATCATTAAGTGTCGAGGAAACGGAAAGTTTTCCCGATCCGAAACTGACAGACCTCTCAAC
>JAWVZH010000093.1:0-12721 GCA_033722295.1 Saprospiraceae bacterium
CGTCGAAGATCTCAGGTGTCCGGGACCAAGAGAAAAAAAGATTGGCCATAATAGGCAGTCCCGGGGAGATCGAAAGGACGAAAACCCTTTTACAAAAGTCGAACATCGAATTTGAAGCCGCGATAAGTATTTCTCCTGACGGCAAAAATCCAGATGATAATTACAAAGGAAACTTGAAAGACCTGAGTGATATCGTTGACGCCTACCAATTGAATGAGGTCATATTTTGCGCAAAAGATGTGGGAAATTCGGAGATAATGAGGTGGATGACAATATTTTCAGGAGTTCTGCCCGTAAAGATCATACAGGAAAAGGGGGTGGGTGTTATTGGTTCCAGATATAAGAATAGAAAGGGCGAATGGTATGCGATAGATGCCCAGATGTCGATAGCCGCACCGGAAAGAAGACGTCAAAAGCGACTCGTTGACTTGGTGATCTGTGGAGCTATGCTTTTAGGATGGCCATTGATCATTGCTTTTGATGAATTGAAGAAAGTCTATGGTGCGTGGTGGTCCGTATTTGTAGGGAAGAAGACATGGATAGCCTATTCCGAAAAAGAAAGCGGCGGTGTTATCTTGCCAATAATAAAACCTGGTGTATTTTCTCCTGCCTGGCAATCTATGGATGAGGAAATGACGAAACGGATCAATTATCTCTACGCAAAGGATTATACACCCTGGATGGACCTAGATATTTTCTGGAAAGTAATTAACCGATGACCTATGACAGTCAATGAACATATTCGACATCTTGTTGAAGAAAAATTCGAACGCTTCGTCTCTATTCGTAGGCACTTGCATCAGAATCCGGAATTGTCCTTTCAGGAGGAGAGGACGAGTGCGTTCATTCAGGAGATACTCAAAGAGCTGGGTATTCCATTTACCAATGGATGGGCCGGTCATGGTATAGTGGCTATTATCGAGGGAGAAAAGAAAGGAGGGAAGGTCGTAGGTGTCAGGGCAGATATGGATGCACTGCCGATTCAGGAAAGGAATGAAGTAGAATATGCTTCTCGGAATAAAGGAGTTATGCACGCATGTGGACATGACGTACATACCACATCTCTTTTGGGAGCCGCTATGATACTCAATGGCTCCAGAGATTATTTTGGTGGAACCGTGAAGCTGATATTCCAACCCGGTGAGGAAAAATTGCCGGGAGGGGCTTCTATAATGATCAAAGAGGGTGTTTTGGAGAATCCCAGACCGGATATAATGCTTGGTTTGCACGTGCATCCACCGCTGGAGGCCGGTAAGATCGGAATGAAAAAGGGCCTGTACATGGCTTCAGCAGATGAGATATATATGACGGTCAGAGGTCAAGGGGGGCATGCAGCTTTGCCTCAGGATTGCGTAGATCCGATACTCATAGGTTCCGAGATTATTATGGCCCTTCAAAGTATCATATCCAGGAGGAATACACCTACCATACCAAGTGTCCTGAGTTTCGGAAAGATAAACTCCGAAGGTGGCGCAACTAACGTGATTCCCAACAGCGTCCGTTATGAGGGCACATTTCGTACAATGGATGAATCGTTTCGTCAACAGGCTCATGAGTTGATCGTGAGTATGGCGGAAAATATTGCCAGAGCTCATGGAGGAAGCGCTGAGATCGATATCAAAAAGGGTTATCCCAGTCTGATAAATGATCATGAGACTACAGAGCAAATGATGAAGAGTGCCATGGATTATTTGGGGCATGATAAAGTGGTCGACTTGCCGCCTCGTATGACTGCTGAGGACTTCGCTTATTTTTCTCATGAGATTCCGGCGTGTTTTTTCAGATTGGGAACAGGTAATAAGGAGAAGGGGATCACAAGTCCTGTCCATACCGACACCTTCGATATTGATGAAGACGCCTTGAAGGTCTCTACCGGTGTGTTCTCTAAAATGGTCATAGATGCCCTCCAATCAGATTAGAGAAGTTTATAATTTGTAAAAAATTAATTAACAGTATTTTACCTATTACGAAAAAATTTAATTTATCTTAGTGATCCGATATTGATTAATAATCGTTGAAACAAGAGCGGATGGCTAAGATCTTAATTGTCGATGACGAAAAGAGCATCAGGAAGACCCTGAGAGATATTCTGGAGTTTGAGAAATACACTGTAGAAGAGGCAGCGGACGGCATGGAATGTCTCGTAAAACTTAAACAGAACAAGTACGATATCCTCATTCTGGATATTAAAATGCCAAAAATGGATGGCATGGAGGCATTGGACCGGGTGCAATTGCTGGCACCTGATATGCCTGTGATCATGATATCTGGTCACGCCACCATCGATACGGCGGTAGAAGCTGTAAAAAAGGGTGCTTTTGATTTCATCTCCAAACCACCGGATCTTAACCGACTTCTTATTACCATCCGAAACGCCATGGACAAATCTTCTCTGATTTCAGAGAAAAAGGTACTTCAGAAGAAGGTGGCTAAGGGTCAAGTTAAAGAAATAATCGGTTCTTCTAATGCTATTGAAAAGATCAAAGACACGATAGACCGTGTAGCTCCCACGGATGCACGAGTACTGATTACCGGCCCTAACGGTTGCGGGAAAGAACTTGTGGCCCGATGGATACATGAAAAGAGCCCTCGCGCTGACCATGCCCTTATAGAGGTTAATTGCGCTGCCATACCTTCGGAACTTATTGAAAGCGAATTGTTCGGTCATGAAAAAGGGGCTTTTACCTCAGCTCATAAACAGCGTGTAGGGAAATTTGAACTTGCGAATGGAGGAACTCTGTTTCTTGACGAAATAGGGGATATGTCATTAGCTGCCCAGGCGAAAGTGCTCAGGGCACTGCAAGAAAATACCATCTCAAGAGTGGGTGGGGACAAAGAGATAAGGGTTGATGTCAGGGTGATTGCTGCGACCAACAAAGACCTGAGAGTGCGCATAGCGCATGGAAAGTTCCGTGAGGACCTCTATCACAGATTGGCAGTGATCATCGCAGATGTGCCACCTCTTATTGAACGAAGAGAAGACATTCCTGACCTTGTAGAACACTTTAATGAACTGATAAGTAAGGAATATGGCATTTCACCGAAGAAAATTGATAAGGCTGCCATCAATGAGCTGAAAAAGCTCGAATGGACCGGTAACATACGTGAGCTGAGAAATGTAGTGGAGAGGTTGATCATCCTCTGTGAAAACAAGATCACAAAGAAGGATGTCGTGGACTATGTGATCCCGGCAAGTCAGCGTTATCATCGTTTCCGGGAGGTATTCGAACAATTCGATAATCTCAAGGAACTGAATAAGTTCATCGAAAAAGAATACGAATCCTTCCGTTCAGCGGTGTGATGAGAAAATGTTTACTTTCAGGAACATCAGATTGATCTGAACGTTTCTACACTTGGTCACACCTATATTTTATTATAAGTCATTCATAATATGACGGAATTTCCTACCAGAAAGAAGTGGAGCAGCCAGATCAAAGGGGAGAATTCCTGGACAATGTTCAAAGTCATCGCCGAATTGGTTGACGGCTTTGAAACGCTCAATCGTTTAGGACCTTGTATATCGATCTTTGGATCGGCACGGACGACTCCTGATCATCCATATTACGTTAAGGCCGTAGAAGTCGGAAGAAAGCTTGTTCAGGCGGGATTCGGCGTGATCAGTGGAGGTGGCCCGGGTATCATGGAAGGAGCGAATAAAGGTGCCGCTATTGAGAACGGACTTTCCGTTGGACTCAACATAGACCTTCCATTTGAGCAAAGCCATAATCCATTCATCGATGAGGACAAGAATCTGAGCCACAGATACTTTTTTGTGCGAAAGGTCATGTTCGTAAAATACGCACAGGGTTTTGTAATATTTCCCGGAGGATTCGGTACTATGGATGAACTTTTTGAAGTGCTTACTCTGATACAAACCAATAAGATCAGCAGGGTCCCGGTTATTCTGGTCGGGACTGAATTCTGGTCTGGATTGAGGGAATGGATGCAAAAAGTTGTATTGGAGACGGAGAACAATATCAAAGAGGAAGACCTGGCCCTGATGCCGGTAACCGATGATGCGGATGAGGTGGTCAGATATATCAACGAGTTCTATGCGGGTGATAGAGAATCTCAACTAAAGCCCAATCTGGAGCTATAGGATCAATCGATCTTTAAGCTTATTCCATTTTATTCTTAGAACTTGGGCTGTTCTGATAAGTTGTATTTAGTTCACATACCTCCAGTTTATTCCAAATCTAAGCATCCAGTCAAAGGAGGGGTAGCCTGTTGCCTGAAGCGGTGGTAATTCCTGCCACAAGGATTGAATTCTTTCTGCTTTCACAAAAACTGTAAACCTGTCTATTCGGGAAAGAATGAAAGGATCAATGAAGTAATCCCACTGATCGTATGAATCGTCAGAAGGAATGAATTCACCGGTCAGGGGAATGAAATCTGGTATGTGCTCATGATAAAATACTCTTGCTTCCACACCCGCTCTTAACCACATATTTTCATTAAAGATACTTCCTTCAAAGGCCAGGACATGGCGTGTTGACCATTCAGGCAGGTTCAAAACATTTCTATTGATGGTTTGCCACAATGCGGCATTAAACAGTTTTACCTTTCCTATTTTAAGATCGGAGGTTAGGGAGAACTGGGTGAGTGAAACAACATCACTTGGAGCCAGTGTCAGATCTTGATTACGGAATATAAATTCATTAAAAACATATTGTTCGCCTTTCAATTTGATCCCTGAACCCGATGACGAGATCTGACCGCCAAAATGAAAATACTGAGTAGCTGGAAGTTCCTCCGATAATGAGGGGATGAGTGTTGCATTGAATGCGAGACGCTCGTATACCCTTGCAGGGCTTTGTAGACCAAGGTTAACCTCGCCACTCACACTAGCGGCATTACGTAGGTCGAAACTCAGATCACCGTGTAGTCGGAAGTCCCCGACCTCTTCCAGAAGCTCCACGTAGGCCGAGGCATTCAGCTTGAACACTTCTTTGATGTTAAACTGCAGGCCTCCGTGAAGCGTGGCGTAACTCAAGTTGATGATATCGGCTTCATCATCTATTTTGTAGTGATTGAATAGCAATCCGGTTCGTATCTCAGGAAAAAGGCGAGACGACCATTTGAGGGACAGATCATTGGAAATATTTCTGTTTTCCCAGGCATGTCTCAACTTATCGGGATGATCTATCAAGCTGATGTAAACTGAATCCAGTTGATCAGCATTTTGATCGAAATATTTGTATTTTCTGTTGTTCACACCCAAAACATTCTCCAGGTATAAACCCGCCTGTTGTTTGTTCCTTATGATTTTCCATTTAATCCCCAGAACGAATTCATTCTCTTCATCTCGTAATCCGGCTTCAGATTGTTGGACGGGTATGGTCGAGCGCACGTCAAAGCTCTCGTTCTGAAAGAATGAAAGTCCTTCAATTCCGCCGTTTTCCTGACGATTAAACACATTCCTGATAAAAGCCCCTGAAAGTATGAGGTTACCCTTTGACCTGGTCTGTGATATTCTGACAGCAAATTGGGTATGGTTGGACTCATCTCTTGAATAAAGACCATTTTCACTGACCTTCCTGTAAAAGACATCAGCCCGTACATCATGTTTAAAGCCTTTAGAGAACTCACCTTCAAAATGCGAGTTATCCTGGGCCGATAAGGTGGAATTGGCGAATGAGTTGCCCTGAGAGGCAAAAAGCCGTGTATGAGCATTCTCGGAGGAGTAGTAGGGCAGGTCGTTGAACTCCCACCTCCATATCCGGTAAGCGTCGTAGCCCAATCTCAACCCAGGACTTTGATCAAAATCGTATTTTACCTGTCTGATCTCACTTCCGTTATTGCCGAGATCTATGCCCTGCCACAGTGATTGCAAGTGTGGCCGATAGTGGTGAGCCCAGATAGAAGGCGCTGAATCACCTATGCGTTTGAGTTCCGGATTATCCCAGTAATATATAAATACAGAATCTCTGACCTTTAGGCTGTCAGGTACCTGGAAAAGGTTTTCCTCTTGAGCGAAGACCTCGCCCAAACCCAAAAACATTATACACGATAGAAAAAGAAGCCTCAGCAACTATTGTCAGTTTTTTATAAATCGCAACGATGTACCGGCTGTGCGAATTATGTATGATCCGGTTGGATAACTTGTTACCTGGATCGGATCACCGGAATATTTTAACTGTTCTACCAGGATACCTTCCATATTAAATATCTCCAATAAGGACCCTTTTTTAATTCCTTTCACAATGAGCATTTGATCGGCCGGGTTGGGAAAAGCTTTTAAGTGCTGTTTGTTTTCCAATATGCTATTTGTCACAATTTTGCCATCTCCGGGCAGATCGCATTCATCAATGGCCTCCAGTACGTAAAGGCCCTGTTGCATATCTGAAACGAGTATATTTCCCGACGGTAAGTAAGGATATACACCCCAGGCACCTTTATACCTTCTGTCGTTACTTATTTGACTTGTGGGATAAAAGAATGCACGCTTTGGACTGGAAGGGTCGGATATATCAAAAACCTGGAGCCCGTCGTAATAATAGGCCACGAAAAGATAATCACATGCCACCAGGGGATTGTGTGCTATACTGTTGGAATCCGGGGAATTGGCGTCAAACGTGGTCTCCGTAAATACGTCGTTATAATTGGCTGTGCTCAGTGCCTTAAGCGCATGACCATGGTTCTCATCAGCCATGTAATAATGCGTCCCATCATCAGATAACCATCCCGAATGATTATATCCCGATTCTGGATACTCATTCGGTTTCAGTGTTGTGATCGTCACAGGTGTGTCTGGATTTGAAAAGTCAGCGATGGCAAATCCGTCATAACCACAATTGAGGTAACCTGTGTCTGATCTGACATAAATATCATGTACATGTCCAGCTCTTATGTCACCAAAATCTCTGAAATTTTCAATGTGCTTTGGGTCGACGGGATCCTTTATATCGAAAACACTTAGTGCAGCACTGCCGATTTGAGTGCCATTTGTGGCGCACGAGAACAACAGACTACTTGAAGTATCGATGAAAATATTATGACTTCTTTGGATGAGTTCATCGCTGTCATAAAGTAACCTCACTGTATCAGGCAAGCCACCGATGTCCATGATCTGCAAAGTGGACGGTCCTTCATCGCAAACGGCGTAAAGGTATCGACCGATATTATGATAGTCCCTGTGTACGACGCTCGTGCCCTGAGCCTTGCCAGGGACACGAACAGCCTCCTTTGGCGACAGGGGATCTGTCACGTCGATGAAGTGAGTACCGTAAGTCGTGCCGATCACTGCAAATTCGCGATCATTAATGGCCAGACCCCATATTTCGTTATATACATTGTCATGAGCCCGTGAAGCAACCAGGTTGGTATCCACCCATCTTCCAAGAAGTGTCATTTCTTCCTGTGCGGACATCTGAATTGACAGGAATAAGAAGATCAAAATCGGGTATCTCATATAATTCTTTTATTCTAATATATCGGGATTCATTCCCATAGTTGAAAATCCGCCATCGTGATACAGGTTTTGCATAGTAACCATCCTGGTGTAGTCGGAGAACATCATGACGCAGTATTCTGCGCAGGAGTCGGCGGATGCATTACCAAGCGGCGACATTTTATCTGCATAATTGAAGAATTCATCAAAACCCTTTACACCACTTCCCGCTGTCGTCATGGTCGGTGACTGGGAGATCGTGTTAACGCGTACCTTTTTGGACTTTGCGAAATGATACCCAAAGCTTCTTGCAAAAGATTCCAGCAGTGCCTTGCTCTCCGCCATCTCCGAGTAATCGGGAAATGTCCGTTGTGCAGCGATATAAGTCAGAGCAAGGATAGAGCCATATTCGTTCATCGCCTCTTTTTGATACGCCACTTGCATTAGTTTATGGAATGAAATGGCGGAAATATCAAAAGTCTTCTGCATCCAGTCATATTTCAGATCCGTATAGTCACGCTTCTTCCGGACATTGAGGGACATACCAATAGAATGAAGGATAAAATCAATAGGCCCTCCCAAATTATCAACCGATTTATCTATGAGGTTTTCAAGATCTTCCAGGGAAGTAGCATCAGCGGGTATCACTTCTGCATTTAGTTTTTCACCGAGCTTCTGAATCTTGCCAAAACGCATGGCAACGGGTGCATTGGTAAGAACGATAGTAGCACCTTCTTCTACACATTGTTCTGCTACTTTCCAGGCGATGGATTGTTCATCCAGAGCGCCGAAAACAATACCTCTTTTACCTTTCAGGATTCCTTTTGACATTTTTAAAATTTTTACTTGGGTCTAAAATACGGGACATGGTCTTTTTTATCTAATTCTTGTTCGGCCAACTTATCTCAATTATGCTTTATGATCTGGAGTGGATGATACTTCAAGAACTCACCTCTACCTGCAACCTTCATGTAATACTGACTTTTCTTCCTATTTTAGGATCATTATTAATCTAAAAACATTTAATCATGAGAACATTATTGTTTCTAGCCTTTTCGTTATTAACCCTCACATTGAGTGCTCAGGAGAACGCGAATTCCACTGAAAATGCAGAGAAAAATTGGCTTTTCACCACTGCAACTCCTTTGGCCAGTAGTGCTGGTAGTGGTCAGGGAACGCTACCCTTTGGTACGGGCTTCACTCAAATTACGGATGAAGAGGATGTCAAGCAGAATATTCTGGGTCTCAACATTGGTATAGCGTATCGCCTTATCGATAACTTGTATGCCGGTTTAAACCTCGGAATTGGTCGGGAATGGGCAGATCACGAAGAATTCGAATACAGCTCAACCACCCTTCTGGTGGGACCGAGGGTGCGTTACTACGTGCCTTACGAAAAGGTATTGTTTTTTGGTGAGGCGAATGCGTCGTTTGGTAAAATCACCGTTGAGTTTGAGGATGATATTTTTGGAGATGAGGACAGCGATTCCACATTGTCAAATTTTGGTGCGGCGCTGGGTGTCGCGTTGCCCCTAAGCCCATCCGTTAACATTGAAGGTTTAATCAGTTACGATGCGGCCAAAGCGAAAGGTGAAGAAGATGATGATAGCAGCATTAATATTTTATCCTTTCGAATTGGATTTGCACTGAGGCTCTGATAAAATATGGATCTTGAAGGAGGCCTTCATAGGAAATTCTTCAAGGTCCATAAATCTTTAGTCCGCTAAAAGAGCTCTGGCGGCATCAATGGCGGCCCCGGATGGAGGATCCCCTCCCAGCATTTGTCCGATCTCCTCGATCCTTTGTTCCTCATTTAGCACGGTAACCGTTGTCCTGGTCCGTTGCCCTGTGCTGTCTTTTCTGACATGGAGATGATGATCACCGAGACTTGCAATTTGTGGTGTATGGGTTATACACACGATCTGATGTTGTTGACCGAGTTTCTGAAGCAACCTGCCTATGCGCCTCGCGATCTCTCCTGAGACTCCGCTATCGATCTCGTCGAATATCATGGTTGGAAGGGCGAGTTCGCCCGCGATCAGGCTCTTGATGGCAAGATTCAGCCGGGAAATTTCGCCACCGCTCGCTGTGAGCTTTATAGGTGTTGGTGTCATGCCTTTGTTACTGGAAAACCTGTATTCAATATCATCCTGGCCGTTTGAGTCCGTTTGTCGCTTTTCCAGATGTACCTTGAAACTGGCGTCTGGCATGCCCAGGTTTCTTAATATGTCAACCACTTTCTTCTCAAATGCCGGGATCACCGAGAGTCGTTTTTCCGTAAGCTCATTTGCCAGATGTTGCAATTGATCTCGTTCTTCTTCTACATGCTTTTCAAGCTCTTTGATCGATCTTTGATCCGTGATAATAGAGTCCAGACGTTCCTGAAGTTCTTCTTGTGTTGTTATCAGTTCATCTGCACTTGACACCTGATGTTTTTTCTTGAGTTGAAATAGAGCGGCCAGTCTTTCGTCCATTTCCTCCAGTTGCTTTGGATCCGCTTCTATTGAGTCATTGATATTGTCGATCTCTCTTGCGAGATCCTCGACTTCCGCTTGAACACTATTCAGTCTTTCGAGGAGCTCTCCGATGGCCTGATGATCAGAATATTTTCCCAATTCCTGTATTAATGTCATGATATGGTCTGAGACGGCCTGCTCTCCTTCAGACAGGATAATTTGCCCCTGGTATAACTTCTTACTGATGTCTTCTGCCTGAGAAAGCAGTTTTATGTTTTGTGTCAACTCATCTTCCTCTCCAGGTTGCACGTTCATTCTCTCCAGTTCATCGAGTTGAAATTCCAGAAAGTCCTGCTCTTTTAAATTCTCGGCTTCCCTGTTCTTGAGCGATTCGAGTCTTTTTAGATCCGCGTGCCACTTCAGGAATCTTGAAGAATAGGCGGTTACTCCAGGCAGATTTTTGGAAAGTACATCCAGTACGGCCCTCTGAAAGTATTCTTCACGGATAGAGAGTTGATCAAATTGCTGATGAACCTCTACAAGGCTGTCAGCCAGGGTCTCCATTTGGGCGAGTCTACATGGCGTATCATTGATAAAGGCCCTGGACCGACCGCCAGGAGCCAATTCTCGACGAAGTATGGTGTGATCGTCATAATCTATATCGTTATCCTCGAAAAAATGCTTGAGTGGCAGACTGGAAATGTCGAAGTTCGCCTCGACAATGCATTTTTCATCAGGATCCGTCATAACACTACTGTCCGCCCGCTGACCCAGGGCCAGACCCAGGGCATCCAGCATTATGGATTTTCCAGCACCGGTCTCTCCGGTAATGATGTTCAATCCAGTATTAAAGCTGACGGTCAACTCGGAGATAATGGCAAAGTTCTTTATATACAGTCTTTGGAGCATTCAGTATTTGATCTGTTGAGCATTTAATGCAGCCTGATAGTTGTCATCCGGTGTAACACCCAGACGTCTGGCTTGTTTCAGGTCCCTTTTACACATGTCGAATTTTCCCATCGCAAAATAAGACTTTGATCTCTCCAGGAAGTATCGACCCTGCTGTTGGTTTATTTGAATAGCCCGGTTGAATGCCTGAAGGGCTGCCTCATTATTTCCAAGGATCTGATGAGTACGACCTTTTTCATGCCAGATCCGGTCATCGAGAGGGTTTAAGCCAAGATAGGCATTAAGGTCCTTAAGAGCCAACTCGGGTCTACCATAATACTGATAGATAAGAGATCTGTTCAAATAGCCATTTTCATTTTCAGGATTGATCTCAAGCCCGCGATTAATATCTTCAAGTGCTTCGTTCCACTTACCCAGTTTTGCGTAGGCGGCCCCGCGATTTATGAGGTATTCCGGATTGTCGGGATCCAGTTCTATAGCCCTGATGTAATCCTGCAGGGCCTTCTCATCTTCATTCTTTGCGAAATACAGCTTGGCTCTGCTATTATAGGGTTTGGGATTATTGGGTTTTAATCTGATACTCGAAGAATAATCTGCCAGCGCCTTATCAATTAGGCCCTCATCTCTATAGTAGTTGGCTCTATTTCCATAAGGCAGGGTGCTGTTATCATAGTATTTCAGGACATGTGTCCAAAGCGTACCGCTGTTCTTCCAGATCTTTGTTTGCTGAAAACTCATATAGGAATAAATGCCTGCAATGATTATACATCCTGACAGGACCAGCCATCTATATCTCTTGAATGACATAGCCTTATCCAGGAGATGTCCGTAGATAAGAAACAATCCCAAATAGGCGACATAGGTAAATCGGTCAGCCAGGTATCCTTGTCCTGCCCCAAGTATTTGTAGCAACATTATGATATTGAAAAAGAAGAATGCTGTACCGAAAAAGATAACCTTCCTTTCCTTTAACCAAGCCCAGTACATCACTGCGATATAAAACAAAAAGGGTATTATGGATAGGTAGTGATATATTGAGAGTTGGATCGGGTAGGGATATAGTGGTGATAGCCGATAGGGGACTATGGACTTGATGACATAAACACAAAAGCTGTAGCTGCCGATAAATATGCGCTGAAAAATTGGATAGGTCGTGTTTCCTTCTAGAGATCCTTGTGTTTGAAGGATCCAAATACCCAGTAGACCGAATGCCGCGGACATTACAAAAAATGGCCACTTTTTAAATGCCGATCTGACAAGGTTGGCCGATGTTTTGTAGTGATCCAAAAGGACCAGACTCACCGGTAATATGACCATTTGGATCTTGGCAAAAAGGCCAATGAAAAAAAGAGTCAGGGATCCCCACCAGAACTTAACGCGTTCAGTTCTTTGGTATTTTAAGAACATCAGCATAGAAGCGAAATAAAAACTGCCATACAGCACATCTTTGATCTCCGTGATCCAGGTGACAGATTCAACTCTCATGGGATGGATGGCAAACAAAGTCGCAGTTATTAGGGTTGCTCTGGTTGAAAACCCCATGCCTCTCACTAGCTGGAATACCAACCAGACACATAACATATGTAACAGGATATTCACAAGATGAAAGGCACTGTAGTAGTATGCAGTGTCCTTGAAAATATAGTGCTCGATGGCAAGAATTAGATTGGAAAGGGGGTTGTAATTGCCTATGACATCCGTCGTAAAGATCTCTACCACATTTTCCCAGGAGAGATTCAGGACTGCTTCATTTTGGAAGAGGTTTCTGTCATCATCCCAGTTGACGAATTCATTCTGGAGACTTGGATAGAATACAATGAAGGTGAAGATCAAAACAAGCCCGATCCTCCACCAGTTAATTGAACCTCTGGATCTCTTCTTTTGACGTTTTCGGCCCTGTTTTCTTTTTCTTGACATCCTGGCTTAAAATTACAAATCAATATTTTGGTGTGGTAGATAGAATAGA
>JAWVZH010000094.1:0-12570 GCA_033722295.1 Saprospiraceae bacterium
CATAGATGAGTGTCGACAATACGACTTCTCCTTCTTTCAGGCTAAATGTAAGACCCCTCAAGTCTTCATTCTGCTGCAAGAGGAATTGAAAAATTTCCGATGAAACCTTTTCACCGAGGCCGCAAAGATAAGTTTCTGCTATAATCATGCCTGAATTTTGGTGATAAGCAATGGAAATATGTGCAGAACCTTCCCGCACCTCCCACTCAAAAGATCCTTTTCTGGAGGCACTGGCATCATATCCCAGGTCATCGATCAGCTTTTCTATGGTATGTGAAATACTACTTGCCTGCATTACTAATTTATTGATCTGAAACTGGATCAAGATCCATATCGTAGGCCATTTCGATCAAGGAGCAGTCAAAACCAGCGCCACTGATGTCATCAATTTGATCGGGATCTGTCCTGAGACCGGGATATCTTCCCTGATACGAATTCTGTAACTTGATCAACTCCTCTTTTAACTTTTCCTTATCGACAGGTTCCCCTCCTCCATGTGGACCCTCCTGAGCACCGCTCAATGAAGAAAGAAATTCCGGCTCTCTGTATCGAAAATACATATCGAAGAGATCCCTCAAGGGTTGAGGGGGCGCGTAAGAGAACACACAAAACCCGATAATATAGCCACATATGGCCTTAATAATATCTTGATTCCCCTGCTCCCGATACCATGAGAGGTTTCTCCTCTCACCATCTATAAGCGTCCTTATCGTGATATGATCCACCGGTTTCAGAATCCCGAAAGTATGTTTGACCTCATAAAACTCCTCCTTCAGTTTCTCATCTCTCATGCCGGAAAGGCCTTCCAAAATCTCCCGAGCGGCCCTGTTCTTACTCGAGTGGTCCGGCAATGACATGGAAAAGTAAAGATTATGTATGCGCTCGAAGGCCTCCATGACCTCTCCCTGAGGCTGCAAATAATAATCCATGGCATAAACAGTATCCAAGATCCTGTAATGCAAGCCATGGGATTCATTTACTTCACGCAAATCAGAAAGGAGATGGTCCAAATGCAAACGAAAGAACCTCTTCTTAGCATTGAAAATGCCTTCTTCATGCGGCACGATGTGAGAATCGGTATTTCTGTGAAGAGCTGCCGATTGTCCGATCAGTAGATCGTCCATCTTATCTGCAACCAAAGCCAACTCCCTTAAAGCATAGTAAAACTTGTACTCGGTGAGGTCGGCCAGGTGACTTTCAAACATGAGAAGCAATTCTCCACGGCCGCGCATCGCATACTTGCAAAATTCAAAATGATAATTATCCTCCAACAGGCGAGGCATCCATGAATTATCATTTCCTTCTACCCTTGCGATCCTGCTTTCTGCAAACAAGCGATTATCATCCAGATGCACCTTTATTTTCTTAGACCCCTGAAAAAACGAAAATATCAGTGGCTCGCCTTGTTCCAGAACCAAGTTTTGTTCTCTTTCATCTCTTAAATATTGCACCAGGGACAGCACTGCAGAAGCAGGGTCATTATTCTCAAAGGCAGCCCGGGCCTCCTCCCACGAGCTCAACTGTTCCAATGACTTATAGGCATCAGTATATCTTCCTAGCCTGACAGCTCCATCCTGATTCCCGGATTTTCTACGCCATTTGGTAAAAATGCTCATCGTACCACGAAGATAAGTTTATCCGAAACCAATACATTTAAGGAATGATATTCAGAACAGAACTCCCGCCATTGGAAAACCTTCCTGACTTTAATCATTCGGATAAGGTTATGGCTCTCGGTTCTTGTTTTGCTAACAATATTGGTGAAAGACTACATCATTTAAAGTGGCAGATCCAAGTAAATCCTCTGGGGATCGTCTACAACCCCATGAGTTTGTTCCGTCATCTTCGATTTCTTCTCGAAGCCGAATCTCCTGATCCAGATCATTATGTAAAAAAACAGGATATCTGGCATCATCTTGATTTCCATGGTGACTTGTCAGCGCCCTCACAAGAGGCCTGTAAAAAAAATATAGATAAAGCCCTGGAACAGGCACGACAACATCTGTGCACAAGTAAAAAAATGATCCTGACGCTTGGAACCGCTTGGGCATTTCAACATCTGCCAGGCAACCACCTTGTGGCCAACAATCATAAACTGCCTTCAAAGGAATTTGAGAAAATACTGCTGGACCCCGGAGATATTGTGGAAGCAGGGTATTCTGTTCTCACAAAAGTAAAAGAAGAGTATCCTGATCTCGAAGTCCTGATATCCGTAAGTCCTGTCAGACATCTTGCCAATGGGCTTATTGATAACAACCGTAGCAAGGCAGTACTTATCCTGGCCGTTCAGCAGCTTACGGAAAGACTTGAGCATGTGCACTATTTTCCCGGCTATGAACTATTGATGGATGATCTTCGCGATTATCGGTTTTACGCCGAGGATCTCAGTCATCCCAATTCGCTGGCTATGGACTATATCTGGGAGTACTTTTCAGAAGTCTGTTTGAATGAACAAACCAGGGATCTGACCACCCGCATAGAGAAACTACACAAAAGGTTGGATCACCGGCCTTTTTATCCTGATACTGCATCACATAGGGAATTTGTCAGAAAGACAAGAGAAATGATACAGGAGCTGACTCGTGATTTTCCATACATCCAGTGGAAACAGGGCACGGAGGATGGAGGATAAAAAACGGCTATTCAATCTGAACAACCAGACCTTTGAGATATTCCCCTTCTGGATGAAACAAACTGACGGGGTGATCAGCACCCTGACTTAGACGGTATAGGACCCGTGCACGACGACCCGATTCAATAGCTGCGGATGTTATCGTATTATAGAATAGTTCAGCATCGACAACCTGCGAACAGGAGAAGGTAAATATGAGGCCACCGGGCCTGATCTTCTCCATAGCTGCCAGGTTGATCCGTTTATACGCCTGAACTGCATTATGGCGCTTACGCCTGCTTTTCGCAAATGCGGGTGGATCCAGGATGATCATATCAAAATGATCCTTTTGCACTTCTTTAAGGTATTGATGTACATTTTTTACAAGCCCTACATGACACTCAGCGCATTGATTGAGTTCTACGTTTTGCTTCATGATCTCGACGGCTGTTTTTGAAATATCTACAGAAACGACCTCTGCCGCCTCACCTTTCAGAGCATAGATCGAAAAACCGCCGGTATAGGCATAAAGATTGAGAACATGTCTTCCACTCGCCAGGCTCCCTACCAATTGTCTATTATCTCTCTGATCCAGAAAGAAACCAGTCTTCTGACCACTCTCTATATCTACCATGAAAGAAAGTCCATTTTCCAGAATGCTGATCTCATCGCTTTTCCCCCTGATGAAACCATCCTCGACCTCGGAGTCATCTAAGAGGGCCGCGCTCTTGTTATAGATGGCATCGATAAAATCCAGTTCTTCTGACAGCGCATTGGCTATTTCACTGATGTGAAGAAAGATCCCTTTTGTATGACATTGAATGACTGCAGTTTTATCATAGATATCTATGATCAGCCCGGGTATGCCGTCGCCCTCTCCGTGAATGAGTCTGAAGGCGTTGTTGGATCGGGAGGGCAGACCCAGTCTTTTTCTTGATCCCAGAGCAACTGCAATTCGCTCCCGCCAGAAAGCCAGATCTATATTGCGGTCTTTGAAGCTGAGTATCCTGACCGCAATGCTTCCATCATGAAAATAGCCCACTGCCAAAAATTCACCGTCCGGTGACAAAACTCTGACGAGATCTCCATCCTCAACATTAACCCTGGACGCAATAGCTCCCGAGAAGACCCATGGATGCCGACGGCGAATGGCCTCCAGACGTTTTCTTTTTATATGGACTGAGGGTAGTGGCAAAACAGATCTAAGTCAATCCCTTCCCGATCACATTGGCCAGACCGTCTATCTTGACCCGTTCCTGCTCAAGCGAATCGCGATCCCTCACTGTGACCGTATCATCATCCAATGTTTCGAAATCGATCGTGATACAGTATGGTGTGCCAATGGCATCCTGCCTGCGATACCTGCGGCCAATGGCATCTTTTTCATCATATTGACATTGAAAATCAGACTTGAGGGATTCAAACACATCCCTGGCTTTATCGGTGAGCGGTTCTTTGTTTTTCAATAATGGCAATATCGCACATTTCACAGGCGCCAGAGATTTAGGTAGTTTCAAAACGATTCGTGTTGAATCTTTACCCTCTGCATCAGGGACTGTCTCTTCCTGAAGAGCCTGACTCAATACGGCTAAAAACATACGATCGAGACCTATAGAGGTTTCTACGACGTAAGGCACGTAACTTTCATTCTCCTGAGGATCAAAATACTGAAGCTTCTTTCCGGAAAACTGTTCATGAGCACTCAAGTCGAAGTCTGTCCTTGAATGAACTCCCTCCAATTCCCGGAATCCGAATGGGAACTTGAATTCAATGTCTACAGCAGCATTGGCGTAGTGCGCCAAATTCTCATGCTCGTGTATGCGAATAAAATCCTCAGAGGTGCCCATTTCTTTGTGCCACTGCCATCTTTCTTCCTTCCAGTATTCAAACCATTCCATTTCCGTTCCTGGCTTGACGAAGAACTGCATTTCCATTTGTTCGAACTCACGCATACGAAAGATGAACTGTCGCGCGACGATCTCATTCCTGAAGGCCTTACCAACCTGTGCGATACCAAAGGGGATCTTTTGTCTCGTCGTCTTCTGTACATTGAGGAAGTTGACAAAGATGCCCTGGGCGGTTTCCGGCCTCAGGTACAGTTGGGACTCTTCTCCGGCAATATTGCCCAATTGTGTTGAGAACATCAGGTTGAACTGGCGAACTTCTGTCCAATTTTTAGAGCCGCTTTGAGGACATGATATTTCCAACTCTTCAATAAGTTCTTTTAACCCCTTCAGGTCACCACTGGAGAGCAACTTATTGAGCCTCTCCGTGATCTCATCTATCCTCTTTTGCCTGTCGAGAACGCGGTTGTTGGTTGATCTGAACTGTGTTTCATCAAACTCGTCTCCGAATCTTTTTTTTGCCTTGTCCACATCCTTCTGGATCTTGGCATCGAGTTTTTCGATATGATCCTCGATCAATTGATCGGCCCGATAACGCTTCTTGGAATCTTTATTGTCGATCAGGGGATCATTAAATGCATCGACATGACCTGATGCCTTCCAGACCGTTGGATGCATAAAAATCGCAGAGTCGATCCCCACTATGTTCTCATGCATTTGCACGAGAGACTTCCACCATGCCGATTTGATGTTATTCTTGAGTTCCACGCCGTATGGACCATAGTCATAGACCGCAGAGAGTCCGTCGTAGATCTCACTGGATTGATAAATAAATCCGTATTCCTTGCAATGAGATATGATCGATTTAAAATCCATGGGCGCGAAAATACGTATTAATGTGTATTGTATATGGTGGATCGTGGATTGTGTATGGTGCAACGTGTATAGTCTACGGTGTTTGGTATAACTGAAGCATCCTCTTCGAAAGGGGTATTTGACAGGCATACAGGTTTGGCGAATTCATGTTGTTTGTCTAAATTCGCTTGAGTAACTCCCCCCGGTTGATTTTGCTAGTGGTATTGATCTGATATGGGCGCAATCCATATTTGCCTCCTGATCTTACCCACAAATAAAGATTATGACGATGTTTGGAAGTAATAAAAAGAAATCTCAAGAAAACAGTAAGAAGACTATGGCACAAACTCCGAATTCAGGAGCAGGGATCAACATGATCGTCCACGGCACGTCCATGGAAGGCTCCATCAAAGCAGACAATGACATTCGTATCGATGGAAAGCTGGAAGGCAAATTGCATTGTAAGGGCAAACTCATCCTTGGGCCTACCGGCCATATCGACGGTGAAATATTCTGCACAAACGCGGTAATTGAGGGCATTTTCAAGGGCAAGATCCATGTGGAAGAGATCCTCAGTGTGCGTGAAACTGCCAGAATTGAAGGCGATATCAAAACAGATAAGCTTACCGTGCAGTCCGGTGCTGTATTCAACGTGAATTGTGAAATGGGTGGTCAGAAGATCAAACAAAAGCCCGTGGAGAAATCTTCCGGCACAAAAGAGGAAACTCTGACTCTCAATTAATCAATCACTATTTCCAAGCCTGATAAAAAACGATATGGGTCCTGGATGAAATACTCCGGAATGGCCTTTGAACTCGCTGCTTATCTCATCGTTGCCGTATTAATCGGGGGTTGGTTGGATGACCTTCTTGAACTGGAGGATCCGTGGATGACTATACTCCTGCTATTTCTCTTTTTAGCAGGCTGGTTTATCAGACTCTACAGAGATGTAAGTGCGCGCGACTGAGGCGACGACATCGAAACCGAGAAGCCGGTCCCAATTACTGAATTTGAGCATTATATTTGAGGAGAACATTTAAAAAAACCTGTAATGCCTAACCGGCAGTTTTATTTAGGTCTCGCGACTACCACTGTTTTGACACTTTTAGCCTTAGCAGGTCTGTATTATATCCTTCCCCGCGGTTTTGATCTGAATTTTATCATGCCTTTGCTCATTGTCTTCATCATCCTGACGATCGTAATGTTCGTCATCGGCAAAAAAGCCGCCTATGACAAGAACCCTTACCGGTTCGGCAGGGTCTTCCTGATATTTACATTCGGCAAGATCCTTTTTTCAGTGTTGATGATCGTGATATATGAACAGATCAACCAATCAGGGCATCGCTATTACCTGCTCTCCTTCCTGGTCGTATATCTGAGCTTTACGATCTACGAAACCGTGATATTCATGCGACTTTCCAAATCCCCTGAGGAATAGATCAATCGATCAGATAATGGTCGTTGAAGAAACTGCGATAGGTCTTGACAGACCTCTCCTTGATCACCTCTCTGTAGTTGTGCTGCGAAACGGCATATACCTCGAATTGCACCCCGTCCGGAATGAACTTATCCGGTTTTCTCTGAATACCTGAGTAGTATTCCATCGCTTCTTTTTTATTCTGGAACTTTCTGACCAGTATGAGAGGAGTACTGTTCTCGATATCCAGATCGAGGGTAGACAGACTAAGTCTCTCTTTTCTGTGAAACCGACGATTGTACTCACTTACAGAGATCTTGACATCGGTCATGTCCTTATTATCAAGATCGAAGATCACCGCGAAGACATAATGAAGTTTGTCTTCCTCCAGTTTGAACTTTGTATTGACTAATTGACCATCCTGTGTCACTGTAAATGCATCCTTGTCGCCCTGTAAAAAACGCATGATCTCACGAGCCCTTGTCGCCTCAGGTGTTTCTTTATGTTTGGCGATCACATCCTGCAAAGCCTTAATATAACTGTCCTTGCCGTCCCTTTGCCCAGCCATCATTGCACTCAGCAAGGCGAATTTTGCAGCCAATGGCCCACGGTTAGTAAATAACTGATCAACCTGATCCAGCCTGTTCTGTACGATATCATAGTGTCCCGCCTGCAAATGATCGAAAGTTTCCTGGTAATAGGTCTCGAGCTTTTTCTTCGCGGCTTCCTGCTTTTTGATAAAATCAGGATCCAGGATACTCTGAGCATAGAGCGATTCAGGATACTCACTGGTCAATTTATCTGCATAATTCTCTTTAGCGGTTTCGTCGTCCATTTCATTGGCGCATAGATACAGGTAAAAGAGAGCATCCATTTTATGTTCCGTCGAAGGGAAGTCCGCGAGCAGTTGTTCGAGTGTAGCCCGGGATTTCTCACAATTTTGCATGTTGTCCCTGTAAAGTTTTCCCAGGTTGAACAATGCTTCCTCTTTCAGTTTGAGGACAGCAGCTTTTGTTTCAGGTGAAGTCGGCACATCGCTAAAGTATTTTTCGATCAGAGCTTCCTCCTCAGTGGAAAACTTCTCTTTCTCCTCTCTTTCGCTTTCTTCTTCTACCTGTGTCAGAGTGCTGAAACCCTTTTGGGACCTCCTCCAGTCATCTTCAAGAGGTCTATCACCCCATGACTGTTTAAAATCCCGGAAACCTTTATCTCTTAGGAGAGGATCATAAGCGAAAAAACTGGATCCTCCGATACCGGGAGGCCTGATGGTAGAAGAAGACTTAAATCCTTCATCTGGATCATTACTGGCTTCAAGTTCTTGGGCTTCTTTTTCAAGTTCTTCAAGCTCCCTTGCCCTCTGCAGAAGTTCCTCATCAGGCAGGGCAGCCAACCTGAGAAGGCTGTCTTGCATGTTCAGGATGGTGATCTGCTCGGCGACAGCCGTCAGGTTCTTACTGAGGATCTCAACTTCAAGGCGCCGCTCATCTGTTTCGGGCATGGCAGTCAGAGTAGAATCATAGTAAGCCTTGGCGGCCACATACTCCTCTTTGGAATATAAGAACTCAGCCACTTTATAATAAGCATCCGCCTTATAGACACTGGATTTGTTTCCTTTGCTCAGAGCCAGCTTGAGAAGGTCAATTCCATCATTGACCTGTCCTGTGGCGAAAGCAACGTTGGCGAGAGATATATACAGCTGATCCTGATACTCAATGTTCTTATCATCCTTGATCATGTCTTCAATCTCCGACTTGAAGTCCTCGGTTGATAAAGCCCCCGAGGCGTGAGAATTGGTCAGTTTTCTCAATCTGGCATTAAAAACCAATTCATATCGAGGTTTAAGGTCCAGAACTCTGTCGAAATATTCTGATGCCGCCGCATACTGAGCCGAATTCTCCATGATCTGACCCAGTATAAAGGCATAACGCGCTTTTGTCATCCTGTCGTCTTCCCAGGCGTAAGCCTTCTCGAGTTCGAGTGCTGCATTACCAGGCTGGTCCAGGTCGAGATAATAGAAGGCACGCGTAGCATAAAGTGGCGACCTGACCTCCTTGTGAAGACTTCTGTCCTCGTTAAGTCGTCTGAGATATGAAAATGCGAGTGTGTGCTTGTCGTTCTGTATATAAGTGCGTGCCAACCATATCAGGCCATCGTTGTAAACAGGGCGATGTTTGAGAAAGTAACTCTCACCTTTGACCTCTTTGGCTTTCTCCTTTTCTCTTCTCTCCTTTTCTTCTGCCAGACGCTTGGCCTTTTCTGCTTCTTCTTTGGCTTCCAGCCTTTCGCGCTCCTCACGCGTCATTCTCCGGTTTTTGCGCTTGCTCTTTTTCCTTCGCCGGATCTTCCTTTTTCTTTCTTCCTCCCTGTCAACTTCTTCCTCTTTTTTAGCTTCGCTGATCTCACGTCTTGTCGGTCCCTTGTTCCTTGCCTTAAGCGGATCGAATTCCTGAGCGAAATACTCAAGTGTTTCCTCGGCGGATTCGTAATCCTTTTGTAAAAACTGGGATTCTCCGACCAACAGATAACAGTCGTCACGCCAATGGCTGACCGGGTGTGTAGCCGCGACAATAGACACCTTTTCAATCGCCCTGTCCAGCTCCCCCTTCACCTTGTCGGCATCTCCACCCATATAGGCAAATACTTTCAACCTCTTGTTATAATTATCCTTGTTGGTACTTTCCAGTTCCAGGTATGTGGCGATCAAGATCTCGTTGGCATTGAAATAACCATTGTATCTGGCAGTAGTATTGTGATATACCTTCCCGAGAAAAGAAACGTCCTTTCTGCTTTTCTTTGTGGCACAGGATTGCAAGACCAGGGCCGCCATTAAGACGATGGCAAGGTGTATTTTTGTGGATCTTTGTCTCAAATCTGTTATTGTACTTTTTTCGGTACCTATTTGTTATCTGGTAATTAATCGATTTGAGGGCAAATTTATTTTAAATTCCCCTAACTTTTGCACGACATGGAGCAACAGGAGAACAAAGGCTGGAAAGAACGTTTACGGGACCGGTATCTTCTTGTCCTGCGCAATGAGGAGACCTTCGAAGAGATGGCCTCCTACAAACTCACATTGCTCAATCTGTATTTAGTGCTCTCAACGATCTTCGTTGTTCTCTTCATAGTCGTCATTGCGATCTTCTTTCTGACACCTTTAAGAACTCTGGTACCAGGTTACGGAGTTATTGAAGAGCAGGCAGCCTTTCAAGAGCTTAAAAGAGATTACTCCCTGCTCGAAGACGAGATCGCCGCCCAGGAGACCTATATCAATTCATTACGCCGAATGCTAACAAATGACCCGGAAGGCATTACTGATGTCATGGAGGTCGATACCATCGAAGAGGTTTTCGTAGGCCCTGTAAGGCGGATAAGGGAGGATTCTATACTGAGGAATACAGTAGAAAATGAACTTGTTCTTGACAATATGAGGATCACGTTCAACGACTTTGATCAACAAAACCAGAGATCAATAAAAGAGATCTTTATGACTCCTCCCGTCAAGGGTGAGATCAGCGCACGATTCATGCCAGAGAATCTACATTATGGTATCGATGTAATGGCCCCTTCCAATACTCCTATCCTCTCCATCCTTGATGGCATTGTCATCACTTCGGACTGGACATTAGAGACAGGCAATACCCTTGCGGTTCAACACGATAACAATATAGTTTCGTTCTACAAGCACAACAGCGCCAATCTTAAAGCGGTCGGTGACAGGGTCAAAGCAGGTGAAGCTGTCGCTATCATCGGCAATACCGGCACATTGACCACCGGTCCGCACCTACATTTCGAACTATGGATCGATGGTAAAGCTGTCAACCCCGCAGATTATGTGTATTTCAGGTAGATGACTCGTTAATCACTAGCCAATTGAATGCCTTGACTCTCCGACGACTAGGCCCTAACGATTAGGCCTCCACCGCAAATTACTGACAAGGTCGTTCACTGCATCGGGCAATTCCGTGTATTCAAACTCATAACCTGCGTCCATGATCTTTTGCCCGGAAACCCGTGTCGAATTGAGAACTGCAACGGCCCTTTTCCCCAGGATCATTCTGATCATAAACTCCGGCACCGGCGGTGATAATCCAAGAATTCCTGTAGAAGCGATCATCTTCGAGACTGATTTGTTGGTTTCCGGGTTGGGGGCAACGGCATTGTAGATGCCTGAAGGAGGACGATCCTCGATCAGATACTGGAATATGCCCATAAGGTCCTCGATATGGATCCAGGAGAAGAACTGAGATCCATCTCCCAGATGTGGCACTATACCGATGGGGCGTCCAGTGCTGATCTTTGGGAATACACCGCCTTTTTCAGTTAGCACCATACCTATACGTGCAATGTACTTGTTGGGAATTTTTGTCTGCATATCATGCACGGCCCTTTCCCAGGCCTCACAGACAATTACCAGAAAGTCACTTTGAATCGCCTCATCTTCCTCAGTGAATATCTTCGTCGGATGATGACCATAATATCCTATGGCACTTGCATTCAGATAGACATCAGGTGTGAAATTGTTTTTTTGAAAATAGTGATCGAGAGTTTTTGTTGTGAGTGTTCGGCTTTCAACTATGATCCTTTGATATTTCGGTGTCCAAGCGTGATCGACCAATCCAGCACCCGCCAGATTTACGACCACATCGAATGTCATATTTGAATCGATCTCGCCAACCTTTGGCGACCATTGTATGACCTCTTTTTTGGTGGAATCCGTTCTGCTGAGAATATAAACCTCATGGCCATTCTTTCGCAGGCGTTCCTGAAGGTTCCTGCCAAGCATTCCGCTACCACCACCTATAAGTACCCGCATAACTTTTATTAATAGAATCCTTTAAAAGCTGATTTGTTTAAAAGCGTCATGTTTTGGTCTTTCCTAATATCAGCTCTATTGTTTAGCTAGAAAATCGGAATCCTTGTAACTTAGGATCAAATACCCTGATCCATGAAATCACTTCACTACTTTTTCCTTGGACTGTTCCTATTATCATTTTATTCCTGTGTCCAGGATAAGGAAGAAGAGGGGGATTTTGAATTCAAAGTAGTCTTGCAGGAAGAGCCAGACAGGCTCAATCCGATGCTTAGCCAGATGAGTGTCGCCACCCAGGTAGAAAGTCATATTTTCCTACCCCTGATGGAATATGATCCCGGGAATCTTGAGTTGGAACCGATGTTGGTGGAAACATCTCCATCCATTGAAAGTTATGACGAAGATGGCAAGGCCTATACTTTCAATATCAGGGAAGAAGCCAGTTGGTCGGACGGCACTCCCGTCACTGGTCATGATTATCTGTTTACTGTAAAGGCGGCACTCAATCCACATACGAAATCCAACGCCTGGCGTGGTTTCCTATCACAGATCGACAGCGTGGCCATAGATGCAAAGGATGATAAAAGATTCGTTGTATTTCTGGAGGAGGCTTATCTGTTGTCACTTCCGGTAACGTGCAACTTCAGTATTTATCCAAAACACTATTATGATCCTGACGGTTACCTGGACAACTATACATTGTCGGACCTCAAAAAGGACAGCATAGACGGCAATGCGGAAAGGTTTGGACAGCAGTTCAACCAGATCGTCTACTCCAGGGATAGCATCATGGGAAGCGGAGCATACAGACTCGATTCATGGGTACTTGGACAAAGTCTGTCACTGAAGAAAAAAAATGACTGGTGGGGTAATGGTATTCTGGAAGCCAGCCCGGATAAAATCACGTATCTATTTGTCCCTGATGAAGCCACGGCTATTACTATGTTGAAATCGGGTGATGTAGACCTTGTAAGCAGTATTAGCCCGACGGTCTTTGCAGACCTGAAAAAGGATTCTGCCGCAAGTCAGTTGG
>JAWVZH010000095.1:0-12326 GCA_033722295.1 Saprospiraceae bacterium
GAAGACCATTACTATATGGTTAGAATGAGCGTTACAGAAGCTAAGCAGATCATCGAAAAGGATGACGACTACGATGATGACGGTATCCTTCGGGATGACATCCAGAGTGAATATGAGGAGAAATATGACGACGAAATTGACCTGGATCAGATTGCTGATATCGATGACGACGAGGACTAGTCATCATATTTGTTGGTCCGTACATGTTTTATAAGACCCCGACGCGGGACTTAATCTATTTTACTATTTCCGGATTTTTTCCAGCATTCATGAAGACCTACAGGGCCTGAATGATGTCGTACTTGGTAATGATATGCCATGTGCCATCCTGCATTTTACTTACAACAGCAGGATTCTTACGGTCGATGAACTTGGATAGTTGCCGAAAATTGATTCCGGGCTGAACCTCGGGAAAGGGTTCTCCCATTATCTCACGTACTTTGGTCTCTTCGCTGTTGTTTTCAGGTTGCAGCATGAAGTTCATAACTACCGACTCGGTCAGTGATCCGACGATCTCATCGTCCTTCATGACTGGCAGTTGACTCAAGTCATTAGACTTCATTGATTCAAGTGCAGATCGCACAGACTGATCTGCTTCGATTGAAATAAAACCCTTGTCGTCCTTATGCGCCAGGAGGGAAGCAACAGTTCGAGTGTCCTCCAAAAAGCCTCTTTCCCTCATCCAGTCATCATTGAATATTTTGCCCACGTATCGGCTGCCATGATCATGAAAGACAACTACAACAACATCATCTTTTGTAAGATGGTCCTTGAGTTGATTAAGTCCGGCAATAGCAGATCCGGCACTATAGCCCAGCAGTATGCCTTCTTCAGCCGCAATCCTCCTGGCCATTACTGCGCCGTCCTTGTCAGTGACCTTTTCGAACAGATCGATAACTGAAAAATCTACATTTTTTGGGAGTATATCTTCGCCAATACCTTCTGTGATGTAAGGATATATCTCGTTTTCATCGAATTCTCCCGTTTCGTGGTATTTTTTGAATACGCTACCATATGTATCCACACCCCAGACCTTTATATCAGGGTTTTTGGATTTCAGATATTTAGCGGTACCGCTTATCGTTCCTCCGGTACCCACACCCACCACAAGATGAGTGATCTTGCCTTCGGTCTGTTCCCAGATTTCCGGTCCCGTAGACTCAAAGTGAGCTTGTGTATTGGATGGGTTATCATACTGGTTGAACCAGTAGGAATTGGGTGTTTCTTTACTGATCTTTTCTGCAACAGAATAATAGCTTCTGGGATCATCGGCTGACACATTGGTCGGGCAAACGACTACTTCAGCACCGAGGGCTTTGAGGATATCGATCTTTTCCTTGGACTGTTTGTCGTTCGTAGTAAAGATACATTTGTATCCCTTTACTGCGCCGGCGATAGCCAATCCCATACCTGTATTGCCTGAAGTGCATTCTATAATGGTACCGCCAGGCTTCAGCAATCCGTTCTTTTCGGCATCCTCAACCATTTTTAAAGCCATTCGATCCTTTATGGAATGCCCGGGATTAAAGGTTTCGATCTTGCCAAGAACTAGGGCGGGTACCTCACTCACCACCTTCTTGAGTCTTACCAACGGCGTATTGCCAATAGTCTCCAATATACTGTCGTAATACATCATTTATTATTGTTGGGAGCAAAGATATTCAACTCCACTTACTTTGTAGTTTACAGCAAGTGATTCTGGCATGTAACAATCAATGACCGGGGTAGGTTTCAGGGATGAGTCGGCCTTTTCAGGTGTTTCAATTTGACATAGAACCTGGCATCTATAGCACCCAGGCTTTCGGCTACTCCGTGCGAGAGGATAACGTCAATGTCTGAAGGATATACGTTATTAGGAATTCTGCCAATGACCTTTGCTGTCACGGTTTTCCCATACATAGGATTGGTGATGGCCACCCAACTGTTTACGGGAGCTTCGTCATGGAGGACAACATGGCTGTGATCAGGGTTGGCTTCCTTTAGCCAATATGCGATGTTCTTATCTTCGACCCACGACTGTCCGGTAAAGTCGGGCATTAACTCAGACAGGTTTGCCGAATCCACGGAAAAACTGTTGTTCATCTCGGAATCTCCTGTTCTTACAAGGCGTCCGATATTAAGCAATTGGCCAATGTCGAGCTCATTTCCTGCAAGGGCATTCCTGGATTTGACCTGATCTACAGTGAGATCAAAATAGATCCTGGCAACTCGAAACAAGGTTTCCTTTGGTTTTACCTGGTAATAAACCAGAGGACCCTGCTGAGACTCTGGATCGATATGCCAATTTTTGACCGGTATGCGAATAGTCTCTCCTTTTCGAACGATCCGGTCGATCAATTCAGGGTTGGATAAGTAAATATCGTTCAGGTCGACATCGTAAAGCCTGGCTGTCGAATAAAGGGTTTGCTTTGGCTCCATCTTGTGCAAGAAAAAAACCTGCTGGTCATCCGTGACGTCCACTACTACGGAATCTACTTCCAACAGTGAAAATTGTGGTTCAGTGTGGCTGAAGCTGGGTTCTGAAAGGCATAAGAAAAGCAAGAAGAAGGCCATAAACCTCATATATCCCTGTTTTAAAGACAAAAATACATTAAAAAAATATATAATATAATGAATTTACAAGGGTTTAACAGACTATTAATTCAGGTCGGGGAATTAAACTTGACTGAAAGGCTATGGCAGACGCTCGATCTGCTTCACCCAGATCATCCTATACTTATACTTTGCCGTCTGAAGCCATTTTCTAACTTAGCGGGACTTAAATTTTCATTATGTCCGTTCTTTGTGTGATACCCGCGCGATATGCGAGTCAACGTCTTCCGGGCAAACCACTTGTAGATCTTGGAGGAAAAACATTGATCACACGAGTTTGCGAATCAGTTACTGCTGCAGACTGTTTCGATAAGATAGTTGTGGCCACAGATGATGAGCGTATCTATGATCATGTGACATCTGGTGGTTTCGGGGCAGAAATGACATCCCAGGACCATGAATCGGGAACAAGCCGCTGTGCTGAAGTGGCAGAGAGACATACAGAGTTCAATTATGTAGTTAATGTTCAGGGTGATGAACCGAATGTGGAGGCCGAGCTGCTCCAGGCCATAGTGGAGGAACTGAAATTTGGAGATCACGAGGGTATTGTCACTGCAGTGTCACCAATGAACGCTCAGGAGGCGCAGAATCCGGACAGGGTAAAGGTAGTTCTGAACTGGGCCAGGTATGCCCTGACCTTCAGCAGATCAGTGATACCATATCAGAGACACAACACTCCTGATCTTGAATATTTGAGGCATATTGGAATATATGGTTTCCGTATTGGCCTACTGCCTAAACTGACAGAATATCCTCCATGTGACCTTGAAATGATAGAGGGCTTAGAACAACTCCGATGGATATATTACGGTCATCAATTGAAGTGCTTGCCTGGAAACTGGAAAAGTACGGGAATTGACAGTCCAGAGGATGTAGAAGAGTTCATGAAAAACCTCTGACCTTAATACTTATCGCTGAATAAACTTGCATCCAGACAGGATCGTACACGAAAAAATGATAACGGAAAGCGCAGATCATTTTAATTATCAGATTAAATGCAAGAGAGCAATTAGATCATCAAATTTTTTGGATCGAACGCGTAGGGGAGAAGTTCACTGATTGACTGGAAATGCCATACGTACCCATTCTGGTTGCTCAGGATCAGATCGATTGTCCTTTCCTGTCGTGATTGAAACTCCGCTAATACCTGACGGCAGGCCCCACAAGGACTTGGTGGAAGGTCCGGGCTTTCAACGGATGAGAGGGCATAGACCGCCATGCTTTCGATCTCCCCTTTTTGAATGATGGACGAATAATGATAAAGAGTGGTTCGCTCGGCACACATACAAAGGGGAAAAGAAGCATTTTCCTGGTTGCTGCCTTTGAATATATTACCCTGAGTATCCCTTATGGCTGATCCGACCTTGTATCTTGAGTATGGAGCATAGGCATCCTGACTGGCCACCCTGGCTTCTGTGACCAGGGACTCTATTGATTCAGGAAGATGGTCTTGTGGTTTGTATATGATCATATATTGATGTTAAACCGGATTCAGGTTAATTTTGCAAACCATTACCGGCATCTGATCATGTGAATATTACGTCCATCATTATCACATGAATGGGTAATCTTATTAACTTCCAAATTTCATTCCAAGTCCAGCGATGCGAATAACAGGGTTGGTGCGATCGATGCAATATTATCATCTCAGTAGAAAAGGTGCGGTATTGCTCATCGGGATCGTACTTGCCAAATCCACAATGTCACTTCATGATATTGGAGTTTACGAGACACTGATGTTCATCGCCATGTTACTCAGCTTTTTCTGGGTGGAATCAGTCGTGAAGGGATATTTATCGATCTACAACGAATGGTCACAACGACAACAGGATAAAAGCATATTCACCCTTTATATGACCTTTTTGATCATATCAGCTGCATTATGTCTTTTATTCTTGTGGTTTAAACCTACGGTGCTTTCCTGGCTTACAGGAGAATCGACTTTAAAATATGTTGGCTGGCTGATACTCTACCTCTTTTTATATCAGCCGAGTACGATAACAGTATATATTTTACAGCTCAAGGAGAAGGGCAGAGAGATCTACCTGTTTTCCACAGTTCATGCAGCCGGCCTGTTCCTTGGAGTAGCGCTTCCCGTAATTCTCGGTTATTCACTTGAAGGTGCCATGTACGGGTTGATATCCTTTGCTGTCATAATGCATGTTTATTCCATTTTTATGCTGCAAAAGTGGTGGTCGTTCAGTTTTGACAAGAGAATCCTCAATCGCCTGCTATTAATAAGTAGCCCGCTCATATTTTATGCGATCGTACAAAGTTTTGCCGGGGTCTTCGATGCCTGGTTGGTCAATGTTTTTTACCAGGATAAAGAGAGCTTTGCGATCTTCAGATTTGGTGCCCGTGAGTTGCCTCTTGTGGTGCCCCTGGCCGTTGGCGTCAGTAATCTTGCTCTTCCTTTACTTACCATTTCCAGGGAAGAAGGTCTATCCCTACTTCGAATAGAAAGTGCCAGGTTGATGCACTTGCTCTTTCCAATAGCCTTGCTGCTGATGATATTCAGCTATCCACTGTTCGAATTGATCTATAATACATCCTTTCGATCGAGTGCGGCCATTTTCAATGTATATCTTTTACTTATCATCCCTCAACTGTGGTTCCCTCAGACCATATTCCTTGCCAGGAAGGATAATTCCATTTTGGTTTACATAGGCATCATAGAGGTGGCACTCAACGTGATACTCAGCTTACTTCTGATTTCGAAACTTGGTATGGTTGGTATTGCCATAGGGACATTCCTGGCTTATGTCATTGAAAAAGTCATTCTTATCCTGGTTGCCAGGAGGAGGCATGCCGTGGAACCAGCGAGATACCTGCCCCTGAAGTGGATCATTTTCTATGGAATTTTGATCATATTGGTTTATGGCCTAGTCGGAAATTATCAGGGGTTCCTGGTGGAGTATTGAGGCTCCTCTGACCCTGAGGTAGTACAATCCGGTTTTCAGGTCACTAACATCGAGATCAACGATATTCGAGGTATTGATTGTCGAATTGACGACCAGTCTTCCGTAGCCATCATAGATTTCTATTAAATAGTTTTCCTTATCTGTCCTGTCGGAAATAGTCATTTTGAGTTTGCCTTGTGTGACTGGATTGTTAATGACCCTGACCTTGGACATAGTGCGATCGGTGCCTTCTATGAATAGAGTGGGGCTGTAGTCAAATGAATCATCCTGATCGATCATTTTTAATCTGTAATAGGCGCCTTCTTTTCTCCCATGATCGATTAATTTGTATCTGGATCGATCACCTTCAGGGAAAACAGTACCTATCTCGTGATATGTGATCCCGTCATTTGATCTTTCGAGTACGAACCTGTCCAGATTGACCTCCCTGGCCGTCGTCCAGTATAAGGCATTGCCTATATCGGACAGACTTTCTCCTTTAAATTCTATGAGTTCCACGGGCAGAGCCTGAAGCTCGTATGCTCCCAACCCATACTCATGAAGTGTTGTGGTCTGGAATTCCGCATGATGCATGTCTCCGTCATAGTGATGTCTCCAGTATTGACTACCGGCCAGATTGTTCATGTCCAGTTCGGTGTAGCGTGACAGAGTAGTATTCCTGTGATTATGGTCTGGATGAGCTGTTCCGGGATCCTGTATGATGAATGTCTTGATCTCTGACATAGATAAGGCTTGAGTTACGGCTGAATCAAGCTCATCGAAATCACCGGACCGGAATGGCAATTTCAGAGTAACGTTATGGGAGAGCGACCGATCGGTATCGATATTCCAGAACTTGTTCATCACGTAGTAGTCCGATCCAGGCGGTACGTAATCGGCAGTTATCCTCGTTCCAATGTTTTTCGAGACGTTGCGACCATAACACAATCTTATTTTCAGGGAACCGTCATACACATTACCAATATCCTGGTCATTCTTGTCAATGGAAAGGACCAGGACATCATCGTCTTCATCCGCTGTGTTATTGTCATAAAAATAGTGCGTGTATGACCCGTCGTTACATTCTCTATTGGCGGTGATGGTTTGCTGAATGCGGCGTGGAAGCTGATCAGGGATGAACTGGTCCAGACATGAAGCCGACTCTATCTTGGATCTTATGAGATCTCCGGGCTCATCACCAAAGCCAGCAGCAAAAGAGATGCCCGGACCGCCGGGTAAATGACAATAGCTCATTATGGTTCCCTCCCTTACTGTAGGACCCTGGGCACAGGGGCCTTCCGGAGCAGAGCAATCATCCAGGGTTTCATTTCCTGCAGGGCCCCAGGCACAAGCATGCGTGTGTGGTGAACCTATGACGTGACCGATCTCGTGGGTAATGCCGAAGATATCCCATGAATAATCGGGATAGGCCTTATAAGCGCCATCGACATTGACGTAGGCGTAAGAAAAGGTTCTGTTACAAAGAGCATCCAGGAAGGCGTGACCTCCGAGCGGGGCAAAGCCCATATTATCCGTGTATCCTGACAGGCATAACGCGATGTGACCGTTATAAGTCGGGCGGATGTATCGAAAGATATTGAGGTCATCAAGTGCCGAGAGGTGCCTGAAAGCGTCTGGGGATTGATGAACGATGATCTCAGAAATGCCGATCTGCACTTCTTCAAGCCGATAGATCATCATCACGTTGTTCATGACACCTGATATATAATTGGTGACCAGATTGACGTTCCTGTTCTTTTTCTCGTAGAGATCATAATCGGCCGTAATGCTCAGGTATATTTTCTTGCATGACGCATCACCTCCTCTTAGACCTAGAGGACTTGAACTATTAAGGCTCTCGAGATCTGGACTACACGTATGTGAGTCGAAATGCTTCTGGAGGTAAGGGGATTCCCGGGCGTACTCAACCGGAGAGTTTAGTCTTTTTGAAATGAATGTGTTTCCCGAGACCTTAGAGGATAACATGATCTCAGCATAGCCTTCAAATATCTGCAGGCTTGCCAGGCTTCGTTCAGCACCGACCATGCGACCGATATATCTTTGTGGCTTCTTTATTCCTATCGATCGGCTTTGGTCTTTGTTGATCAATATGATCTCATCGGGAAGGAGTTCGGCTAGATCCCTTTTCCATGAGACCATATGGGATTTGCCATCCTTGGCGGTGTAGATCATATGGAATTCTGATGCTAGTAAATTCTTGTTAGCTTTGATCAGGGTCTCCTCAACTGAGAGGTAATTCTGGTTGGCCCATACTGATAATGGCAGCAATAGGAAAAATGTAATTCTGAGGATTTTGGCTGATAACATTTTATCTCGGATTGTTGCTTTTTCACCGGTGCTCACACTATTTGGACAAATTGAGCTTTCGGTGTATATTATTAATAATCAGTTATTTAAACTTTAATTATTTTTTTAATATATATGTTAAGCCAAAAATTGTACCAAACTTTTACCGACTGGGCGGCTCACCATTTCGCGGAGAGGGAGATGAACAGTCTGTGGAGGTGGATAGAGGATTATCTCAAAGAGCATGAGGAAAAAGAACACTTTTCGATACTCAAAGAAATTATGGTGAGACTCGCCAGCGGAGAGCCTATTCAGTATATCACGAACCGGGCATATTTCTTTGATATGCAGCTGTTTGTCAATGAGAATGTTTTAATACCTCGACCGGAAACAGAAGAGCTGGTCTACTTTGTTGCTGATAAGTTGAAACACACAATTGCACCGTCGATTCTCGATGTGGGAACGGGCAGTGGATGTATAATTCTTGGAATTGCTGGCCAGATCCCGGATGCCCGTTGTTATGGATGTGACGTGGACGATGCAACTATAGAGGTGGCGAGAGCAAATGCCGAAAAGTATGAGAAGGATGTCGAATTCTTCAAAGCCGATTTTACCGAATCACAAAATTTTGACTCTTTACCACAGATGGATGTGATCGTTTCCAATCCTCCATATATTCTGGAGAGCGAAAAAGGTGTCATGTCACCGTCTACAGTCTTCGAGCCCTATCATGCCTTATTTTCCAGAGAAGGTGCCATGTGGGCCTATGAAGCCATCCTCGAATTGGCTATGAAGAAGTTAAAAAGAGGAGGCTTGATGGCCTTCGAATTAAGTGAGTATCATGTCGAGGAAGTCCTGAGCACCATAGAGTCCAAGCAATTTGAATTCGAGCAAACGGAAGTCAGAAAAGACCTGCAGGATAAACCACGCGTACTCATGGCGCGCAAGAAATAGATCTAACCCCCGGCAGTTTTGGTCTGGGTGTAGCCTTTTTCGACCAAGAGATCTTTGACCTTTTCCTTGATCTCGCCCTGGATGATGATTTCACCGTCCTTTGCCGAGCCACCTACGCCACATCTGGTTTTTAAATATTTTGCAATGGCTTCCAGCTCGTCCTGAGGCCCCTTGAAACCTAAAACCAATGTCGCAGTTTTACCCTTCCTTTTTTTACGGTCATGCCATACACGGAGTTGCTGTTCGGAAGGATCAATGGCCTCCTGCTCGTCTTGCTCATATTGATATTCAAAATCGGGGTTAGTACTGTAAACGGTAAACTTTTTCTTTTTACCCATCACGGATTATTTTAGATGGTACAATTTTCAGATTTTCTTTCCGCGCATAGCGCTTGAGATCGTGGCATCCATGGCTTTCTCAGCCAGAGGACGTGTCAGATCATTTATGGTCTCTATTACTTTAAGAATATCGTTCTTGGTGCCGGACTCGATCTTGTTTTCCAATTTCTTTTCGAGCTCTTCGATTTTTTTACTCATAGTAGCATCGATCAGCTCCTTATGTTGTTTTTTAAACTTGTCCAGACTATGTATCAGTTGCCGACCTTCTACCTGGGCTTCCTTTAGGGCCCTGATCTTCATATCTTCCTCGGCATGAGAAAGACTGTCTTTCAGCATCTCAGCCATTTCCTCTTCGCTCAGTCCAAATTGTGATCGCAGTTCAACGTGCTGTTCCACTTCACTTCTGAGCTCTCTCGCCCTGACCTGCAGAATACCATTGGCATCGATCATGAAAGAGATCTTGATCTTTGGAATACCGGCCGGCATGGGTGGTATATCTTTCAGGATGAACTCGCCCAGTTTGCGGTTATCTTGCACAAGATCCCGTTCTCCTTGAAAAATGGCAACTTTGAGATTGGCCTGTCCGTCAACACTTGTCGTGTATTCCCTGGCAGCCTTGATAGGAATGCTCGTATTTCGAGGTATGATAACATCCATCAATCCCCCAACAGTCTCAATACCAAGAGAAAGAGGTGTGATGTCAAGAAGCAATAGATCTTTTCTGTTACCGGCGAGAATATCTGCTTGTATCGCAGCACCCAGGGCTACCACCTGATCCGGATCGAGATCATCTTTGGGTGATTTTCCGAAAAATGACTCTACTGCCGACTTGATCACAGGTGATCTGGTGCTGCCACCGACCAGCAGTACATTGTCGATATCCTCCTCCTTTAGGTTCGCATCCTCCATCGCCTGACTACAACAGGCCAGAGTCTCATCGATCAGGGGCTGCATGAGATCTTTTAGTTCAGACCTTGATAGTTTCAGTTCATGTCCCCGTACTGCGGTCTTGAATTCCTCATTTTCGCTCAAAGCAATTTTGGCCTTTTCGGCAGTCAGTTTCAATTCAGCTTGTGAGATATTCTGTGTACTACTATCTGACCGCCAGTGTGATATGATACTGTTATCTATGTCATCACCGCCTAAAAAAGTGTTCCCATTGGTCGAGAGCACTTCAAAGATGCCATCCTCTATATGCAGGATCGAAACATCGAATGTTCCTCCGCCCAGGTCGTACACGGCAATGTTCTGCTGATCCTCCCTGTTCTGGCCGATTCCATAGGCGAGGGCAGCAGCAGTAGGTTCATTAACTATACGCAAGACTTCGAGTCCTGCTAATTTTCCCGCATCCCTTGTCGCCTGCCGTTGATTATCATTAAAATAGGCAGGAACCGTGATGACCGCTTTCTCAATGATCTGGCCTAGTTCCCTTTCCGCCCTTTCTTTCAGTGATCTTAAAATGTAAGAGGAAAGTTCCACTGGAGTAAAGAACTTGTCATCAACCTCCACGCGCACGAGCTGTTCGGTATCATCCTCTCGGATCTTGTAACTCATCTTTGACTCATAGGACTCAAGGTCAGAGTATGATTTGCCCATGAGGCGTTTCACAGATAATATGGTCCTCTCCGGCGCTCGCAACAAACCTTCCAGGGCTGCTTTGCCTGTCAATATCGAATCATCTTCGGCAAAGTGAATGACCGAGGGCTTCAAAGCATCCTGACCACTTTCGTCCTTTATGGTTTCAGGTTGTCCATCCTTAACGATGGCTACCAGACTGTTGGTCGTTCCAAGATCAATACCTACGATCACGGGAGAAGACTTTTTGGTGATCGTCCCTTCTTTTATATTAATTCCTATTTTGGCCATGTTCTTTTTTAACGGCTGTTACAAGTCATTGTTCGTTATACATTTCCAATGTCCTCAAGAGCATTTACGAAACCAAATTTACTATTCATTATCCTGGGAGGGTTCTTTGTCACCAATGCCTTGATGGCGGAGTTTGTTGGTGTCAAAATATTCTCTCTCGAAAAAACTCTGGGTTTAGAGCCGGTCAACTGGACCATCCTTGGTGTTGACGGCTTAGGTCTAAACCTGACTACTGGTGTATTGATATGGCCTGTGGTTTTTGTTCTTACTGATGTGGTCAATGAATATTTTGGAAAAAAAGGCGTTCAGATCCTGTCCTTCATGGCTGTAGGTATGATCATCTATGCCTTTTTTATAGTCTATGTTGCGATCGACCTGATACCCGCTGATTTCTGGCCGACCTCGCACCTTTCTGTGATCACCGATGAGATGCAAAAGCAAGAATTGGCCAAAGATGTTGGCAACTACAATAAGGCCTTTGGTCTTGTGTTCGGGCAGGGCTTATGGATCATCTTTGGATCGCTAGTCGCCTTTTTGATCGGCCAGTTCATTGACGTTATGGTTTTCCAGCGAATAAAAAGATGGACCGGAGAGCGGCAGGTATGGCTCAGGGCGACAGGGTCAACATTGATCTCTCAGTTTATCGACAGCTTTGTTGTGCTCTTTATTGCCTTTTACGTTGGTGCTGGATGGAGTATGGTTATGGTGCTGGCCATTGGATTGGTCAATTATATCTATAAATTTGTGGTCGCGATCGTATTGACCCCGGTGATATACCTGGCTCATGACATCATCGACAGATATTTGGGAGAAGAGCTGGCGGAGAGCATGAAGAAAGAAGCTCTTGAATAAAAAAAGGCAGTGAACGAGTCACCACCTTTCACAAAGATGATTTGAATATTTGATAACTGGGATTATCACAGGCGAAGATAATTGAAATCAAAAGAAAAACAAGGATAATAAAGCCATTGATCTATGTCTCAAGGATTTACAGATACAATAATGTTGATCCGTCCAGCGAGTTTTGACTACAATGTTCAAACTGCACGGACGAATGCCTTTCAAGTAGCAGTTGATGCTGAACATGACGAGCTTCAGCAGAAGGTATTGAAGGAGTTTGATGCTTTTGCCTCAAGTCTGAGAGCTGCTGGCATAAAGGTAGAGGTCTTTGAGGATACGGTAGAGCCTACCAAGCCGGATGCGACATTTCCCAACAACTGGATCAGCTTTCACGAGGAAGGGACAGTAATAACGTATCCCATGTTTGCACCTAACAGGAGAAGCGAGGTAAGAACCGACATTGTGTAATCTATGAAAGAGAAGTATGGTTTCGACCGTGAGGTGGACTTCACACATTATGCCAACGCCA
>JAWVZH010000096.1:0-12321 GCA_033722295.1 Saprospiraceae bacterium
CATTGTCATCGGTGGTTTTGAAGCCCAGGCGATCGCAGTTGCCATGGAACGAATGGCGCCTAACAGGCCACTGACTCATGATCTATTCAAGAACACCCTTGATATATTCGATATAGTTCTACATGAGGTCATCATCAGCGACCTACTTGACGGGATATTTTATGCAAAGCTCATCTGCATGAGGGAAGGCGATGTTTTCGAGATCGACAGCCGTACCTCGGATGCCATCGCTATGGCCGTCAGATTCGGTTGTCCGATATTTACATACGATTTTATCCTTGAATCCGCCGGTGTTATTCTGGAAGAGGAAGAAGAATCATCTGACACCAAAGAATCCAAGAGCAAAGTGAAGTCAGCCACTGCTCCTTTTGGTCAGTATAATGATGAAGAACTAGAGCAGATGCTCAATGATGTTCTGGCCGAGGAAGATTACGAGAAGGCAGCGAAGATCCGTGATGAGCTCAACATGCGGAAGGGTGGAAGTGACAGCTAACAATTAAGTAGACTATATCATCCGCGGAGTTTAATGCGAAGTGTGATTCGATATATGCCTTGTCAATAGCTACAAGGAGCCGGAAGCACGCCCTATTGTCCCTCATCAGAGATCTATAGAATCAAGAACCTCAAGAACCTTTTCGATATCCTTTTCGGATAGGTCGAGGTGTGTCACGAAACGGACACTGTTCGCACCAAAGGTCGTCGAATTAATACCTTTGGATTTCAGTACGTCCACAAGATCCTCGGCTGGAACGTTCTCTTTTAGGTCGAAGATCACGATATTGGTTTGAACGGGTCTCACACGATCAACATAACCCTGGCGATCCAGACACTCTCCAATTTTTTTTGCGCGTTCATTATCCGTTTTCAGTCTGTCAACATTATGATCGAGGGCGTATAATCCGGCTGCAGCCAGGATGCCGACCTGCCTCATACCTCCGCCCATGACCTTTCTGTACCTTCGTGCCTGATGTATGAGGTCTTTTGATCCTATCAGGACAGATCCTACAGGTGCACCCAATCCCTTGGACAGGCAGATGGAAATGGTGTCGAATAAAGGACCGACCTCTTTGGTATCATCGCCTGTCTCTACCAAAACATTGAATAATCTTGCCCCGTCAAGATGAATTCTGAGGCTATGCGACCTGGCTAATTCTGAAATGGCCCGCATTTCCTCAAGTGTGTAGTAACTTCCTCCACCCCGATTACAAGAATTCTCTATCGATACCAGGCTGGTCCTTGGCAGCCAGTCAAATTCAGGTTTGATCGCTGCGGTGATCATGTCAGGGTCTATCTTACCGTGATCGCCATGTAGGAGATTGACTCCTATGCCAGAATTGAAGGCATACCCGGCAACTTCGTACTGATAGATATGAGAAGTGATATCGCAAATGACCTCATCCAGAGGTTGTGTGTTGCATTTTAGAGCGATCTGATTGGTCATGGTGCCGGAAGGACAGAAAAGAGCAGCTTCATGATCGAACATGCGTGCCAATCTTTCTTCAAGGGCATTGACGGTAGGATCTTCACCGAATACATCATCACCAACCCTGGCCTTCATCATGGATTCCAGCATGTCTGGGGTAGGTTTGGTTACCGTATCACTTATCAAATTGATCATAAGGGCAAATTAATTAAAACCCTTGAATCATTTGAGGTGACAAAACTGAAAAAGGGATAGAAAGGGATCAGTAAACCTTACCGTTGGTACTGAATATCTTGAAATCCGCGCGCTGCCCGGCTTCCTGGCGATAGTCTTCGAGAAGATCGATGATCTCTTGTTCGGCGCCGGAGAATTTGAAATAAAAAGTGGCCTCATTCATATGTGGGGGCCTGTCGTCGAAGTGCAGCTTGTCAGATTCGTCGATAGTGAAATTGGTGTATTGTCCGTCAGGAAGTACGATATTTTCGCAGACCAACGAAAGGTCGGTCACAAAGTCGATGATCCGACCTGCATAATCAACCTCATAAGAGGTGGCATATCCCCAGATCATATTTTCAGGCAGCACATAGGTCATAGCAGGATTTACTATGATGCCTTCGGGGTTTGAGATATCGAGGACCATGCGATCTGAGAAGATATTGAGCGTACCAGTGTTGTCGACAACATTTTTTAATGTGATATTGACGTAATATCTGTCATCATCCAACTCACCCAGTGAAGTTACCGTCTTCATTATCACTTTCTGTCCCGAATCACAGCTATCCGGTTGATTGATCTTTCTGATGATCACATCGATATAATCCCTTCCCTGTGTTGTCTCCACTTCGATGCTCGCCTGGTCGCAGACAGGATTTATCGTAGTAATGACCATGTCAACCATTCGACCGGACTCTGTAATGTCCTCAACTGCATATATTTCAAACTCTTCAAGAATATCTATCACTTTGTCATCGGGCGCATCACCCAACCATGCACAGGAAGTCAAAACACCTGCAAACAGGAAGGTTAAGAGTGAAATTCGGATATTTTGGAATGCTGTCATATACTTAGAACGAAGGAGTACGCAGTATGCTGTTTAAGTTATCATTTAAATAATGATTGAACAAATGCTTTGGTGTTAAAGACCTGGAGAAGTTCTACAGCTTCTCCGACGCCGATGTATTTGATCGGAATCTTGAACTGGTCTGATATGCCAAGAGCAACACCTCCCTTTGCCGTTCCATCCAGTTTTGTGAGCGCAAGTGCAGTGACATCGGTTGCCTCCGTAAAATGTCTGCATTGTTCTATAGCATTCTGACCGGTTGTGGCATCGAGTACCAGGAGAACCTCATGAGGGGCTCCATTGAGTGCTTTATTTACTGAATTCCGGATCTTGGTCAGCTCTCGCATTAGATTGAGTTTGGTATGCAATCGTCCCGCTGTATCGATGATGGCGACATCACAGTTGTTGTCCTGGGCATACTTTACCGTTTCGTAAGCTACAGCACCAGGATCTGCGTGCATACCCTTGGAGTAGAACTCACAGCCCACTCGTTCCGACCAGATCTTGAGCTGGTCAACAGCAGCGGCACGGAAAGTGTCACCGGCTCCGAGTACGACATTGAGACCTTGTTGCTTATACTGATAGGCCAGTTTACCTATAGTCGTAGTTTTGCCCACACCATTCACACCAACGACCAGCATGACATAAGGCCTTTTGTCCTCAGGCAAAGAGAAGTCTTCTATGCTTTCGGTGTTATTTTCTTCCAGCAGGTCAACTATAACACCTTCCATGAAGGAGTTCAGTTCAGATGTATTGATGTATTTGTCTTCAGCCACCTTCTCTTCAAGACGGTCGATGATCTTCACGGTGGTTTCAAGGCCTACATCTGAAGATATCAGCGCCTCTTCCAGTTCATCGAGCGTTTCGACGTCGACCTGGCTTTTACCGGCAACGGCCTTGGATATCTTTGACAGGAAGCTGGATTTGGTTTTCTCCAGGCCTTTTTCGAGGTCCTTTTCTTTTTCCTTGCTGAAAAATTTGTCAAAAAAGCTCATAGGCATCAAATAAAAAGCGCTTTATACTCATCCATTCAGAGGACAGGGTATAAAGCGCTTTTGTCAATAATTTTAAGGGTGGCTACTTGTTTTCAGCCAGATATTCCTTGACTTTGTCTTTGTGTATCATGATTTCCTTGTAGGAATATTTGCCCGTAGTCGGGTTTTTCACGCTTGTAACGACCTTGACAAAGTCACGGCCTGATCCAGCGTTTTGTGCCCTTTGAGCAACCCTTGCGTTCTTAGATACTTTTCCCATTGTTATTTGATTTCTTTATGTATTGTATACCTCTTTAAAATAGGATTGTACTTTTTTAGTTCCAAGCGGTCGGGAGTATTTTTCCTATTTTTTTCGGTAACATACCGTGAAGTCCCCGGCATACCTGAATCCTTATGCTCTGTGCACTCCAATATAACCTGTATTCTATTTCCTTTTTGCTTCTTAGCCATGACTTAAAGCTTTATACCGGTTTTGATCCCTTTTTTCTCCAGTTTCTTGATATAGGCATATATGCCCAGCTTGTTGATACTTCTCAGGGCATTGGTGGATACCTTGAGGGTGACCCACTTGTCGACCTCTGGGATATAGAACTTCTTCTTGTGAAGATTGGGTAGAAATCTGCGCTTGTGCTTCACATTGGAGTGAGACACCGAATGACCCGTAATCGGCCTTTTACCCGTTATATCGCATATCTTAGACATAATACCTGTGGTTTAAAACCAGTAAAAATTACAAATCCCCTGTAAAGGGGCGGCAAAGATACGACATCTTCTTAAATCATCAAACCTTTGAAGGAGTATTAGGTAACAGACATTCGGGGAGTGTCATGACTATATGATTGATGAAAATCCTAAATCGTTCCTCGCATTCAGCGCCCTTCAACTTAACCGGGAGATGGCAGGATGAACTTATCATTTTCTTCAGATTGTTCTATCTTTGCCCTCTCGCAATACCAGAGTTCAATATCTGGTAAAATGGCTCCGTAGCTCAACTGGATAGAGTACCTGACTACGGATCAGGCGGTTGAAGGTTCGAATCCTTCCGGAGTCACCATGATCAGATGCGCGTGGCATATGCTACGCGCATCTGATTTTTAATGACAACCAATGCAATAAATAGCCACCTGTTCAGGTTGCTATAGATAATTAAGAGAACACTAAAACGGGACAAGGCCTGCACACTATGAGACGTGCTTATCATATCCATGATCAGAACGAGTTGTATTTCATGACCCTACAGGTGATCGACTGGGTAGATATTTTTACTCGTCAGATCTATCGGGATATCATCATAGACAGCCTGGCCTACTGCAGAAAGAATAAGGGACTGCGGCTCTGGGCTTATGTTGTTATGAGTAATCATTTGCACATAATCATAAGCAGTACTCGCAGTGATCTTTCCGGCGTACTTCGCGATTTTAAGAGACACACTTCTTCCAACATACTACAAACCATGTGTGGCCGGATCGAAAGCCGCTTCTATTGGATGAAAGAACGCTTTGAAACAGCCTCACTTCGACATAGCAGGAATAAAGGCCTGCAATTCTGGACCCATGAAAATCGGGCAATTCATCTTTGGAGTAGAAAATGGATTTTTCAAAAGCTCAATTACATCCATATGAATCCTGTAAAAGCCGGTCTTGTAGCCAGACCTGAAGACTGGTTGTACAGCAGTGCCAGAAATTATTCCGGCCTGGATAATGTGATGCAGATAGATCTAATTGGTATAGATGATTAGTAGATGATCGTGGTTTAAACTACGATCATCTACAACGATAAACTTCATACTCGCCGTCTTCTGCCTCACCTCATGACTAATCCTTCAAAAAATAGTCTATAGTCGTTACGACTCTGACAATTTTGATTTCCGGGGTGTTCTCATCTCTATCCGTTATCGTGAACAATCCCTGATTGGCCTTTTTTATACCACCCACCTCCGAATCCGAATCCTTGGCAAATTTTTCAGCAACCTCCCTGGCTTTCTTGGTGGCTTCCTCGATCATTTCTGGTTTTATATCATTAAGGCCACTGAACGTATAGGAAATTGGTCTCCAGGTATTCTTTGAATTAAGCAGGATCCCTTTGGCAATCAGATCCAGGGACTTGTTTTGGGCGCGTTTTATTTTTTCAAGGTCTTCGGTACGCACCGTGATATCAGAATTGGCGACATACCTGTACTCCGCATAATCATTACGATCGTAGGTTGAAGATTTCCTGTCAATGATTGTTGTCACGCCCATGTCCACCTCTTCCTCAGTAAAACCCAGTTGATCGAAAAAGCTCTGAACTTCTTTCTTTTGATCTTCCAGACTCACCTTAATCCCATTCAGATCATTGCCAACGATTGATATTTGCATGGGCCAAACCGCAAGGTCAGCATCCACCTCACGCTCTGAAAGCCCCTTGACGGTAACGGCCTTATCAAATGCCTTTGCTTTACGATGCATATCTCCGATCAGAAATCCGGCGACGACAAGAGCTACTGAAAGAACGATGAAGGAAATAGTGGATGAGCTGTTCATGACTCTGTTTTTTAGTATCGAAAAATGCGTAACATGTTATTGGGCAAGTGAATCACAGGAAAGTTAACGGAATTTGTGGGAATGGACAATACAGAATGTCAGATCCACTATTTCGATTCTAATCAGTCTAACGCACCACCAGTTTTCCTGATTTCTCAATGCCGTTTTCAGATCTTATTCTATAGATGTAGACACCGGGAGCAAAGTCCTGAATATCGATCATGTTAGTACTGATTTTATCCAATGACCTGGTAACTGAACTGCCCTGATTGCTGATGAATTGAATATATTTTAAATCAGTCCTTTCACATTTGATAAAAATCCTTCCATCACCAGCAGGGTTTGGATAAAGAGAAATTTGATCGTTCTGGTCATCGTTGCTGGTCGTGGTCGTTTCAACATGATAGGTCACGACGCTGTCACAACCTTCTTCTGTTTTATATTTCAAATCGATGGTCGTGTCTATTGTAATTCTGACACCATTGATCTTGTCTCCGGCAAGTATAAGCGTATCGATCTCATGATAATAGGAGGGTAGTGTATGAACGAGATACTCCGTGATCAGATCCGGACCAATGCGAACCGTGGTGTCATTGAACACTGTATCCTTATTGATAACTATGCCTTCCACAGTATCACCCTCACAAACGACATACTCGCTGGTCTTCGTCCAGAAAGGGCCTTCGATAGTCTGGTATTCGATGTTTGTAGGAATCGGGGCATTACTGTCAAAGTAAATGTGAGCCTGTTGGCGTATGATCTCAAATTCGGCAATATCCGCTCTTGGTTTCAGGCTGTATAAGATATAGCCACGTGATCCGATACTGTCTATCGCATCATGCGGTAATCGGATATCGGGCATGTCAAAATGAATTTGGTCTTCCTCTACAGACATTAAGATGGTTGACGCTGAACTTCCGATGAGCTCAATAGTGGAAGAGTCGACCTTTTCCATTGGAAGCTCAAGATCTACGCTGACATCGTAAGCGGTGTCGGTGCCTGTATTATGAAATCGTATCAAGCCAGTCAATGTCGTATTTCGATCAATAAACCTAAGGTCAAGTACTCCGTGAGGAGATACTGTCAGATCATTGGGGTCTCTGGAGTTCAGGATAACACTACAGAACTCCGTACTCAATAGTAAACCGTTGCATTCATATGAACTGAGGTATCTGGCCTTGAAACACACCTCTTTGCCTTCGTCATCATTGACGCAGTCACCTTCAAAGAATATTTTGATGTTTTTCTTCTCACCCGGAAGCAGGTCAGGTGTGACTATCCACATTTCCTGTGGGGCGATAACTTCGTAAGGTGCATTGGTGGAACGGTCGAACTGCATCAAAGAATCGATAGTAATTACTGCCGTATCCCTTTTCAATGTATCAACACCTACATTCGATACTTCCAATATGATGTATCTTCTCCTTCGATCGCACCTCAGGCGATTACGACCGGTGAGTGGCTTGAGCTGTAATCGTCCGTTGTAACAATTGGAATCGGGAATTAAGAAGTTGGCGATATTAACGAGCTCCTGGTCGTTAAGAGTGATCTGCTGTGACAGAGGGCACCCAAAGACATTTGCATTCAGGTCAAAGGCATCCACATCATAAATATCAAAAGGCGCCAGCACGCTGTAATTGCCATCCTGATCTGTCAGAGTTTGTAAAGTATATTGCTGGCCCGTCATGGTTATCTGGATACCCTCACGAGGAGGCTCCATATTGTCCATGGCGCAGTTATTATTATTGTCTAAATAGACAGTACCTTTTATCTGGCCGGTATCAGGCGGGAAGGTCAGTAGTCTGATGGGTCTTACGGAATCGAACAAACACCCATTTTTATCTTCCAGCCTTACAGAACAGGGTGGATTGATGCAATCACGATCAATGGACATCCCCATGCCATGCGAAGGGTTGTTGTGATGGGGGTATCTCCAGTAGTGGTCCAGATTTGATCGGTGGTGGAATTATACGAAATTGTACGAAGCTATCTACCAGGCATCCCTGATAGTTTAAAGTTCTTACCGAACACGGTGGGTTGATGCAGTTGCTGGTAATTGGCATCCCATGCCATACGAACTCTTCTTCCTTTGTGCAAAGAATCCTGATTTGACCATAGGCTTCATCAATGGTCGAAGCCTGAAATGTTGTGCATCTTGTAACCTGGTCGCAAATCAAGTCAGGCGCATCCCCAACTGTAGCAGTTACGCAAATTTCATGTGGTTCTAAATCAGGGATCCTAATGAAGTCACAATATTCGTTATATCTGCCTGCCAATGTACCATCCAGAGTCCATTCAAATTCGACAAAGCAACCACCAAAATACCCATCCAGACAAAATTCTGCCTCTCCACCTACACAATATGATCCTATTTGCTCTATAGGAGGAAGTGGATCAGGGAGTTTATAAGGCTGTGTATTTCCAGATGTGCTTAATCGAAAGGTACAGAGATCACTATCACAGCCATCGACCCATAAAGAATATGTATAGCATTGTTCAGTGGAAATATTCAGGCTGAAGTTAGAAGTGGCACAAGTGCTTTGACAATCTTCAGTGTAACCCGTTTCACAGGATCGAATAACTCCAGCAGTCATTCCGTCTCCATTATTGCATGAAGGGGGTTCAATATGGAAAGTGATGGTTGCATCGCCCCCACTACCCAAAAACGTCCACCAATGTAAATTGGTAGGTACACCACTTCCGGGGCATAATTCTCCAAAAGGATAACTATGCGGACCATTTGGTCGGGTATTGCAAAACAGATCGTCCAGTTCAGACAAAGAGCAAAAAATATTGCCTCTGCAGCTGCTAGCACCAGGACATTGGCCGTAGGCAGAAAAGGACATGAAGGAAAATAGAATTATCAGCAGAGTCAGTATAGTAGGTCGCATATATGACAGATGCCTTAACTCGCGATTTTGATGCCTTAGAAAGCAGATCAACGTAGCTTAAGCTACGTTGATCTGCAATGAAGAACAACGATCATCTGCAACAAAAACTACATGAAATGATTGTGAATAAAGCCGCCGATCAATGCACGATCAAAAACTTCTCGACGTCTTCCTCTGATCCGCCGGTCAGTCGAACCACATATCCACCGGAAGGGTAGAGGGATACGTCAAGGTCGAGCTCATAGACTGGAGAAAGGGTCGGAAGGATTCTCCTTTCCATCCATAATCTGCCGGCCGCATCAAAGAGTTCGACCTTGTAAGCCGTCAATTCGCTCAATGACAGGACGATCCTGGCTATACTCCCGCTTCTGGGTAGGGAGATATAGGATATGCCAGTCTGAGAAGAGTCGACAAAGCAAGCCTGCTCCTTGAGGTCGAGGACAGCGTTGTAAATATTCAGCCGTCCTCCTGTTGTTGTCATCCCTTCCATATCGAGTGAAGGATCGACATTATTCAAAATGGCTTCACGAATGATGGTTGCTGCTTGTGCGGGAGCCTTCTTACTTAATTCGATAAAGCGATCGCATCCCGCGGCGTAGAGCAGCCCCACGGTTCCCGACACATAGGGAGCCGCAGCAGAAGCCCCACCAAAGTTGCTGTAGCTGCTGTCTCTCTTGGTTGTCAGAGAACCGTCACCCGGCGCTGAGAGGTCCATGTTCATTGGACCGTATCCTGCGCCGGACAGTTCATCGCGTTCGTCACTATTGGTCACACTAAGTAAATAATTGCTTTTGCAGTCATTGGGTAGATCACCAGCCTCGTCTATATTGATAAGGTTATTAGGTGCCGCGCCCACGGTCAATATTCCCTCTTGTCCCATGGAATCCATAAGGGCACACATGATGGGAAAGTCCTTATCTGCAAACTTGCCTGTTGCCCCGAAAGACATGTTTAAGGCTACGATGTAAGCCCCTCTCAGTCCATTGGACTCATTGTACCTCTTTCTTAGATCGTAGATGTACAACATGGCTTCTTCCACCTTTTCAGAAGGATTAATGGGGTCCATGATCAGGATCTTCGAATACCAGTTGACTCCGGCCACACCGATCTCATTATCTCCCTGTGCCCCTATGATGCCGCTTACTGCCGTACCGTGCCAACCTCCTCCTGTTGTGTGTTCATCCAGACTGTCCACAAAGTGAAACCCGAGGTAATCATCTACATAACCATTATTATCATTGTCGAGGCCGTCATCAGGCACTTCGTGTTTATTAACCCAAAAACTTTGTGCAAGATCCGGATGAAATACATTGTACTGCTCGTCGATGACAGCTATGACGATCTCATCATTCTGAGCGGTTTGTCCTCCGGTAGTAATATCCCAAACTTCCGGGGCCTGGATCAGACCCATCTGCCATTGTTGATCATAAAGTGCGTCATTAGGAGTTTTGCGGAACTCCAGTTCTATGGATTCTTCGATATTCAGTAATCCCTTCAAATTTTCCAGCTTTTCAGTGAGATCACAGTCCGATTTGATCACCATAATATTTGGAATGCTGGACATCTGTCTCAGATCCACAAAGCAAGACTTTTCCAGTGCTTGCAACTCATTTTCAACTGAGGAAATTGAGATCCCATTTTCAAGCTGAATGATCCATGTATCGAGATCTTGTCTTGCGTTGAGCTGGAGGCTCAGTAACAAGAACAGTAAAAGTAGTTTAGGGTATTTCATAGGATAATCTTGAATCTCCAGTTGGAGCAGTCTCGTAAATAACTCAATATGAATGTTAATTATTTTGTTCCGAATGTCATCCTGACCACTAATTTAAAAGGCTGTTTGAAATTCCCTGAAGTATCGGTAGGCCTTCTTCATCCGCGTGCCGTACCAGGAGAAAAGTTCACCATTCACGATCGAGACCTCCGCTGCCGGAAACAATTTGGACACTTCGTCAAGATGTTTTTCCTTGAAAGGATAAGGTTCAGATGACAGTAGAACATGGTCAACCTTAATCTCCGATATTTCAGGTTCTCGCAGAACCGGATATCTCTTCTGGTCCATGAGCACATTTTCAAAACCGGCGATCTCCATCATACTATTGATAAACGTATCTCCTCCCGATGCCATCCAGGGGCCTTTCCAGATGAAGTACAATGCTCTGCCCAGATGCCTTTTCGATATTTTTTCTTTCTCATTCTCTATTTCTGTGATCCATCTTTCTGCTTCTTTTTTTCTTTCAGTCATCTCACCAATGCTTCGGATCATGGATGTGGCGCTGCTGTGATCCTTCACATCACTGATCCAGACCGGAAAATCTTTGGCCAGATCATCGATCTTTTCCTTAATATTTTCTTCTTTGTTCGATATGATCAAGTCAGGTTCTAATGTCCTGATATGATCCACATCAATATTCTTTGTACCACCGATGATCACCTTGGAATCCTGCCATTGTGCGGGATGTATGCAGTATTTTGTAATGGCAACAACTTCTTCCTCCAGTCCGAGATCGTATAATACCTCAGTTTGAGAAGGAACTGTTGATACTATTCGACGGGGTACATGAGGTAGTTCCGTTTTCCGTCCCATCTGATCATGAAAAACCGCCATCTATTGACTTCTTTTTGGGCCTGTATAGTTTCTTTCACCTGCTTCAATGGCAACTGGAAGGTGATTGTTCAAAGGAGGAATAGGACAATTAAAGCCATCGCTGTAGGCACACCAGGGATTATATGCCCGGTTGAAATCGATCCGTATACTGTCACCATCCACGTCCCCTGTTCTCATATCTATATAGCGTCCACCGCCATAGGTCGCCTCTCCATTGGTCACATCTTTGAACGGCAAAAATAAATGATCCTTATATCCAGGTATTTTGAGAATCCGGGTGTTCTGAAATATGTCAAGTGTGAGATTGACGCCATCAAGCGTAAAGTGAGCCGTACCGTATCGAACAAACTCCTTTTGCCTGCCGCTGTAGGTAGGCATATTAAAAGGCTCGGGATCTGAATTACTACGGAAAAGTGCCAATACATTCAATTGAGGCTTTTCATCATAGAAGCGCAGATACTTCAGATCTTTCTTCTTCAACGGAGCCTTCTCATTTTCCACGAGGGATTTGATATGTTCCCGGCGGAAATCAGTGAGTTTGGAGCCAGCGTCACCAACCTCTATACTTTTATATGAGGGTGAACATCCTATTAAAAACAATATTAACAGCAGTGTCGATGAGCGCATCAGTTATTTTTTATTGACACATAATATAAGGCTATCCCTCATCGCCAACCTCGTTATATTATCGATCCCCAGATCGGTAAGATCGACCATTTCTACCCAGTCGTCATCCTGCGAAGGATCCAGTTTAAGTATTTTGGATTCGTGACCTATCCAGAATCGCCCTCTGTCATCCATAATAAAATCCTGAACGCCCTGAGG
>JAWVZH010000097.1:0-12300 GCA_033722295.1 Saprospiraceae bacterium
CAAGAACAATGAAGCTCACCTTATAGAGAATCCGGCAGATGTCCTTGCCTTAATGCAATGGAACGATGATACATCCGAAGAGAAGATCACAATGTCTCTTCCTGCTGACGAAAGAACTAAAGAGATCTATCTTGGTTTACGATCGTCAGGTCCACTTCAACTGGATCAAGTCTTATCGAAATTCGGCTTATCCTCTGCAGATTGGTCTGGTATCGCACTCAAACTGGAATTGTCCGGGCATATAAGAATCCTTCCAGGTAATGTCATCAAAGCAATGTGATTCCAATTTACAGATAGTGATGTATAAGGCGTTCGGTCATTCCCAGGTAGGAACGGCCAAACATGTTGACATGGACCAGGGCATAGTACAATTGATATATGGGTTGCCTCCGTGGCCAGTCAGCCGGAAGAGGGAGGTTGCTCTCATAAACTTCCATCACCCGATTCGAAAAACCACCGAATAAATGCATCATGGCAATATCGACCTCGCGATCTCCTGCAAATACAGCTGGATCAATGAAATAAGGCTTACCATTTTCTCCATAGAGTACGTTGCCATTCCAAAGATCACCATGTAATCTGCGAGGAGTACTGTTTGGAACGATGTTCTCCAGTTTTGCACAGACGGTTTCCAAATCCTGATGAAGTTCTGAAGGCATGAGGCCTTGTTCTTCAGCCATTCTCATCTGGGGCAGGAGTCTCCGTTCGAGCCAAAATTCTGGCCATGAAACACAGAACTCATTCGCTTGGGGTAGGCGTCCGATAAAGTTATCTCTTTCCCATCCGTGTGCTGATTCCGTATGTTGGTGCAGCGAGGCGAGCATTTCTCCCATTTGCTCATCGCTCTTTAGATGACTATCTGAAATGTGGTTCATGATGAGAATAGCTCCGTCATCCAATTGCTCATACCGGAGATTCTCGGGAATATTCACGCCTGCGCATTCGGACAGCCAGTTTAGGCCTTCTGCTTCACATTTCAGGTTCTCCTGTCCAGTCTGGCCCTTGAGATGTTTGATGAAGAATTTACCTTTCGTCGTCCTGATAATATTGGACTGGGCCAGGGTGCTCACGGGTACACCATCTTTATCTAGCAGTTCACCTGGCAATAAACTTGAGAGGTCTGTCTTCAAACTAGAGTTTTTTATCCTCGATGATAGAAAGTATCTGATCCCTGTAATTCTTACCTATAGGCAGATGCTTGGCTTGTCCTTTTTCTATCACCTCTACCATATTGCCGACAATAGCTTTGATATGTTCCACATTGACGATATACGATCGATGAATACGTTGGAATGTTGGTGATGGTAATCGTTTTTCAAGGCTCTTCATAGTTTGCAGAGTAACGATCCGCTCTTTGGGGCACCTGATGATCACGTAGTCCTTGAGGCCTTCCACATAGATGACATCGTCATAATCAATACGCACCATCTTCTTGTCAGCCTTTACGAAAAAGTAGGAATCACCGCTTGGGCTGTCACCTTGCATGCGCTCTCGTACCCGATTGACAGCTTTCATGAATCTATCCAGGGGGATAGGCTTTAAGAGATAATCGACAACATCGAGATCGAAACCATCGAGTGCATATTCAGAATAAGCGGTGGTCAGGATAACATGTGGTGGGTCACTCAGGCTTCGGAGGAACTCGAGTCCCGAGACCTGCGGCATTTGTACATCTAAAAGCAACAGGTCGACCTCTTCTGATTTAAGCAGCTTGTCAGCTTCCAATGCATTCTTGCAGGTGCCCACCAGTTCCATGTCACTGATCTGTTCGACATAGTTCTGAAGTACTTCTATCGCCAAAGGCTCATCATCAACAACTATTGTTTTAATTGTCATCTTAATTGGATTTTTAGATTTACACGATAATTCAAAGGGCTTTCCTCAGTCTTGAGATTGTATTTCCCGGAATACAAAAGGTCAAGCTGTTGCCTAACATTCTTTTGACCTATCCCTCCGGGCTGTTTATTATAGAGACCGGGAAGGATGTCCGGCTTGCTATTCTTGAGCTCCATCTCAATGGAGTCATCATCGATCTTCATGAAGAGATGGACATAGGCATTCGATAATTGTCGGTTGACCCCATGCTTAAAGCAGTTCTCAATAAAGGGAATGAATATGAGAGGTGCAATTTGCTGGTCTTTGATCTCACCTTCTATATCAAATTTTATATTGACATCGTCGCCCTGTCTTATTTTTTCCAGGCTGAGATAATTTTCTATATATCTGATCTCCTTTTTGAGGTGAACGGTCTTCTCATTGCATTCATATAGCATGTATCGCATCATATCTGACAACTTTAGAACGATCTCAGGCGCTAGGTCAGATTTTTTGAGGGTCAGAGCATATAGGTTGTTCAGGGTATTAAAAAGGAAATGTGGGTTGATCTGGGACTTGAGGAATCTCAGCTCCGACTGGGTCTTTTGTTGTTCAAGCTCCCTTCTGTCGCGCTCTGCTCTGAGCCACTCTGACAGCACCTGGAACAGGGTAGACAGAAATGCAATTAGCGCAAACGTCACAAAGATCAATCGCTCATCGAGCCTGTCTGCCAATTCTACGGCACCAAAAGCATGAAAGACCCAGTATAGGATCAGGGTGCAGATCGGTGTGAGAAGTATGAGGAAAAGCAGAAGAGAACCGACAAACAGGAATATCTTCTTTTGAGATAAAAAACGAGGTATAAGAACATGAAAGTTGAAATATACGATGCTTGCATAAGCAGCCACATTAACAGCTTCTTCAATGGCGGCCATCCAGAAGCTGTCCCTATCGTAGAGCCCAAAAAGAAGGAAACTCAGATAGAGTGCGGTCCAGAAGAAAGCATGCCTGAGCCAGGGGCTTTCCGAAACTATTCTAATCAGGGATTGCATTGGCGCAAGTGAAGTTAAAGCCTGGAAGTCATTAGGTCTAAAAAAATCGATGGAATTGCCGGTGGACCGGAACAACGTGGTCAAGTTTTCGACATCTGCATGGACCGGTATGTCTTTGGAAAAGTGAAGATCTACGGAGCGGAGTATGGATTAAAATTCAGCTTATTCTCAACCGGACTCATATTTGATCTGTTGTAGCCTTTGTATCAATCTATAAAGTAAAAGTGAAGTTTGACGAAAAAACAACAAGAGAGATCGCAAGAAAGTATGGTGACATCATAGAAGCCATAGGTGAAAAAAGAGATCGTGACGGATTATTGAAAACGCCTGAAAGGGCCTCGAAGGCCATCCAGTTTTTAACGCAGGGTTACCGCGAGGATCCGATGGAGATACTTCGTTCCGCTCTATTCGAAGAATCATATAATGAAATGGTTCTTGTAAAGGATATCGAAGTTTACAGCCTTTGCGAGCATCACATTCTGCCATTTTTCGGCAAGGCACATGTCGCCTATATTCCGAATGGAAAGGTTGTAGGACTAAGCAAGGTTCCCCGGATCGTTGATGTTTATTCACGGCGCCTCCAAGTTCAGGAAAGGTTGACCAGAGATATATTAGAATCCATCGATGAAGCACTTAATCCGCAAGGGGTGGCTGTGATCATAGAAGCCCACCATATGTGTATGATGATGAGGGGAGTGGAAAAACAAAACTCTGTTACCACGACTTCAGCCTTCACGGGTCAGTTCCGCGATGCCAAAACACGAGCGGAATTCCTCAATTTGGTTTCATCTAAACTTTCCTAGCATAAGAGGATGAACCTGTCTTACATGGCTCAAATATCGATGTAAGTTATTTGGCCTTACCCTCTGAGTATAAATAAAAAGGGCCGCCGTAGCGACCCTTTCTTTTTTTATGGTTTCACAAATTTGATGTAGAATTGATGACCAGTGACCGTAAGTCTGGCGAAATATACGCCAGATCGATAACGATGCATGTCTATGACCGTTTGATCTATGAAGTCACGTTTACTCAATAATCTTCCGGTCAGATCAATAAGTTCGATCTGGGCTTCTGCGGGATCCCTCTTCAGGTTGTGAGCAGTTAACTTGTCCGTGTGAGGATCATAGTCCAGCTCCCATCCGAAGGAGGTAATATCCCTGTTGGATGTGGTGCAATCCAGAGCATCGAACTCAACCTCAACACAACAATCTGTATAGAGGGTGTCACACACCATGATGTATTCCATATCCTGCCCGCTGATCGGAAAGCAATCGATGGTCAGCAGTGGTAGGCCATCATACGCAAATGTTCCGACGCGGCCATTTCTGTCGAAGACATCAAAGGCTGAACTGGTGCCTGAAAAGTCAAAATCAAGAATTACCTCGATACAGGAATCGCCCACACATCTTATGGCTCTTGCGCTGATGTCCTCCAGGACACAACTGTCTCCGCAGCATATTCTTCCCAGCTCACCTCGCTCCGTACAATTGGCATCCTCCAGGTCTGTAATGATGAACTCGTACTCAGTTACACAGTCACCAGTATAAGGGCCTATGAGCCTGGGCAGGTTGTCATAAGAATAAGGGCCTTCAAGCCTGTTGTTACCACTCAAGAGGAAGCTATCCGAAGTCCCTTCATGGTCAAAATCCAGGAAAACAAAGAACTGGTCATTCGTATCACAATCTGTAGCTTCGAGCACAATGTCATAAATACGACAGGCCTCATCGCAGCAAATGATCCCGAGTGATTCTCTGGTGGAGCACATGGTCTCCTCCTGGTCTTCGATTACAAATTCATACTCAGTCGAACAATCGCCATCATAAGGTCCTGCCGTTAATGGCAGATCATTGTAGGCAAATGGCCCTTCCATTCTTCCGTTACCTTTAACAAAGAAACTGTCGGATGTATTTTGATGGTCAAAACTTATTTCAATGAAGAACATGTCATTACTGTCGCATTGTGTTTCAACCAGGGTCAAATTGAATATGCTGCAACTATCATCGCAGCATACAACACCAAGATTGCTCGTTGCTGAGCAATTGGGATCGGATTGGTCAGCAACAATAAAATCATAATCTGTAGTGCAATCGCCATCGAATGGACCTAGAGCTACTGGCAGATCATTATATCCGAAAGTGCCATCCATCCTGCCGTTTCCACTCACCGTAAAGCTATCCGACACATTATCGTAACTGAACTCCAGAGTAACCATGAACTGACCATTGGTATCACAGCGAGATCTGTTAAGCTCAACATCGTAGATGGCGCACAGCTCGTCACAGTCAACTGCAGGGAACTCGAATGCCGCGCAGCAATCAGGGTTGCCTCGATCACACACTTTGATGAACTCGAAAGTGTCCCCTGTTATGGTAAAGCAATCGATGACGAGTGGAAGTTGCGCGTAATTATAGACACCAAAAAATCCGTTTCGATCGAACACTTCAAATTCTCCTGACCCAACGGCTGAGGTATCGAAATCAACTTCAATTACGAGGCAGGAGTCTCCGTTGCACCGGAGAACCTCAACATTCAAATTACTGATCTCGCAAGTATCTCCACAGCATACGGTGCCCAATACTTCGATCTCCCGGCAATTATCATCCTCAGCATCAGCAATAGCCACCACGTATTCAGTGATACAATCGCCATCAAGTGGGCCTAATCTGTGAGGAAGGTCATCATAGGCAAAAGGCCCTTCATTACGTCCGTTTCCTCTGACATAAAAACTGTCAGATGTGTTTTCGTGCATGAAGTCAATATCGATGAAAAACTGATCATTATTGTCGCAAGGAGTTTCTGAAAGTTGCAGATCGAAGATCTGACAGGTCGTATCACAGCAAGGGTCGCTCAATAGAAACGTATCCGTGCATGAAGTACATACCGAATCCATAATAATGAATTCAAGATCCTCTTCACATCCTCCAGCATAAGGACCTGTAGTTATTGGCAGATCAGAATAAGCATGAAAGCTTCTACCTGTCGGTGAGACCAATAGGAAATTGTCTCCGCAAGGATTTTCACTTATAAAATCGATAACTGCCATGAAGCTGTCCTGTCCTGTGCAGTTTTCGGCTTCTACCGTCAGATCATCCAGTTTACACGTATCCTCGCAATTAAGAGCAGGGAATTGTGTCATGATGCAACAATCGATAAAATCCTTATCGCAGATCTTTATCGATTCTGTAGGAAACCCACTGATAGGATAGCAATCTATGGTCAGAGGAAGCTGCAGATAGCTGAATGTCCCGAAATAGCCATTGCTCGAAAACACGTCAAAAGCAGTTCCTCCTGTAGCAGAATGATTAAAATCGATTTCAATTACTATGCAACTGTCGCCGTTGCACCGGATGGCCTCTACATCAAGGTCTGTTAGCTCGCAGGAGTCACAACATATACGGCCAATATTCACCTCGTCGCTACAGAGCGGATCTTCGGTATCGATGACCTTAAATTCATAGTTTGTACGACAATCTCCAGGATATGGCCCCAGTCTCAATGGGAGCAGGTTATAACTGAAAGGACCCTCAGAACGTCCGTTGCCAAAAACGTAGAATGAATCTGACGTATTTTCAAACATGAAATCAAGGTCTACGAAAAAATCTCCTCGTGCATTGCAATCGGTGGGGACCACGGTCAGATCCGTGATCTCACACGGGGGTGAACAGTCAAGGGTTGGGAATTCGCCCTCTGAACAGCACATGGGGTCATCGACGTCGCATACTCTGACGTATTCGGTATCGGGATCTGTGATTGGGAAACAGTCTATAGTCAGCGGCAGCTGATTATACTGGAAGGTGCCGAAAAGCCCATTTCTGGAATACAGATTAAATCCATTCGCACCCTGACCAAAATAATCGAAGTCTACACGAATTTTAAGACAAGAATCTCCATTACATTCGAGGACCTGACCAATGACATTGCCGAATCGGCAAGTGTCACAACAGGGGTCCATGATCTCTACAGTGTCAGCACAATTCGCCAATTCCTTGTCAAATACTATTACAGAGGTAACGCTGTCACATCCGCCCTTGAATCTCCCGATCACGCGCTCTGTAGTGTCGTAACTATACGGACCGAAGATCGAGTCATTGATATTCACACAAAACCCTGAATCTCCGACCATCTCAAAGCCAAAGTCCAATACGACATCAAAACTGTCTTGAACATCGCAGTTTATGGCAGCAGCTTCCAGATCGAATATATCACACGAATCACATTCCAGTGTTTGAAATTCCCCATCTACACAACAAGTGCTGAAATCGTTATCGCAGATAAGGATCTTCTCGGTTGTTCGACCAGTGACGGGAAAGCAAGGAATGATGACCGGCAGTTGGCTGTAATTGAACACACCGATCGGTATACCACCGACGGCAAAAACGGTAAACCCATTATTCCCTACATTCCTGTGTTCGAAATCGACTTCCACGAGCATGCAGGTGTCACCTACACAACCGACAGCCTCAGCCTGGAGACCGGATAGCATGCAATCGCAACATAGAGTCCCAACTCTGGTTCCTGTAAAGCAATCCGCGTCCGCCAGATCCACCACGCCCAATCGGTAATCAGTCGTACAGTCCGCAAAAAATCTCCCCAGGGTAACAGGCAGATCGGAGTAGGCAAATGTATCCGTCAGGATGTTGTTGATATTGAGTATGAATGAGTCAGACGTGTTCATGAAGTCAAAATTGACGGTGAGCTCCACACTATCAGTAGCATCACAATCACTTACATCAACATCGAGGTTCTCTAATTCGCACATTTGCGAAAAAACTGCAATCGGTAAAACAGCCACATAGAGTAGCGTCAATAAATTTTTCATGTAAAAAAATTAAGGTGTTATAAATAGAGGTTGCAACAATTGGGTTAGCGATTCTGGTATATCGCAGTTGCAGGCAGATGACGTGTAAAAGATAAATATAACATCTATCTCACAGAAAATCACTGCATATCACTAAAATTTAGATCTTTCTGATGTCAACCTGATACCGCCAAATTCGCAGAAATGAATATTATCGAAATCTTGCCCAACGTGATGATTCCGAGATAATAATGATAAGAGAATTCTGTTTGGGACGGTGACAATGGAATTTATACAGTGTGCTGATAATACATGTTGAATGACGTAGATATCGATTGATATTTTATGTGGATATAATTTAACATATGGCGGGACTGAAAGCCGCTCTATTTTTATTTTCTTTGTAAGGTCAAGCCTTAAACGCGGATTGACAGGTAATTATACCACTGTTGAATAAACCAAACTGAGAATCTCATGACCTCCACAGCGCTCAAATGCTCATGTGGCGCAAAAAGACCGTTCTATTCTTTCGATCTTCCTAAAGGTCTTGTTTTTCTCTCATTCAAGTCTCTTAATCATCAAGGTGTTCCTTTGAGCGCTTATTACATATGTACAGACATGTGTAATGTATGAGCCATTTAGAGCAAACGCTAAACGAATTTTACGAGCCATACCCTGATATTATGAAGGGCTCTGCCAAAACTTGACCTTATGAAGTTGACATTGACGATCCGGGATATTCTGACCACTGCAATATGCTTGTGTCTGTTTTGTGTGCACACTATCGCACAATCCCCAGAACAGTTGATAAGTGATCATCTCAATGGTATTGCTGACGATGTCGGACTAAAGTCTGGAGATGTCGAGGACTTCGAGGTAAGTTCACACCACGAGAGCTCAACTTCAGGTATTCACCATTATTATTTTATCCAAAACCATGAGGGGGTCAATATATGGCGCAGTAATTCGTCACTACATATGCTGGATAATAAGGTTTTGAAATACCATAATTCATTCTTTAAAGACCTTGAAGGCCATCAAATTGATTCGAAAGCACCTTCGATATCAGCTATTGATATTGTCACTGAGATCAGCGATCAGATGGATTATGGATTGAGCGGTTTTCCCGTGATCATACAGGAAAAAGGTGGGCCAGATAAAGAGATGTTATTGAGCAAGGAAAATATATCTCTTGAAGATATTGAGGTCAGAATGATCTATTATCCTGTTCTATCGGCGCAGGATGGGTTTAGCACTTATTCTCTAAAACTATGTTGGGAGGCGATCATCTATGAGATGAATGAAACCAATGTATATCAATTCCTCGTGGATGCCAATACCGGTGAGATCTATGAAAAGATCAACTGGGTTGTTCAATGTGACCATGGTAGCCATGAGGAGCATTCGTGTGTTGCTGAATGTCCGGAAGAGGCCTGCAGTATTACTCAAAACAGGAATCATTCGACCTGGGATCCGGCTTCTGAACTTATTGAGGAAGCGGTTATGGCTGGAGGATACAGAGTGTTTCCATTGCCTGTGGAAACTCCGGGACATGGTTCACGTACTTTAGAAAATGATCCCGATGATCCTACAGCATCTCCTTTTGGCTGGCACGATACAGATGGGTCTCCTGGCGCGGAATTTACTATAACTCGGGGCAATAACACCCACTCATACGAGGATGGAGATAATGCCGGATTCAGTCCGGATGGTGGAGCTGGTTTGATCTTTGATTTTCCTTTCAATCCTGTTTATTCTGGAGGTGACCAATCCGAATCTGCTGCGATCACCAACTTATTCTATTGGAACAATATATGTCATGACCTTTTGTACTACTACGGCTTTGATGAGGCCAGCGGTAATTTTCAGGTAAACAACTATGGCAAAGGCGGCGTAGGTAATGACGATGTGAGATCGGAAGCACAGGACGCATCGGGAACATGCAACGCCAATATGCTTACACCGCCTGAGGGGTCGAGACCTCGAATGCAGATGTACGTATGCGGAAGCAGGGATGGGGATTTTGATAATGCCGTAATAGTGCATGAGTATATTCACGGATTGACCAACAGGTTAACTGGCGGCCCCGCTAATGTCAGCTGTTTGAACAATGATGAACAGATGGGAGAAGGCTGGAGTGACTGGTATGCTCTTATGTTTACAATGGAGGCGGGTGACATGGGGCCGGATGCACGAGGGATAGGTACTTGGTTGTTTAACCAGGGCCCTAACGGTCCGGGGATAAGGACGTATCCGTATTCAACTGATCTTTCGGTAAATCCACATACTTATGACGACATAAAAACGGAAAATGTCCCTCACGGGGTTGGATCGGTTTGGTCTGCGATGCTCTGGGAATTGACATGGGGCCTAATTGAGCAGTATGGTTTTGACCACGACTATTATAATGGCAGTGGCGGAAATAATATAGCATTAGAATTGGTGACCGAGGCTCTCAAGTTACAACCCTGTAGTCCAGGGTTTGTAGACGGTCGGGATGCCCTTCTCGCCGCCGATCAAGCCCTCTACAACGGAGTAAATGAATGCATAATTTGGGAAGCTTTTGCCAAACGTGGCCTAGGATACAGTGCAAATCAAGGAAGTTCATTTAGCAGATCGGACGGCACAGAGGCCTTTGATCTGCCTCCCGTGTGCGAAGCAGCACAGGGGACACAAATGTGCTTCGATTTTACAGGAAGTATCACGGATGTCGTTGTGCCGGATGGAGTTGATTCTGTGACTATTACTGCGAAAGGTGCACAAGGAGCGAGTAATATGGATTTTTGCGGAGTACAGGGAGGCCTGGGTGCTGAGATCACAGGTAAGTTTGCGGTTACACCAGGTCAAACTTTAAGATTGCTTGTCGGAGAACAGGGAGAAACGGATATCTCTCTAGGTGATGGAGGAGGAGGAGGAGGAGGTTCCTTCGTCTGGGATGCTTCAACTAACTCACTGCTTATTGCTGCAGGAGGTGGGGGGGGTGCAAGTGGTTGTGCTGGTTCGGAAGCTCCGGGAGGCCCTGGATCGGCGACAATGGCCCCAACTCCGGGAGGTGCTGCAGGATCAGGACCGGGAGGTTCAGGAGGTAATGGCGGACAAGGTGGAATTAATACAGGTGGAAGTCCTGCATTCCCCGGATCAGGTGGAGGAGGAACAGGTTGGAACTCTAATGGCATGAACGGTTCTGTTGGATCAGCAGGCTTTGGCGGTCAGACTCCTCTTTCAGGAGGCAACGGCGGTCTTCAGGGCACCGGTGATAGTGCGGGCCGTGGTGGTTTTGGTGGTGGCGGAGGTCACGGAGGTAATGATGGCGCCGGCGGCGGCGGCGGAGGCTACAACGGTGGTGGTGGCGGAAATAATTGGAACGGCTCTGCCTGGGGATCAGGTGGAGGTGGTGGTTCCTTTAACGCTGGAGATAATCAGGTTAATGTTACCGGGGTCCAGTCCGGAAATGGGCAGATATGTCTGACCTTCGAACAAGGTGTAATTAAAGAATGCGCGGCAGATACTACAATTGATTGTTCTTCGGATACTTCAGTAGCAGCATTAGGTGCTCCAGTTTGCGAAGGTTTGACCTTATATGGTACGGATGGTTTTACGAGTGCACTCGTGACAATAGATATCAATACCGGCACCAGTACCACAGTTGGAATTATGCCAGGACTGTCAAACGGAATTGGTATAGCTTATAACCCTAATACCGAAGATGCGTTTGTGAGAGATTTTGATGAGTTATTCATGGTGGACCTGATGACAGGTAGCACCTCACTCGTAGGTCCTTCGGGATCATTTATTACATCTTTGACCTACGATTTTAATTATACAACACTTTATAGTGTTAACCAGAGCACTATGGACTTCTACGAGGTGGATCCAGCGACAGGTGCAGCTACCATGGTTGGCAACACTGGAATATCTGTTCCGCTCTGCCTGGCAACGGATGCGATCGGAGTGATCTGGGCAGTCGATATCAATGCCAATATCTATACCATCAATCCCAATACAGGCGTAGGCACTCTACAGTTTCCTACGGTTCACCCGAATGGAGCAACTGCTATAGCCATACATCCCAATAACGGTTTCATGTATTTGGTGACGCTCTCGGGAGACCTCCTTGTGGAAGTGGATCTCAGTAATGGAAATGCTTCAACTATTGGCGGTCCTTTAAATATTGCCGACTGTCGTGGGTTGGCTTTTGTCGACTGTAGGCCATGCCCCAATCTGACCCATACGGACAGCATCATCCCTGGCAGATGTGCGAACGAGTATACGATAGAGAGGACATTCTCCACGTTTGAAGCAGAAGGGCCGGTAATTACATGTGTACAAAACATTAATGTGATAGACACAACCCCGCCTATTGTCTGTACACCGATGCCATTGCCAATGGACACTACAATAGATTGTACAATGGAGATGATTCCGGTAGACACGATTACCGGCATTGATGAATGCGATAGCTCAATGCGAGGGCAAGTGTGGATCAATGAGATACATTACGACAATTTTGGTGTTGATAGAATGGAATTTGTCGAATTGGCAGGATTCAATTCAACAAATCTTCAGGGGTGGAGACTCGTACTGTATAACGGCACGTCTTCGCGTCGATCGGTTTACAATGATATGATGCTTACC
>JAWVZH010000098.1:0-12143 GCA_033722295.1 Saprospiraceae bacterium
ACTCATCCCCGCCCACACTCTATCCGGACATGGGGAAGAGTGATAAGACCGCCCCTCTGGGGCTCTGGAGGTGGTGGGACGTTTACGTAACTGCTAGTACGTGCCTCTGGCACTTGGATCAGTCATCAGTTGCAGTGATCAAGATGGATTGTAAGAAGCTGACTGACAACTGTCCCTGAATGCTGAATTCTGTAGTGAGTCCCGTAGGGACGACCAGGCAGTGACGTAGAGGGAAATAATAATATTGAGTCCAGTGTAGAGGAGAACGAGTTTAGGCCGCCCCTCTGGGGCTCTGGAGGTGGTGGGGCGTTAACGTAACTGGTGGCACGTGCCTCTGGCACTTGGATCAGTGAGCAGTACTTAGTTACAGTAATCAAAGTAGTTTTTACGAGTAGCGATAGCTGTTCGTGAATTCTAACCTTTGAAGGAGTCACATACGCCTTTCATACCCCAATTTACGCTAAACGCTAAACGCTAAACGCTAAACGCTAAACGCTAAACGCTAAACGCTAAACGCTAATGCCTGATCACTTTTCCGACGATATTCCGGTCTGTCGCGGTTACCTTATAGATCAAGGTTCCCATGAGATTTCCAAGGTCCTGACCGGTAATGATAATGCGACGATCGGTGGGTATAACTGTAGTTACTTCGTGTATGATTTGTCCATTGAGACTCATGATTTCGACGTTGATCGGGCCTTTGATGGATTTATCAAACTCGAAGTTTAGGACATCACTGAACGGATTGGGTGATATGGTAATTCCTGTTTGGTTATAATCTGAGGCTGAATTTTCAATAAATGACAAGTCGATTTTCCCCACATCGTAATTTTGATCTACAATTTCTGCTGGTATCCTGCTTTCTTTCAGAGAAAGCAGATCAGAGAGATAACCACTTCTGTGCGACTCCAATTTCAAGGTGAGGAAATCTCTTTCTTTCGAAAGTTTCAAAGGTTCGAGGGAATACCAGGCAAAATTAAGCGCCTTGTTCTGAATAACATGAAAGTCCTTGAATTCATCATACCTTGTAAAATAGCTTTCCAAAACGAAATTAGAGAGGTCAACAGAAAGCTGAATACCCAATACATTCACGTCATCTTTTACTGATATTGGCACTGTGATCAGATCACCGGCAGTGATCCATTTGTCTTTAATTTCGAATTTTATGTTCGAGGGTGACCTTCCCGCGACCAGCTTATGTTTAAGCCGGGTTGAGGAAAAGTCGACGTCGCCCGTCTTCACGGCTGTCCAGTTTTCCGACATTCGATCTTCTCCTTGCAACGTGATATATCTGTCCTCATAAAAGGACCATGGGTTATCTACCTGCATCATAGGTAATGTAGGCCCTATTTCCCAACTCGGTTTGTTGGTGAAGGAAGGTTGTAGGCCAAGAATCAGTTTAAATATCTCAATGGCATCGTTGAGTGATATGCTTTTGTTCTTATTGACATCTGCCGCAATGAGAGCATATGGATCGCTGATCGTCCTCGTCCCTCTCAAATGTCTGAGGATTTCCAGTATATCCCGGACACCCACACCTCGCAGAGGATCTTTGTCATACTCACCTTCGATCATCAGTTCTTCGCGGTCGGGATTTTTTGGCAGGAGGTAGTGACCCTTGGCATCTGTAACACACGATGCTTCATAACCGGAATTTTCCATCGAGGTAATCCGCATAACGGCATTTTCAAATGGCTGTTGATGGATGTCCTTAACCTGTCCACCGATACTTGGGAGATTTTTTGAATTGTCTATGTTGCAATTAGCATAGATCAGTACTTCATCTATGTCCCAAGCGTTCATCATTACCGTATCTCTTGCAAGGCAATAAGGCAGTAGTTCGAATCGAAAGTGCGAAGAATCGGAAATGGTAAATGCTGATATCGTATCAAAAATGAAGATCTCCTCCGTCCAGTCGTTGGTCGTGGGGATATCTTTTTGGACAAAAACAACAGAATCATTCTTCAATACTCTCAGTCCATAAAGCGTAGGATAGTTATTAGGGCCTGAATCACCCCGTATCCACTTGAATCTTTCAGGCGCACTTTCCCAAAATGAAATGCCCGTCAGGGTCACGGCAGTATCCGGATGCGGATCTACTGTAACTTCAAATACTATGGATCGTTCATTTCCTGGTAAATATTCGCAGGAGTCCAGAGATCCGACGCACATAGCCGTGGAATTATTGATGCCATACGAGCATGAGTGCATGTTGACATCGGGATTCTCGCGATAGATATTGCTGGCGGAGAGGTCCGCACATGTCAGTGTTTTCAAATACGCTGGTTGGAACTCTTCGTAAGATTGATTCGATTTATCCCACGGTAAGGATCGGCAATCCTCGAGGTCGTAACGTATAACGGCTTCTTGTATAATGACGTTAATGACTATAATAGTGTCGCACCCTGCTATAGAAGGCCTGATTTGTTCGTAAATGCCCTTTTCAAAATATTTTTCACCGAAAAGAGTAATGGTGTCCCCCACCTGTATGAGGGTGTCGATGTGTATTTCGTTACTTTCTTTTTCTGATATAGATATAGAGCAATCACCGATACAGGTATCACCAGGAAAATTGGACCATCTATACCTGGCATGATAATCTCCTCCTCCAACCACTTCAATATCACGAGATGTAGAGTCGCTAATAATACCCGGTCCAGACCAGGAGATATCGATTATGTCGATATTATCACTGCCGGTGGGCAGAGTGGTTAGTGCAACAGATATATTCGCTGTGTCCAGCGGGCAAATCGAATCGACAGATGCTATTTGACATGCCGGATAGCCGGGCAAGGACAGTATCGATTCAGTAATGACTTGTTGGGAGAACCACCAGGTGTTGATGGTGTTCAAATTGCCGAAGCCGGACTCTCTGGGATCGGTATAGGTCGTCCACTTGTGGCACGGAGAGGTACAACCAGTGAGTTGAACCTTGGGTTCTCCAGTACCGTTCGAGGTAGAAATGTTGGAATCATCGTAATAGAGTAAAGGGCTCTTGCCATTCGGCCGAATACTCTGAATATTCAATCCTTCAGTTAGAAGTTCAGCATCATAGATCGGAAAATGATAAATACCCTGAGCATAGGACATATTCACGGGGATCTTTGCATTTATGCTGTCGGATATCCTGTTTCCAAGACCATCGTATCCATCCCATTCCAGGCAGGTCGAACTGTTGATCTGATTGGAATTAACCACTTGTGAAATGAGTCTGTCTGCAGTACCTGGAGTGTATTGACCATCCCTACCGTCAAAATCCAGCAACACATCGATCTGGCCGGCTCTTGTTGTGATGAACTGGATACATATGTCGGACTCAGAACAACGGCTGATGCCCAGCAGATCAATGCTGCCTTTATCAGCGGTCTTGCAAAGATCCACGGGATCATTGAGAAATATCTCGTATTCGGGCAAAGCCATATTGGCATTTTCAACACTCATGCGGTCTTCGGCTACATTGCCTGTGTTGGTCACCCCAAAGCTGTTGAAAGCAAGGCTGAATCCGGCAGGTCTGAATCCACTACCGTTGAAGTCCACCTTTGTGATGAAAGCTGTTCCGGGATTGGCGGGGTCAGGTGCGCAGACATAGAAAGCGCCATTAAAGGGTCTCACAGGAAATCCAAGATCATTGATGGCGAAGAGTGCCCAATTATTGGACCATATACGTCCTTTTTTCTCAACTATACCAGGGGCTGAGCAATTTGCTACAGTTATATCCCAATAATTGATCAGGAAGCCGCTGTTGCTCTCTTTTTCCCTGAATTCTATGTAGTAGTTGCCTTCATCTGTAAAACCCTGAGACGTCAGGTCTGAAGATTGAATGACCACAGGCGTATATCCGGAAGGCCCATAGATCGAAGCCGGTCCCACAGACGCTTTTTCCCACGTCGGAGCGTTGGCATTAGCTGCTGTGACAAGGTATGGCCCAAAGACGATATTGCCGTTTGGGTCTTTGATCTGATATTCATAATCTACCGGCTGACCGCCGTTGAGCTCACCCGGTGAAAGTCCGATAAATATGCATTCCGCCGCAGGATCATCGATATAGATATGAAGTCGGGTTTTGGGGTCAGGATTGTCGAAGGAGGCAAAGTTATTATGTTCAGGGCTGTCCAGATTGAGCGCAGCGATATCATGGGTAATGTTACCGTTGATATTCAAACTATCATTAGGAGCCAACTCTCTGGTGCCTTCACCGAGTAGCGCCCCTGTGGTAATATGGCATATTAGCCATAGAAGGGCAAATCGATTCATTTGGGAATTTGTAAAGGTTATCGGTTTTAGACTTCTCTACAAATATCCTAAATATCTGGCTTATATTATAAAATTTACATATATATTATATATGTATGTAACATAAAATGAGGTGTTTATACATTAGAGGTGTCTCGAAATACGGGTTGTTATCGGGTGACAAGTGACAAGTGACAAGTGACAAGGGCAATTCACATGTGGATCATCTAATTACAGGCCCTGTCATTCCGTTACCCGCATGAGGATGCCTTGCCAGGTTCGGTTATCCGAACGGATCCGATAGATCAGTGCGGAATGTCCCCCAAGATCCATGTTATTCAGGTCGACGGTAATATTGGTCGAATTGGAATTCCAAATACGAGAACCTCCATACAACTTTCTTCCCTCCAGGCTGTAAATTTCTAATTCAAAGTTTTGTGGTGCTACGGGTAAAAATTCCACGTTCAGGCGATCCTTGAATGGATTTGGATATATCTTCAAGTCAGTCGTCTCTTCAGAGTATTCATAAGTCTCTTTCTGCAGCAGCGATAATGGACGGCTTTCGATTTCGAGACCTATATAGACCTCATTATTGAATCCGGTCTCCAGTTCGATACCTGTCAAAGGACGATCTAAAACAATTTCGATTACTGGACTCTGAGATTGGAGGGTTACAGGATCATTAAGTGGCAGAGAAAGGCGTAAAATACCCGCATCATTGATATAAAAGTCCTCCATACCAATATTCATTCGATCCGAGTGTAGACTTACGAAAGAAGAGTTTTGCAAGTCGATACCCAGCTGAAGCCCCATGACTTGTTCTGCTTCCGGAAGATAAAAGGAAACGATACTTTGACCGTCCTCCGTAATTTGCTGTTCATAATACAGGATAGATCTTTTCTCATGACGGATCTGCTGTACACGAGATCCGGAGACCGCGTCGTCAGTAACATCTCCCACTTTGAATCCGGTTAAATTGAGATCTGAAATGTGCTCATCCTTCACTTCAATGTGGACTTGATCCTCAAAAGTCCATGGATTGGCGATTGACGGTTCACTTTCAAATCGTCCAATACGCCAACTTGGAGTATTATTAAATTTGCTGATCTTGCCCAGGATAAGTTTCCTGATCTGAATGAGGTCCGAAGCAGAAATGACTCTGTTGTCATCAACATCCCCAGCGAGAATTTTGTAAGGATCGTCCAATTCATTTTTACCTAGTAAATGACGGAGTAAATAGATGACATCTTTGGTGGATACTCCGTTCAAGGGGTCGTCTGACTTCTGGCAGTCTATCGTATAGATTTGATTTTCAGGAACATGAGTGAATGAGAATGACCCGCCCTGACCGGTCACTTCATTCCTTTGGTCAAAGCTGTGGTTTTCCGGATATAAAATAACATCGGCCCCGGTTATGGCCGTACCATATATTGTCGTTGCCTTGCCGGTAATATTTGGGAGGGCGGCGGCGGGTGAAACGCAACTGGCCATAACAGAAAGTTCATCCAGATCCCAGGCCGTCACTTTTGATGTGTCTCCCGCGAGGCAGTAACCGAGCAATTCAAATCGAAATACGGTTTCTTCTTTAGCGATGAAGTCCCGGTTGCCTTTAAAATCAAATATTTCTTTCGTCCAGTCTGTCGAAGTAGGGATGTCCGACTGACTGTAAATCTCCTGGCCATCCTTAAGGACACGAATGCCGTAGAGTGTTGGATAGTTATTAGGCCCTTTGGGACCATTGATCCAATCGTACATTTCAGGAGCACGTTCAAAGAAACACAGTCCGGTAACGGCTACGGCCGTATCGGCGGCAGGGTTTACAGTCACTTCGAAAACGACTGATTTATCATTTCCAGGCAGATAGTCACAATTATCCAGGGAGCTGATACACATGGCAGGACTGCCATTCACGCCTGGTGTGCAGGAATGCTTGTTGACCATTGGATTTTCACGGCGCAGGTATTCTGCCGTTACATCGGCACAGGTCATGGGATCGGGATAGGTCGGTTTAAATTCACGATAATCCATGCTTGTGGAGTCAGCATTGACTGACCAGCAATCATTGAAATCATAATGGAGTGCCGTTTCTATGATACGGACATGTATGATCACATTGGTATCGCATTCTTGATTTCCGGGAAACACATTTTTAAACGTGCCCCCCTCGAAATACTTTTCATCAAAAATGGTGGCTGTATCACCCCGTAAAAGCAAAGTATCTATTCGGATGGTGGTTTCTTCTTTTTCTTCAATTTGAATTATACAGGATGTAAAACAGGTATCACCTATGCTGTTCTCCCAGAGTATTTTTAACCCGTATTGCCCTGGTTGATCAATTTCAATGCTGTCTGTATCACGTGGTCCTACAATACCCGGGCCGCTCCAATCTTTCTGAAGAATCGCAGGGTGTCTTCCCGAAGCTGGGAAATATTCCGGAGTGAATTTTACCTGAGCCGTTTCACCAGGACATATCGCCTGGGGGCCTTCCAGAGAACATTCGAGGTAAACAGGAAGGTCGAACAAATAACTTTCGACCAACTGCTGTGAAAACCACCATGAATTGATCGTATTGAGATTGCCAAACCCGACAATGTCGGGCTGAGTATAATTGGTCCAACGGTGGCAGGGCAAGGTGCATCCCGCCAGTTGAACATCAGGCTCTCCAGACCCCGATGGTGCCGAAATATTGGAATCGTCATAGAATAATTTCGGTGAAGGACCCGCCGGCCGAACCGCTTCGATGTTCAAGCCATCTGTGAGCAATTCTGCATCGTAGATCGGGAAGTGGTAAATTCCCTGGGCATAAGAGACGACAACGGGTATCTGGGAATTACCCATTGCAGATATTGAATTTCCTAACCCATCCTTGCCGTTCCAGTCGAGGCAAATCGGTTTATTGACCCTGGATGAATCGATATTTAGGACAAATAGAACATCCGTGGTATTAGCAGTATAAATACCATCGTTACCGTCAAAATCTAGAAGGATATCCACCTGTCCGGGTTGAGAGGCGGTATACTGGATACAATAGTCGCTTTCACTACATCTGCCTATTCCTGTGATCTCAAGATTACCGCCGGTCGCCGATTCACAGAGATCTACCGGATCGTTCAGGAAGATCTGGTATTCCGGAGTTGTGGCGTTGACGTTTTGCATACTCTTCCTGTCTTCGGTTATCATGCCTGTATTGGCTGTACCGAAGCTGTTAAAAGCCACATTGAATGCAGCTGGCCGGAATCCGCTACCATTGAAATTAACCTTTGTGATGAAAGCCGCCTCGGGATTGGTGGGATCTTCAGCACACACATAGAAAGCGCCATTGAAGGGCCTGTTAGGAAAACCGTAGTCGTTGATCGCAAAAAAGGCCCAGTTTTCCGACCAGATCCTGCCCTTTTTCTCCACCGGAGTGCCAGTGGATCCGTCAAAGACGGTGATGTCCCAATAGTTGATCAGGAACCGGTTGTCGTTCTCGAGTTCTCGAAATTCGATGTAATAATCACCGGTGGTTGTCCAGCCTTGAGACGTGAGGTCTGATGGACTCACAATAAATGGGGTATAACCGCCCGGATACAGTGGGGCGGGTCCATTGTAAGCAGTTTGCCAGGTGGGCGTATTGGCGTTGGCCGGTGTGATGATCGAGGGGCCGTACACGATATTGCCATTGGGATCCAGGATACGGTATTCAAAACTGACGATCGGTGCATTTTGGCCTGTAAAATTCAATGTGCCATTACTGAAACCCAGATATATGCCTTCATTAGCCGGATCTGCGATATGAATATGCAGACGGCTGGTGGTGTTAGGATTGTCGTACGAAGCAAAACTCTGGTATGAGGGATGATTAAGGTTGAGTGCCGCGATGTCGGTGGTGACATTACCGTTTATCGTGATGTTATTATTCGGCGCCAGTTCGCGCGTTCCTTCCGCTTTCAGCATGATTAGAGAGAAAAGACAAAGAACTAAAGATAGAATGCGCTTCATACGTCTGGATTTAAAACGGTTCTTATAATAGATGCTCTGAGATGCAGATATGTGGCCCGAGGGAAATACAATAGTTAATATATGAAATTTTTTAATATAAAAAATGGATAATGGACAATGGATAATGGATAATGGATAATGGATAATGGATAATGGATAATGGATAATGGATAATGGACAATGGATAATGGATAATGGATAATGGACGATGGACGATGGATAATGGAAGGATGATTGATAACGAAGGGCCAGAATAGGACACCTGGCAAGCCAACTGGCTTGAGCGTGAGAAAATGAAAAAATGTGTTTACATGAGATTATTTTCATGTATCTTAGACAACTGCAAAAACCAAAGATCATGACCAACAGATTCGCACCATTTTTCGCTGTTATAAGTTTTTTATTCTTCAGCTTATCCATCAATGCACAGATCACTGTGGGCACGGAAACCCTGCCTGACATCGGTGATGTGCTTGAATATGCAATTTTCAGTTACGAGGATGATACTACATCATACCGAATGGACGGAGAGGATCTGTCCTGGAGCTATGACATCTCAAATATCGACAGCACCGAACAGGAGCTTTACCTGGATATAGCGGGTACGCCGCTACAGGATTCGTTTCCTATGGCCAATATGGTGGTCAGCGGCATTGGCTTTGAAGCCGCCGCATTGAGGACGATGAATAATATTTCGATACTGGGTCTGTCCGCGGGCCAGTTGGGATTTTTTGGCATGGGAGTGATCCATTTTGAGGATCCCTGGGTGATCAGAGAAGTTCCGATCGATTACGGGGACAGCTTTTCCGATTCGGTCAGTTTCTCCTTGACCGTCTCAAGTGCTTTGTTTGGCCTGGATACGATAATGATAATGGGAGCAACGATAGACTCGATGCGATTTAATTTTAATATCGCAATTGAGGCTGAAGCTACGGCCTGGGGTAGCGTCAATGTAAATGGCCAGTCCTTCGAAGTGTTGAAGCTGACAAGTGTCCAGACCTCTCAAACAGGCCTGGAATTGGGTATCAATTTTGGCGGCACCATCATTTGGGTGGATGGCTCTTTGCTTTTTGGTGATGTCTTTGATAATGCGGAAACGAGCACCTCGTATAGCTTTTTATCTGCTGATTCCAAGGAGTCTATCATCGAATTTCAGGAAGAACGCGTGCCAATAGACACCCTGGGTAATACGGAGATCGAAGTTGTTGGCAGAATGAAAAGCGAGTTGGCGACGTCGGTCAGGGATGTACCTTCAATAGCAGGACTGAAAGTAAGCCCGAATCCCGCGGTAGATCAGGTTGCTGTGACGGCGGATGATCCTTTGGAAGGAGCAACTTACAGATTGTTGAGTTTGGATGGGAAGGTGATTTCCGAACCGGGACCGTTGACCAAATCGATCGACGTAAGAGGGCTCAGAGATGGCACTTACATCCTGGAGATCAGGTGGAGCGACAGAATAGGGACAGCAAGACTTGTAAAACACTAGTCCTGAGTATCGCTTTTCGAGATTTTTGATGACCTGCGGGTCCTGAAAGACCAGTAGGATACACCGTTGTGGATGAATGGATGTTGAGGAGGGTATTCAGGAACCAGACCATTCTTTTGTGTTTCTCGATATTATAATTTAAAATAAATCGGATAAACTTGTCCGATTTGTTTATTTGACTTATTTTTGGTCCAGATATGTTCTCGAAAGCATGTGAATACGGAATAAGGGCAGTAGTCCACCTGGCACAGAGATCTGGCGAGGGAGAGCGCAGCAGTCTGAAGCAGGTTGCCGCCGCCATCGATTCACCGGTGGCCTTCACCGCCAAGATCCTTCAGATGCTGGCCAGAGATGGTGTGATCGTCTCAGTGCAGGGTCCGCGGGGTGGATATGAATTGCCCGGAGAGGAACAGAAGAAAGTGTCGCTTGTAGATATAGTTCTGGCGATCGATGGAGACCAGATATTTAAAGGTTGTGCCCTGGGGCTCAGCAGATGCGATGATAAAAATCCGTGCCCTTTGCATTTTCAGTTTGTTGACATCCGGGATCAATTAAGAGAGATGATGGACACCACGACCGTCTATGATCTGGCCGAACAACTGAAAAGTGGTGGCGCCTCTTTGAAGAGGTAGTTTTTTTGAACTTAAATCGGACAAAAATGTCCAATATAAAGAAAAAGAAAAGTGATATAGTGGATCTGAAGGACATTAAGCTCCTGGTCGACCGATTCTATGAGCGGGTAAGGGAAGACAATTTACTCGGTGAAATATTCAATAATGTCATCGGTGATCGCTGGCCCGAACATCTGCAGAAGATGTATAGTTTCTGGCAAACCATACTACTCGAAGAACACACCTATTATGGCAGTCCTTTTCCTCCGCATGCGGTACTGCCTGTTGGCGAAGCTCATTTCGATCGCTGGATGGACCTTTTTATTGAGACCGTAGATTTGAATTTTACTGGTGACAAAGCTAATGAGGCCAAATGGCGTGCCGGTAAAATGGCGGAGATGTTTGCAGTAAAGATCGAATACTTTAGAAATACAAATTTAAAACCCATTGAATAGCAAAAAATAATTTTAAAAATTAAAATAAAGTATTATGAAAATATCAGAGCAGAACAGAATCGGAGAGATCGTCGCAAAGAATTACAGGACGGCATCGGTATTCAAATCTTTTGGTGTGGATTTTTGCTGCAAAGGACAGAGGACCCTACAGGAGGTCTGTGAAAAAGATAATATTCGTAAAGCTGAACTACTGGATGCCCTCGAGCTGTCCTTCGCCCAGGAATCGGCCTCGGATCAAAATTTCAACCATTGGCCAATCGATCTTCTCGTGGATTATATTGAAAAAACGCATCACAGGTATGTCCGGAATCGGATCCCCGAAATTTTGGAATATCTGGACAAATTGTGTAAAGTGCATGGAAAGAGATATCCTGAACTTAACCCGATCAAGGAGTTATTTCAGGAGTCATGTGAAGCACTCTTAAGTCATATGCAAAAAGAAGAAAAAATATTGTTCCCAAGACTGCGCCAACTGGCAACAATAAAGAATGAGGAGGGAATGAGCGAAGAACTATTACAATATATTATGACGCCGATAGACGTGATGCGTCATGAGCATGATGTGGAAGGAAACAGATTCCGGGAGATCTCGGAATTGGCAAAAGGTTACGTACCACCCGAGGCAGCTTGCGCCACGCATCGCGTAACTTTTTCGATGTTGGAGGAGTTTGAGGAAGATCTTCACAAGCACATTCATCTTGAGAACAATATTTTGTTTCCCAAGGCGCTGCGACTAAAAGATAAATTGGCGTATGCCTGAACCGATCAAGCGTCATACTGCCTTACAACCCTTGAGTAGAGAGCATCATTTCGGTTTGTTGCTCTCGTGGAAGATACGTCAGGGAATGAAAAGAGATGTGGAGGGAGAGCGTATCAAGAAATATATCAGGTGGTTTTGGGAGAGTGAGTTGAGATCGCATTTCAGGTATGAGGAGGAATACGTCTTTCCAATTCTGGGAAGTGACGATGAGTTGGTTCAGCGGGCCGAGAAAGAACATGAGAAAATAGAGGAGATGATATCCTCAGAGGAGGCGTCCCGGGCACACCTGGATCAACTTCAGGAGACCCTGATCAAGCACATCCGTTTTGAGGAGCGCATTCTTTTCAATAAGATCGAGAGTGTCGCTTCGGAGAAAGAACTGCAAATACTTGAAGATCACGACAGGGACGATCCACGACCGGATGGGTATGAAGATGAATTTTGGGTTTGATTTTGTGATGTGTGGCAGGTAGCATGTGACAAGTGACAAGTGACATTGAATCAAGATCTGCAATTCAAGTGAGGATTTGCTTTTGAATTGGAGTCTTGGCGTATTGTCCTCTGTCACTTATCGCATATTTTATATCAGTGCCGTAGGCACGCCTCAGATATTACAC
>JAWVZH010000099.1:0-11581 GCA_033722295.1 Saprospiraceae bacterium
ACTGTGACTTTTCCACGAATCTGTGCTTTGGCAGTAATGGTGGAGCTATATATCAACGAGGCAGTGCCAGTTTGCGGATCAGTGATACACGTTTCGAAGGCAATCAGGCCAATTTCGGCGGTGCGATCTTTATGTTCGAAGACAGCGTAGATATCTCTACCCTTGTGGTAGAACGCTGTTTTTTCAACTTTAATGTTGCAGAACAGCAGGCAGGCGGCATTAATATTTCCAATTCGGATGTCTACATCAGTAACTGTTTGCTGGCCAACGGCATAGTGAGTTCTGGAACTGTAGGTGGAGCTATTTCTACTAACGCCAGTAATGGAGATTCTTCTCAAGTTGTTTTATTGAATTCTACCTTATATGGTAATGTGGCAGTGATCGGTGCCGGTGTTGCCCAGTGGACCGATAGCGATACATCCAGTATGACCCTCATGAGCCAGAATAATATCTATGCCAATGTAGGCGAGAATTACAGCATAGAGAGCGGGAGTCCAGTGTTCGTCTCCAATGGAGGGAATCTGAGTACAGATCTCAGCCTTTCCTTATTCGCTACTCAGGCCAATGATTTTCATGCGACCTTGCCCTTGTTGCTGGATCCTGATGTGGATGACTTTAGATTGCAAAATGGCAGTCCTTGTATTGACAATGGAACTGAACAAGACGCTCCTGAGGAAGATATTAATGGTGATCCGAGAATGGGTAAGCCTGATATCGGCGCCTATGAATTTGATTCTACAGTAGCCACATCTAATATTGACAGGACGGTTCTGGTACAGGTTTTTCCGAATCCTGTAGTGGACGAACTGACTGTTCAGTGGGAAGATTCTGCACATGGAAAGGCTCTTGTTGATGTTTACGACCTGAATGGGCGACTGATGAAGACGAGGACAGTGAACAAAGTGTCGGATCTGGCAACTCTCTCATTTGATGTCAGGGATCTGCCGGAAGGTAAGTATCAGATCCTGATACGACAGGGTGCAAGGAAGTTTGTGGGAAGCTTTATTAAGGTCTAGTGATATTTGAGTAGGGATTGAAACATGTCATGGGTGGTTGGATACATGATCAAGCCCTTTCATCAAAGGGTATAATCGTGCCCTCTTCCACATATTTTTTAAGGCCATTCAGAAGATGCGCCCAACAATAGTTGCTGTGTTTGTAGTGATCGTTATCCTCTGGCCAATTGATATGATAAAAATTTACAGTGACACCATCATTAACTTCTTTTAATTCAATTCCAACACTTGTCGGCTCCCAATCCTTGTCGGCAGACTGGACTTTCCATTCAAAAATATTATTTCTTTCCGACCTCGATACCCTGAATCGCCAGTCATAGGGGTCACCGAAATATAGTCTATAGATCTCTCCAACCTCAGGTTGACCACTTGACTCCAAGGTCCACCAATTGTTCAGATGTTCTGGTCTTGAAAATGCATCAAAGACTCTGGAGGCGGAAGCCTCGATCTTTAGATTGTGATATAGGTCAGCCATATCTTTTTCTAATATCCGCACTTTATAAGATAGTTAAACATTTCTGTATAATAGTAAAACTATTATAGCGGATTACTGTTCTATTCAGACAAAACGATTAAACCGGAAGTGCGAACCAATATTGCAGACCTGGTAACAAGCCAATCCAGGTTTTTGAAATGGAATTTACCAAGGTTAGGCAGGACGACGGATGCCATCTGCAGGCATTTGTATAACTTAGAACATGCAGAATCGGCCAAGATCAATCGCTCTTGATAACCACTGACAAAACGGATCCTAAGACATGAATGATTCTGGAATCTTCTCGCGTTTTTGGCGATTACTCGATCTTGAACGCAAAGACTTGAGTTACATATATTTCTATGCCTTCCTAAGCGGCATAGTCAACCTTTCGCTGCCGCTGGGTATTCAGGCAATAATCAATCTCATACAGGGAGGTGAGATCAGTACGGCGTGGATGGTGCTGGTTGGCGTAGTGATCGCAGGAGTAGCCATCGTTGGCACGTTGCAGGTATTTCAATTGAGGATCGTTGAGAATATTCGGCAAAAGTTATTTGCGAGATCGTCATTCGAATTTGCATATCGATTTCCGAGGATATCTCTGGAATCGATCCATAGCGACTTTCATCCGGAACTTGCCAATCGGTTCTTTGATACAATATCCCTTCAAAAGGCATTGCCCAAGATCCTTATTGATTTTTCACTTGCTTCCCTGCAAATTCTAATTGGACTGATACTGCTTGCTTTCTACCACCCGTTTTTCATAGTTTACGGCTTACTTCTCATTGGGCTGGTCTTCCTGATCCTCCGTATTTCAGGTCCTTCAGGGCTCGTTTCAAGTTTAAAGGAGTCCAGAGAGAAATATCAGATGGCTCACTGGCTGGAGGAAGTTGCGAGAGCTTTGAGTGTCTTCAAACTGACCGGCAATTCCAGATATCCGCTCAACAGAACGGATGCGTACCTCAAAGGCTACATACGCAATCGGGAAGCTCATTTCCAGGTCTTGATGCGACAATTCATTCAATTCATCGGCTTTAAAGTTTTGGTGGCTGCGGGTCTTTTGATCATTGGTAGTTTGCTGGTATTTCAGGGAGAAATGAATATCGGTCAGTTCGTTGCGGCAGAGATCATTATCATCATCATAATCAGTTCTGTCGAAAAGCTTATCCTAATTCTTGAGAATGTCTACGATGTACTAACGTCGCTGGAAAAAATTGCCCAGGTCACTGAAAAGCCTTTGGAACATGATGGTACGGTCGACCTCCCCAAGAATTACGAGGGCATGTCTATCTCGACGCATCACCTTGATTTTTCATATCCTGATAGCGGACGCAAGATATTTGACGATCTGAGTCTTCAAATTGATAAGAATGAAAAGGTTTGGATCACGGGTCCCAATGGATCTGGCAAATCCACATTACTGCGGCTATTATCCGGATTATACCAACCGGACAAAGGAGACATCAAGATCGACAGATTACCACTGGATTCTCTGAATATGAGTACATACCGCTCTCAAATCGGCGTTGTACTTTCTCCAAAAGTTCTTTTTAATGGATCCCTCAGAGATAATATACTTGTTGGACGAGATCTGGAGGGCAATTATGATCTTGAATGGGTGATAGACATGGTCGACCTGAAAAATTGGTTGAGCTGGCAGAAACAGGGATTGGACACACCTATTGATCCTGAAACATCCAAATTACCGAAGAGTATAGTTCAGAAAATTCTTTTGGCACGAGCTGTGGTCAACCGCCCCCGACTCCTCTTACTGGAAGATCCGCTGGAATATGTCGATCAGGAAAGCAAATCAAGGATCATCAAGAATCTTTTTAATCTGGATTTTTCATGTACGATCATCATCGTTTCCAAGGACCAGGTCTGGATGGAGCACAAGCCTATCATTATTGACCTTGATCGTGGAAAGCTTGAGTGGGTCAATAACGGGAACGAGACATTGTTAACTTCAACTGAACCGAAGCAAGATGTTTGATTTCAGCAAGCACATACAGGACCGGCCCAAGCCCTCAGAATATGAGACGTTGAATGAAGTGCTTTCCCTGAGTTCAGGGAGATATACACGTCGGATCATTATAGTGATCCTGATTATTGTCATAGGAGCGATGTTCTTGCCATGGACGCAGAATTTTCGATCAAAAGGCTATGTCATTGCGTTGAAACCAGAGCAAAGACCACAGGCTGTGCAGTCTGTCATCGATGGTCAGATAGCGCAATGGTATGTACAGGAGGGAGACTTTGTGGAAAAGGGCGATACGCTGATCTTCATCAGCGAGGTAAAGGAGGATTATCTGGACCCGGAATTATTAAAACTGACGAAGGACCAGTTGAATGCAAAACAGGAAAGCCTTCTGGCATACCAGAGCAAGATAGATGCTCTCGAATCCCAGTTGGAGGCTTTAGAAAAGCAACGCGAACTGTCCGTCAGGCAACTCGGAAATGAACTGAGACAAACTCGATTGAAACTTGTTAACGACAGCATCAGAAACGAAGTAGCACTGAAGAATGTGGAAATAGCTCGAAATCAACTCGATAGGGCACAAAGTTTGGAAAACCAGGGGTTAAGATCACTCACTGAACTGGAAAACAGGAAGCTCAACTATGAGATTGAACTGGGTGAGCAAATAGGTCTTGCCAATGATCTGGAAATATGGCGGAGCGAGATCGATATACTTACTACGGAGTTGAGTGCTGTCCAGGCGGATTTTGACGAAAGAATGGCCAAGGTCAGATCGGAGCTTTATGCAACACAAACGGATTACCTTGACAACCTTGCCTTGACGGGTAAAATGCAAAATATGGTCAACACTTATCAGAAAAGGTCTGATCAGTATTATCTGCGTGCGCCACAAACAGGGTATGTTACCCAGGCTCTGAGGTCTGGAGTGGGAGAGATCATCAAATCGGGTACAGACGTGCTTACCATAATGCCAGATGATTATGATCTGGCTGTTGAGATGTATGTAAAACCTGTTAACCTGCCTCTTATAGAAAAAGGCACAGAAGTACGCATTCAGTTTGATGGCTGGCCGGCGGTTGTCTTCAGTGGATGGCCCGGAACCTCATTCGGAACATTCTCAGGTCGTGTATTGGCCATAGATAACTTTATCAGTCCAAATGGCCAATATAGAGTTGTCGTTCAGCCTGACCCGCAAGATCGTCCCTGGCCCAAGGCGCTCCGTGTCGGATCGGGAACCCGAAACATCGTTCTACTCAAAGATGTCAGGGTATGGTATGAGATCTGGCGTCAACTCAATGGATTTCCACCTGATTTTTATAGTGCTGATACAGGCAATGACAATTCAAAAATGGAGACATCTATTAAACAGACAAACTGATATGGAATACAATACAAGAAAACTTCTTAAGCCGAATGATCTGAATGCCAATAATACCCTGTTCGGAGGGCAGTTATTGAAATGGATAGATGAGGAAACGGGTATTTACGCCATGACAAAGCTTAACACTCGACATGTCGTAACTAAATTCATGTCCGAGATCGACTTTGTTTCTTCGGCAAAGCAGGGAGAGGTCATAGAAATTGGAGTGCAGCTCGAAGCGCTGGGAAAAACTTCGATCACGATGTCGTGTGAAGTGCGTAATCTTTTTTCCAGGAAGGCCATTATCCGCGTCGACAAAATAGTGTATGTAAAAGTCGATGATCAGGAGCGGCCGATACCGCATAACATTTCACTGAATGATCTCAAATCCTCTTCCTAATGAAGAAGCATATCATCCTCTCTCTCGTTCTTTTGACATTTAATCAATTACTCGCACAACAGTCTGAGCTGGAGATCAGGGGTTTCATGGACTATCTACGTGTCGTAGAGGCTCATCATCCTGTGGCCGGACAGGCTTACCTGCTTGATGAGGAAAGTACGGTAATGCAACTAAAGGCACGTGGCAATCTGGATCCGCAGGTTGATGCCAGGGTCGAACAGAAATTTTTCAAGGACGACAATTATTTCCGATTCATTGAAGGGGATATCCGTGTGCCTACAAGGTATGGCCTTGAATTCAATGCAGGTTACGATCTGAACGACGGAGTCAATCTCAATCCGGCTGACCTATTACCGTCTTCAGGCCTTGTTCATGTGGGTATCAGACTTGATGTCCTGCGAGGCATGATATATAACGAGCGCAGAGCGGCACTGGATCAAGCACGATTATTTCGAACGGCCAATGCGCTCGAAAAAGAGGTCATGCTCAATGAGCTTTATGCGTCAGCGGCAGTAACATATGTAGACTGGTTGGTGGCGAGAGAGAAACTGGATATTGCGGAGCAATATGTCGATTATGCGAATGAGTTGTTTGAAGGAACGCTGGAATTGTACAAAATTGGTGATGGTCGTGCTATAGATACACTTGAAGCCGGTGTGGGCCTTGATAACCGTATCAACCAGAGAGCGGAGTTCCTCGCCCTGGAATTTGAAAAGAACATGATGGTGAGTGCCTTCCTCTGGGATGAGGATGGGCTGCCAGCCAAGATGAAGAGTGTGGGACCTCCGGTGGAGGATGATCTGCTCCTTCAATTTTACGATTCTCTCTCTGTGGCTATGTCGAATGCCATAAGGTCGCATCCAGATCTGCTGGCCCTCACCAATAAAGGTGAGATGCTCAAAGTCGAGCAACGCCTGCTGAAGGAAGAACTGAAGCCTCGGCTTTCTCTTCAATACAATCCTTTCATATACCAGTGGGATGAAAGAGCTTTCAATGATTATAAATGGAGAGCAGGCTTCAGTATGCCTATGTTTTTCAGGGAGGCACGGGCAGATATTCAACTTAATACCATCAAGTCACAACAAGTCAGGCTCCAACAAAGAAATCTGGAAACTCGTCTGAATAATCGATCGCAAGCCATGATCAGGGAAATCGAACTCCTGGAACAACAATTGACCACGCAAAAAAGTATCGTCATCGCTTCTGAAAAATTGGCAAATGCAGAACGTTCACAATACCTCATCGGCGAAAGCACCATTTTTCTTGTTAATCAAAGGGAACAAAAATGGTTTGCTCAGAGGATGAAAGCCATCGAGCTTAAAGGCAAACTGGTGAAGAAAAGAATAGAGATCATGGCATTGTTGAATGCTTTACCGGGTATAGTATAGGTAGCGGATTCATCCTTGGAGGGTGGGGGGACCCTTGGAGGGTCTGTAAATGCTCCTGGTAGTGGCCATTTCACAACCGTGAGGCGTTGAAAAGGTATGAGGTGGATTTACTTCATAGCACCAGTTCTGTTTTGGTGTTGTAGTAAGGAGCAAGTTGAGCCAATGCTACAATGTCAAGTGAAGCATGTCATTTATGAGGATATCGGAAGCATTTCAATAGCCAACTTTATCTATGAAGACGATAAACTCATAATGATACAGTTGAAGGATGGATCGAAAAGCACCTTTCTAAGAGACGAGGGTGGATTTATAGATACAGTGCTCCTGATCAAAGGGAACCGAACGAAACTTGTTGAAGCCCGTGAATACGAGGATGATAGAGTGTCAGCCATTACACTGTGGGAAACAAACTCTCCGTGGTCAGCCGGTATGGATAGATATGAGTTTACATATGAAAGTGGAAGCAATCTACCTTACCGAATGGACTTTTTCTGGATTAGTAGGGATTCTTCTATTGTCAATCATGGTGGTTTTGAACTGTGGGAATGGAAGAATGGTAATGTCATCAGGCAAAAGCAATATTTGAAAGATGGTAGTACGTTTTTAGAAACGTTTTATGAACACGACCATATTCAAAATCCGAAAAACGAATTCACCTCTCCAAGATTTGTCGAATTCTGGAACCGCAATAATATTAAATGGGACAGCACTTATGATCATTCCGGACAGGTGCGATTGATACCGCAACCTGTACTGACAACACTCGAATACACGGATCAAGCGTGTTTAAAAAGCTCTCAGAGAAGTGCTGATACGAAGTATGCCGAAAGAAAATGTACTTATGTGTATTGAATACGGCACGCTGTTTTTTGATCGGGATCTCATTGAAGTGGTAAATCAGGTGAGTAATATACATCTGTGAAAATGAGATTGTGTAAGCCGCCAGTTATAGAGATGTATGCGATAATCTTTATCGGCAGAGATGGTGAATTGAAATGCAGATAATGGTGGTTTTAGAGCCAGGTGCTCACTAATCTTATATTATTGATTTGGAGACAAAGGGCCTTTTCATGTTTCATATTTCCTATTTCATATTGACATTCGGCCCTTGGAGGGTGGGGGGACCCTTGGAGGGTCTGTATTCATTGCATAAAAAAAGGCGACCGGGAAGGCCGCCTTTGGTCATTCTAATTTAAATTCGGTTGCGGAGTTATCCTCAGATAGTCTTTGACCTTTGTATATCCCTTTTCGAATTTTCTATCAGCCTCTTCATCGCTTATGCTGGGCACGATGATGACATCCTCGCCTTCCTTCCAATCCGCAGGTGTAGCCACCTGGTAGTCCGAAGTTAATTGTAAGCTGTCTATGACTCTCAATATCTCGTCGAAGTTTCGACCCGTGGATGGTGGATAGGTAAGAGTCAATTTTACCTTCTTGTCCGGTCCGATCACAAAGACCGATCGAACTGTGGCCTTTTCATCAATACCCGGTGCGATCATGTCGTACAATTCGGCAATTTTTTTGTCTTCATCTGCGATGATCGGATAGTTGACCGTAGTTGACTGGGTCTCATTAATATCCTTGATCCACTCTCTATGTTCATTCAGGGGATCTACCGAAAGGGCAAGTATTTTGGTGTTGCGCTTTTCGAACTCGTCCTTGAGCCTGGCCACCCTGCCTAACTCTGTTGTGCAGACCGGTGTGAAATCGGCCGGATGGGAAAATAACACTCCCCAGCTGTCTCCCAGATAATTATAAAAGTCTATTTCTCCTTCTGAGGTTTGGGCCTTGAAATTAGGCGCTTTGTCTCCTAGTCTGATAGCCATGATTTATATTTTTTTTAATGATTAATATTTTGCTAAACTCGAGTCGATCTTGTCCGCCCAGGCGAGGATACCGCCTTCGAGATTATAGAGGTTGCTGTAACCATATTTATCTTCAAGTAACCTTATAACATCAGCGCTTCTTTCTCCGACCCGGCAGTGGACAACCACATCTTTATCCTGGGCGATCTCATCGATGCGCTGGACAACTTCTGACTTGGGAATGAGCTTTCCGTCGATATGAGAGATCTCATATTCGTAGGGTTCCCTCACATCTATTAATTGAAAATCCTTCTTGATAGCGAGCCACTTGTTGAGGGTTTCAACATCAATACTTTTTACCTCTCTCTTCTTTACTTCGTTCCCTATGCCGCAATAAGCATCATAATCGATCAGTTCGATCTCATCCGCTCTTTCAGCTGTAATCTTATTCTTGGGTGACTTTGAAAGTTTCAGCGTGCGAGTTTCAAATGACCCAGCATCGAAAATGAACAATCTTCCATCCATGGGCTCTCCAACGCCGCTGGCCACTTTGATGACCTCATTGGCCTGAAGACTGCCTAAAATACCCGGAAGAACACCTATGACACCCCCTTCGGCACAACTTGGCACTAGTCCTGGAGGGGGAGGGCTGGGAAACATATCCCTGAAATTCGGGCCCCGGCTGCCATCTTCCCTCTTGAAGTTGAACACACTTAATTGCCCTTCGAACCGGAAGATAGACGCATAAACATTGATCTTGCCGAGTTTGACACAGGCATCGTTAACCAGGTACCGGGTAGGAAAGTTGTCTGTTCCATCCGCTACTATGTCATAATCTTTTATGATGTCCAAGGCATTATCGCTGGTGAGCATGGTATTGTACACCTCAAATTCGATATGAGGGTTTTGTAATTGAAGACGTTCTACTGCGGCTTCTACCTTGGGCCGACCGACGTCTTCAGTCGTGAAAAGTACCTGCCTCTGCAGGTTGCTTTCCTCGACAACATCGAAGTCGACAAGACCAATCTTGCCAATGCCCGCTGCGGTCAGGTATTGAAGCAATGGCGCACCCAGGCCTCCTGTTCCCACGACCAATACACTCGAGGACTTCAATCTTCTCTGTCCCTCAACTCCAAACTGAGGGATGATCAGGTGTCGGCTGTATCTTTCTAATTCTCTTTTGGATAATTGTGTCATTGCTATTCTTTTTTAACCTCCGGCTATGGCAGGCACTATACTCAATGTATCAGTAGACTCGAGCCTCGTGGCTTCATTGTCCAGACTTTCAATATCTTCTTCTCCCTTGAAGAGTTTGATGTAAGGTTTTACTTTATCATTATCCAGAAGATAAGGTTTCAGGTCCGGATAATTGTTGGTTAAACTGGTCAACACTTCGATAACATTATCGCCTTCCAGTTCAACTTTTGAAGCATTATTTGTGAACTTCCTTAATGGTGTTGGAATAAGAACTTTAGCCATGAATTATTGATTTTCGATTTTTAGTTTTTCTTCTTGAAATATGTTTTCGCTATTGAGTTTCCATGATTGCAATGTATCAGGTTGTCCATTTTTTACTGACAATATGAAGTAAGAGAAGAATGGTACAGCCTGTTTGAGATCGTGCTCACTTGGCACTGATGGATGATCGGGATGACTGTGGTAGATACCTAGAAATTCCATATCATTCTCATCTGCAAAGGTTTCAGCCTTCATGTAATCCTTCGGAGAGACCTGGAAACGCCTTCGTTGATCCTCCGAGTGTATATTTTCAACTGGTAAAGCTTTGATTATTTCCCTCCGTTCATCATGATCCCGGCCAAACAGAAAGCCGCAACATTCATGGGGATAGTCTCTTTTACCATGATCTGCAATCTTGTCCCTTATTTGTTTATTCAGTATTACCATGATCATATCATATTTAATACTTCATCATATTTTGATATATCGTCAGGCAGGATGGTGACGACCACCCCTTCCTCCAGTGTATCTGCGATCCTTTTTGCTCCCAATAAGTTAGCTGCGGAAGACGGACTGATCAATAGACCTTCTTCCCTTGCGATTCGCTTGACGAAAGCGATAGAGTCTTCTGAGTTGATCTCCAAAAGTTGATCAACATTTCTGTCGTTATAGATTCCGGGCACTTTGGCGGTAGGCAAATGCTTCCAGCCTTCAAGGAAGTGCATGGGGCTGTTCGGTTGAAGTGCTATCGTCCGGATCTCGGGATTGAGTTCCTTAAGTCTTTGAGCTGTGCCCACAAAACTGCCTGTGGTACCCAAACCAGCCACGAAATGGGTGAGCTTTTTGTTGGTTTGTTCCCATATCTCCAACGCCGTAGTGTAATAATGGGCTTTCCAGTTGGCGTCATTATTATATTGATCTGCGTAAAAGTATTTATCGGGATGTGCTTCCGCTAAATTCTTAGCCTCTCGCTGCGCGCCGTCAGTACCTTCCAATTCGGAAGTCAGATGCAATTGGGCACCGAGGGCATGAAGTATGGACTTGCGTTTAGCTGACGCGTTGGCTGGTAGGCAGATCTCAATTGGTATACTCAGCCTGGCACAAATAGAGGCGTAGGCGATGGCGGTATTTCCGCTGGAAGCATCCAACAATACCCTGTCCTGCAGTTGGCCATTTCGTAGCGCTGAACTGATAATATTAAAGGCCGCCCGCGCCTTCACACTATTGCCTAACTGCATCCACTCGGCCTTGCCATAAACCTTGACCTTATCAGAGCCCAGGGATTCAATGGCCAGTAGAGGCGTATTTCCGACCTGTTGGGACAGGGAAGCCATCAATTCGGGTGATCCGATCCGTGTTTCTGTCAATTGAGTCATATGATATGGTATAAAAAAAAAGCCCTTCACGCAGGAAGGGCTTTTTTTTGATATTTTTTAATTGGACATCACACCCCCCTCTGCCAGATGACTGGAGAACAACAGCAACAGCAACAAGAGAAAGTGTGAATAATTTTCATACCACTAAATAAGTGATCTTTTCCTTCCAATGCAATAGATAAATGCATTTAATAAGAAAAAGTTTTCTCCCACCAATAATGAGTGTGAGTCATGCTATGTGATGTCTGATATCTGACATATACTTTTTGCGATAAATGCTGAACAAGGTGATCGAAGACAATGTCTTATGAACAGATCATATGAG
>JAWVZH010000100.1:0-11485 GCA_033722295.1 Saprospiraceae bacterium
GCACTCGATCACCTGGTCAGATTCACTGAAAACACAGGGATTGGCAAAGCCGTTGTAGCGACAGTCGCCGGACAAATGGTAGCTGGTGTTTATTTTAGTTTCTTTCAGGGCACTGCTTATTATTTGCTGCCTTATACTAATCCAGCCGGACGAGACATTGGTGCCATGCATTACCTCATTGTAAATCTCCGCGATATCATTGATGACATCCTTCACCTGGACTTTGAAGGATCAGAGATTCCGGGGGTAGAGACTTTTATTCTCGGATTCAATGCCATGTTGCATCCATATCCAGCGATTAAATGGTGAGTGGTCCGACATGAGTAACTTTGTGAGCATGTCAGGGATATACCTACACATACCATTTTGCAGTCAGGCTTGTTCCTATTGTAATTTTCATTTCAGCACTTCGATGAAATTGAAAAAGGAGATTCTGTCCGCTATGAGATCCGAAATTCATCATCAAACCAGTTTTCTGGATGAACCGGTCCAAACAATTTATTTCGGTGGCGGCACGCCATCACTTTTGACCATTCAGGAGATAGAAGGACTTGTCAAAAGCCTTTCAGATGAATTTGACCTTTCCCGCGTTACGGAATTCACATTCGAGGCCAATCCGGAGAACATCACCGCGGATTACCTTGAAAATCTGAAGGCATTGGGAATTAATAGGCTCAGTATTGGGATTCAGTCCTTCTTCGACCGTGATCTGAAGATCATGAACAGGGTACATGATACAAAGATCGCCCGTACAGCACTTGAAACTGCATTGCAAGCAGGCCTCAAATCCATTAATATTGATCTTATTTATGGATTACCGTGGTCTACCTCTCAAAATTTTGAGAAAAACCTTGAAATACTGAATGGCTACCCCGTTGATCATCTCTCGGCCTATGCGCTGACCATAGAACCCAGGACCGCACTTTCTCACAGGATAAAAACCGGTCAATTGCAGAATGTCAATGATGAAATGGCACTAGAAGATTTCCAGATACTCCAGCACTGGGCTGGATCATGTGGCTTTGAGCACTATGAAATTTCCAATTTGAGCCTACCCGGTCATCAAGCTGTTCATAATTCCAATTATTGGTTGGGGAACCCTTATCTAGGTATTGGGCCTTCAGCACATTCCTATGACGGTAAACACCGATACTGGAATGTCAGCCACAATCCAAACTATATCAAGACCATCAATGAAGGTGCTTTACCAAATGAGGAGGAAACTCTGAATGACAGGGATGTATATAATGAATCAGTGATGCTGGGTCTTAGATTATCTAAAGGGCTTTCACTGGAGAAAATTGAAAGTGTTGGTAAAAAATTCCTTGATCATTTATTAGCAGAGTCTCAAAATAAAATCGAAGCAGGTATACTCCACATTGAGAACGATCATTTGATATTGGCGGAAGATCAACGGTTCTTTGCCGATGGACATGCTTCGGACTTATTTCTGGTGTAAAATAGAGAGATCGACCCCCGGGGTTGATTTCAATATAATGATTTGCAATTCCAACTTTCCGATATAATCAACTGAAAAACAGTGCTTTGCGAATATTTTTCAATTCGAGAATGAGGGTGAATCGACTTAAAAGTGTTAAGAAAACGTTAAAGTGACCCCCGGGGTTACTTTAACATTTGATCACTCGCCCGCCTCTTTCACGCTCACCTCATATGGCCATGAATTCAACCCTGGGAAACCATTACTCAGAATGGAAAATTTAAGGGTGTATTCACCGGGCTCCTCAGGATAGGTGAAGCTTACCCTTCTCTTCATCTCTCCTTCCGGATCAATCGACTCTACATCCAGATCAGCAATGAGTATGCTGGTCTTTTTGATCTTCTCGTATTGAAGGAAGACGGCCTGAACCTGCACTGCCTCACCACCACTTACCGGCCTGAAGTCCGTCGTGTTAGTAATGGTTATTTCCAGACCCGCTTCAAGCTCACTGGTAATGGCCTCCGAAGGTGGATCAGCTTTTATATCCAGATAATTGAAGGAGTACCATCGTGATATTTGACGGATTTTTTCTGGTCCTATGCCATGATCAAATTCGATCTTATTCTCTGTGTCCAGCTCATCACTCGCCATCAGGACACGCTCTCCCTGAAGTGCGATCTCATCTTCAGTCCAAAGGTCGTATTGATTACCCGAATACTTGGCCATATTCCAGGAATATGTGGGTTGGCCAGTATAATAACTGTATTTCGCAGGCTTTCGATAATTGTTGGTAAACACAACAGGTGCCCCATTTGCTTCGGCCTCTAACTTCTTGGCCCATTCTTCAAATCCATGCGTCTCATTCCTTTTCATCAGATCCGGAGGCAGCACCTCAAATGCAAGCACAAATCGGATCATCAACGTAAGGATCAGGCTGAATCCAGCAAAGTACATCAGCCATCGCCTCCAGTTAGGCCGTTCTTTGACATACAGATAAGTCAGGTAGGCCATCGGAATGAATGCCATGGCCGTCCAGTTGGCTTCCACCCTCCCCTTGAATACACTCAAGGTGAAAAAGATAAAAACAGTAAAGAACGTGTACTTATAAGCACAGTCGTAATGGTCTCCCGGCGGTTTCTTTATACTTGCTGCAAATAAAACACCAGCTAAAAACAAACCATAGATACCTATCTGACCCGCTAAATAATCACCGAAAAAAGACCACGACCACGGCTGAGTTCCGCGACGACTGAAAAGGTGAAACTGAAAAGACACCCAATCATTTTGCCATTGCCAATATATATGAGGAAGCACGACAATAGCCGCCACCAAAAGCCCCAGATACAGCGACCGCCTTTTGAACATTTCAATATTTGAAAGTGCCAGAGCTATGGCAAATAGGATGGCGTGGTATTTAGAGATGCCCATCAGACCCAATAATAGCCCTAGTAGTAAGGCCAGCGGAATGCTGTCCTTATAGAAATAGCTTTTGTAATAGTACAGAAACGCCGTCATTAAGAAAAGCAGTGGCACATCAGGTGCCGCAAAGAACCCACCGACATGTATCAGAGGGACACCGACCAGAATGGCGATAAAAAGCCACTCGTCCCTGGGATCCAGGATCTTCCACAGAAAGTACATCGTCCCGGCACTCATTAGTATGAAGGGCAATCTGACACCCAGGTCACCCGGGATCCATGATGTGAGAGCGATAAGCCAGGCCGTAAAAGGCGGATGGTCAAAATAGCCGAAAGCGGGCTCTTCAGAAAATGCCCAATACAGGGCTTCATCATGAAAAAGCCCTGTCGTTACAGATTGCACGAGATTGAGCAGCACCCAAATACCCAGAAAAATGTAAAAGCGGCCTTCCCTTTCCTCTAATATGCTCTTGAATGTCATATGGATCGACTGGATTTGGAAAAAATATACTCATACTTGAGTAAATAATGCCGTTGCTTACTCAACTTTTAACCAAATAAATCCCACAAATGTGACCTTCAGGACCTCAGCGTTGTTAATTCCAGGTATGTTATCATAAATTCGCGCCACATTTCCTTGCATGGTTACATTCGAAAGATTCAAATTATCGAATGGTCTGCAGACCATTTTTCATTACGACCCTCATACACCGATGGCGACCATTAGTGTATTATACGATGTTGGGTCAAAAGATGAAGAACCTGATAAAACCGGGTTTACCCACCTATTTGAACACCTGATGTTCTCAGGCTCTAAAAATGCACCTGATTTCGATGGAGCCATGCAGAGTGCGGGAGGCGATAACAATGCCTACACCAATTCTGACATGACGCACTTCTATAACATCCTGCCTGCAGAGAATCTTGAGACCGCCCTTTTTCTGGAAGCAGACAGAATGCACAACCTGATAATCAATGAAAAGACCTTCGAAACACAGCGTAACGTGGTCATTGAAGAATTCATGGAAACCTGCTACAATCAACCGTACGGTGATCTGTGGCACCACCTCCTGGACCTTACCTTCACACAACATCCATATCGCTGGCCGACGATCGGGCTTACTCCTGATCACATCGCCAATGCACAGTTAGAAGATGTGGTCAAATACTACCATAGCCACTACCTTCCCTCAAATGCCATTCTCGCCATAGGAGGCAATTTTCACTCCGATCAGGTCAGAGAAATAGCCGAGAAATATTTCGGTCAAATTCCGGCCGGGGTCCAGCCCCTGAGGCCCGGAATCGTCGAACCTCGCCAGGACGGGTACAGAAAGAAGGTCATCGATGCGGATGTGCCCAGCGACGCTATTTATCTGGCATTCAAAATGGGTGCCCGGAACTCATCAGAGTATTATCCGCAAGACCTTTTGACAGATATTCTGGCCAATGGCCCTTCTTCGAGACTCATTTCTCACCTTATCAAAGATGAATCTTCATTCGTTTCTGTGGATTCCTACGTCTATGGCTCTTCTGAACCGGGATTGCTCATAATAGAGGGACAACCGGCCGAGGGTATCGACCTTGAGACTGCAGAGGAAATTCTATGGAAGGAGATCAACAGGCTAAAAAAAGAGGACATTCCACAGGAAGAGCTCGATCGCCAGTTGAACAAGGTACGCACCAACCTCATCCTGAGTGAAACTTCTTCTCTCGGAAAGACTATGAGTCTTGCTTATTATGAACTACTGGGAAATATAGATCTGATCAATTCCGAGAATGACAGATATCAGGCAGTCGATCCCCAGGATCTAAAATACCATGCCAACAAAATTCTCAATGAAGACAACTGTTCAATGGTCGGCTACCGCTCTGCTTCATCTTAATTAGGCGCCTTCAGGTAACCACTTTCAATGAAATTATAAAAATTGAGTTTCCGCAAATTGAGTGAAAAGGTCACACGCTCAAAAACTCCCTCCTGGTCAATACTATTGAACGCATCCTCGATGTTTTGGGAATGAACCAAAGGAAAGTAAACTTTCAATACATCTCCTATATCTATCGAAAGACCGGAAGACCAGAGAAATTGGTCATCCAAATCATAATCGCGCGAAGGTTGTCTGTCAGCAAAGTATCCCAGATCCAAAAATGGCTTTATCCATTTAAGGCCGATGATATTGATCGGCAGGTCAGCGGTGAGATTCACCGAGGCTATAGCATGATTGCTGTTCCCTATCACATTGGCATTTGCAGATGTCAATGCCGTTTTGAACCCTCCTTGTTCCATGGCAACCTGGTGGGCTAAGAAACCACCCTGTTCATTCCTGCCCAGGAAGACACGGTCAAAAACATCGTTGTACCCCTGATAAGCCAGGCCAAGAGATCGTCGGACGAACAACGGATTCACAGTTCCTGCCTCTCGATCTGTATTAAATGGAAATATTCCGGTAAAAGCCCGGACATTGATCCTTTTGTCTTCCGCGTAGTACCAATCTCCGTCATATTCCAAGGTCAGTAGCAGATACTGCTGATCACTGTTGAAACTGGTTTCATAATCACCGAACTCCAACTGCCCTTTAAAAGACTGAGGATGGATACCGCCTTCCCTTCGCCATTCATAGCCCAGGGTGAAGGCATTAAGCTCACTCGTCGCCCTTTCTTCAGGCGACTCAAAATAATATTCCTCTGTCAGGCGGTCTCCCTGGAGTCGAAATCTATGAGATTCATACCGGGTCGTATTCCCGCGAAATTGCCATTCTATGTATGGTGACCATTTTTGGGACCTGGGCATTTCTCCGTTCGTCTCCTCATTGACGTGATAAGTCTTGTACGCCACGCCGACTTTCGTCAATCGCAGATCATTCTCCCGATTGAAAAAGTTATAATGAACATCTCCATTTCCTACCACTGATCCGGATCCAAACCCATAAAGGGGATTCAAAGTAAAATTGAATTTTCTTGGAAGTAAAGCTCTGTTGCTGATGTGCAATCCAAGCATGAACTTGTCATAATTGTTCCAACCCATTCTGTTGTACAGGTAGATGGTATTATGACCTCGATGGGTACCAGGAACAAAATGAAATTTAGTCTTCTGTCTGGAGAGCCATCCTTTGCGAGGAAAGCCTTCATCATTGGAGCGATTGATATCCAGTGATCTGGAATTGGGGTCCAATTGTATCTTGTTGATATTTGAGAGGTCCTGGTTGAAGATCTGTTGACCGTTATGTCCGGACAATACAGTGGTAAAGATCGTATCACCAGAACCGAAACCAGAGATCCTGTAAGGGGCATTAATAGCTCCAAGGTTTTCAATGATCGCATGGCCTGAAGCCTGATCAAATCCCGCGACGCCGTAATCCAAGAGCTGATTCCCCTGAATAAGGTCGTCAAAGAGCCAACCCATATCCAGATTGAACTCTTCCTCAAAAATATATTTCACATCCAGTGGGCCGGGATGTTTGAATTTCCATACATCGAAATATCGCTGAACGGCTTTATCCACAAGATATTGGCCGTATAGGTCCTCTAAATAGCGTAAAGACAATTTTGGTTTGGTATATGCGGCCAATTGATAATTGACCGGGTGATAGTCCCTGGAATGACAACACCTGAGACTTTCTTTTGCTGTGCCGGCCTGTATCCAGTACAGTGCCTTCTCTAAATTCTCAAGATCCATTAACCCTCCGACCATTCCAGCAAGGTTGAAGGGCTCTTGATAATACGTGTCCATATAACGTCCTTCATAGTAGGAGGTAAAACCCTCATCCATCCAGGGGAAGTATCTTTCATTAGTCGCAAGCAACCCATAAAACCAGTTATGAAAGACCTCATGTGCCACTACATTATCCAGCATCTGAGGTTCCTTCATGGGCTGAATGATGGTCACCATAGGGTATTCCATCCCTCCACCAGCGAGCAGAACACCTTCTACTGCAGTTGCCTGGGGATAGGGATAGGCACCTATTTTCTCTGACCCGAACTCAATGGCTCTTCGTACATATCTGGCAGCTTCAGGCCAGGTTTCAGACTCTTCGTGATAGAATGCCCAGCATTCGACCGAGTCTCGCCCACTTTCGATCGCGGCTACTTCCCTTTTTATCAAAAAACCCTTATCAAGAAACAGGGCAAAGTCATGTACATTTTCAGCTGAGAATGTCAATGTCTTTCTGCCCTCACGATCGGGATAGAGGGAATTATTTTCAGCCATATTCAGATAGATATTCCTTTCATCCTCATTCTGCAATTCACCCGTCCCGGTCAGGACATAATCCGCCGGGCAATCTATACTCACTTCATAATCTCCGAATTCACTGTAAAACTCTCCTATATTCAAATATGGCATCGGATGCCATCCATTCTTGTCAAAAACAGCAGGCTTAGGATACCACTGCGTCAATTGAACAGACCGTTCTGTATGACCCATCCGGCTGAAAGGTCGGGGTATGTCCAGAACAAAATTTCCCGTGATCGTTACTCTTCTTCCAGGCTTAAGGATTCGGGGAAGCATCATTTTTACCACATCCGGATGACCATTAAACCTCTGATATTCAATTGATCTGCCGTCTATAACAAAAGACAGGGTCTCATAACCACCCATTTCTTCCTCCTCAGCGAAATAGAAATCCCTGTTTCCGTAATCCGCCAACTGACTAGCAAATTCCGACGTTTTTTCACTATAGGCATTCGGCCACAGATGAAAGATCAGGTAGGACAGATCCTGATCGCTGTTATTCGTATAATTGATCTCGAATTCAGCAGCAAGGAGCTTATTTTCGTCATCCAGAGAAGCCGCAATTCGATAATCAACCGATTGCTGGAAGTAGTTTTGCCCACCTAAAGTTGAGCTGATGCTCACTATAAGTGCCAAAGGAAGGAGATTTCTTAAGTCCATGAAACGTCGTATTCTTTTAGTGAATGATACTCGGAAGATCAAGATAGGAAAACCATTCTATCAATATGACGATAATGCAACCTCTCAAATCACATATTCAAAGGGTCAATTATCTCTTCTGGATTTCTCCCATTCCCAGGCCGTCTTCATAATATCATTGATATCCTTTTCAGGTCGCCATCCCAGATCTTCCCGGGCCTTCTTATTGTCCGAATAGATGGCGGGTACATCCCCAGGGCGTCTTTCAGACATCGAATATTTGAGCTTTAGACCATTGACCGCCTCAAAGGCATGGATGGCCTCAAGAACTGACACACCATTTCCTGTACCCAGATTGAAAACTTCCAGGTCCATTTCATTTTCGTCGAGGTATTTCAATGCCAATGTGTGCGCGTGGGCCAGATCGCTCACATGAATATAGTCCCGGATGCAGGTCCCATCCCGTGTATCATAATCATTACCAAATACCTTGATCTGGTCACGCAGGCCAATAGCCGTTTCTGTAATTATAGGCACGAGGTTCAGTGCAGGATTTACAGGAGACTCACCGATCTCTGAAGAAGGATGAGCACCTGCCGGATTGAAATATCTCAGGGAGACGCCTCGCAGCGGTGTAAGCCGGCATATATCCTCCAGTAACATTTCACCTATCTGTTTAGTCCTGCCATACGGCGACTCGGCAGGCTTGAAAGGAGATGTCTCCGTCACGGGAAGTTGATCCGGATCTCCATAGACCGTACATGATGAAGAAAAGACAAAATGCTTCACTCCAAATTTTACGCATGCCTCCAGGAGATTGATCATGCCATTAACATTATTCTTAAAATAAAGCATCGGCTTTTCGACGGATTCGCCTACTGCTTTTAGAGCGGCAAAATGAATAACGCCGTCTATAGGATCCTGATTTTGAAAGAATGAGTCTACCTCATGCGTTTTAGTGAGGTCCACAAGATGATTCCTGATCGTTTTGCCAGTGATCTCCCTGATCCCCTCCAGGCATTCAGGAGAAGCATTGATCAAACTGTCGAGACACAACACCTCATATCCATTATCCAGCAGATCAACAATAGTATGACTGCCGATATATCCACATCCTCCGGTAACTAAAATCCTACTCATTGAAGACAATATTATAGGTCCTTATATCTTTACGAAGGTATCACTTAGACAATTAAGACTTATATGGAATCTCTCAACATTTCTGTTGAAAGCCTGCTTCAAGACCTCATACGCATCGCGGGAGAAGCTTCGGAAGCCATTCTCGAGGTATACGAATCACCCGATTTTGAGGTCAGGATCAAATCCGATGACAGCCCGCTGACCATCGCCGATGAAAAGTCGAATAACATCATCGTTTCGGCATTGAAACAGTCCTATCCCGATATTCCGATCATCTCTGAAGAAAGCCGGCAAATGGAGTATGAGGAAAGAAAGGATTTCGAATTGTTCTTTTTGGTAGATCCGCTCGATGGAACCAAAGAGTTCATCAAGCGCAATGGTGAATTCACGGTCAACATCGCTTTATGCCGCAATCATAAGGTCATCGCCGGTGTCGTTCTGGTACCTGCCAGTAATGAGGTCTATTATGCGGCGGAAGGATTTGGCGCTTACAAGGGTCCATTTGAAGACAGAAAAAGACTCAGAGCCGCTCCTTTTCATCGCGGAGATGAGGGGCTTGTAGTTGCGATCAGCCGCAGTCATCCGAGTGAGGCTGTAAGAAAATTCATCGATGCCCTGGACAACCCCAGTACACTCGCTACCGGCAGCAGCCTTAAGTTCTTGAAGCTGGCGGAGGGAAAAGCACATCTCTATCCGCGACTGGGACCCACCATGGAATGGGATACCGCCGCAGCTCAGATCATTCTCGAAGAAGCCGGAGGTTCCGTATTGACCTGGGAAGGCAATGCTCCTCTGAAGTATAACAAGGAAGATCTGCTCAATCCCTATTTCATCGCCAAAGGAGCCGCTTCACATGCCTGAGATCACGGCCATCATTCCCACCTTCAATGAAGAGGCCCACATATCGGACGCCCTGGATTCGGTATCCTGGGCTAACGAGATCATCGTCGTGGACTCCTTCAGTACAGACAGTACTCCGGAGATCGTACGGAACCGGAAAGAGGTGAAATTCGTTCAGCACGAATATGAGAATTCTGCTGCTCAAAAGAACTGGATCATTCCACAGGCCAAAAACGAATGGATCTTCCTGTTGGATGCAGACGAGAGAGTGACTCCTGAACTGAAAAAATCGCTTTTGGCATTCCGTGAGCAGGGCACAGAGGAGTTTGTCGGATTCTGGATCAAAAGACAGAATTTTTTCCTGGGACAGAAACTGAGATTTATCTGGAAAGGAGATGCCGTGGTGCGTCTCTTTCACAGGGACAGATGTCGGTATGAAGATCTCGCTGTACATGCAGAGATCACAACCGAAGGTAAATTAGGGTCATTAAAGGGAAAACTCCACCATCACTCTTTTCTGACCCTTGAAAAGTACAGGCAAAAACTGGAACGTTACGCTCAGTGGTCCGCCCGGGATTATGAACCGAAAACAGGAAAGGTCAATTTTTATCACCTCTACCTAAAACCCGCTTACCGCTTTTTCAAACATTACGTATTACAATTAGGGATCCTCGATGGCCGGGCAGGATTCATCATAAGCAGATTCATGGCCTGGGGAGTGAAAAGACGCTATGAGATCATCCGCGACCAACGAAAATCCTCTTAACTATACACGATACACTTTACCCGCTCCACGCTCCACGCTCCACGCTCCACATTACGTTCTACCAAACCTTGTATCCCGCAGCAAGATAATTCTTCACATAATCCTCTACGCTTTCCTCCATGCGCTTCGTGCTGACATCTACCCCTGTCTGGTCCCATTTTGACATATCCGCCTGAGTATAATATTGATAGGCCTCACGGATGTCCTCCGGAGTATCGATGAAACTTATCTTCTTTTCCTGACCCAGTGCCTGGAAGATAGCAGCGACCAGATCATTGAAGGTCCTTGCCTTACCGGTCCCAAGATTATAGATCCCTGATGGTGCGGACTTGTCATTCAACAGGTCCACTATGATCCTCACTACGTCCTTTATATAGATAAAATCCCTTTTCTGCTCGCCGTCCTCATAATCCTCCCTATGTGAACGAAAGAGTTTCATCTCTCCTGTTTCCTGGATCTGCTTAAAGGCATGATAGACGACAGAAGCCATCCTTCCCTTGTGGTATTCATTCGGTCCGAACACGTTAAAAAATCTAAGGCCATACCATCTGGGAGGACGATCCTCTTGCTTCAAAACCCATTGATCGAACTCCAGTTTTGACCGACCATAAGGATTGAGAGCCTCGAGTGTATAGGTGAGCTCGTGCTCGTCGGAGAATCCTTCACTTCCGTCTCCATACGTCGCTGCACTTGACGCATAGATGAGCGGTATCTTTTCCTCCGTACAAATGCGCCAGATCTCTTTGGAATATTTGACATTCAACCGGTCGAAAATGGCCTTGTCCTGCTCTGCCGTATCCGTCCTCGCCCCCATATGAATAACGGCCGACACGTTCTTTCTGGTACTGTCCAACCACTCGATGAATATGTCTCTGTGGATCCACTCTCGAATGTTCTTTCCCTTTAGATTGGGATCCTTGTAATCTTTGTAAAAGTCATCCACGGCAACCAGATCATACCCACTTTCTCTTTTATTCAATTCCCTGATCAGGGCGCTGCCAATAAAGCCTAAAGCA